>CAZVIS010000311.1:0-4167 GCA_964627355.1 uncultured Rhodobacterales bacterium
CCTTCGCCTCGCACCAGCCCGGCCTGACCTCGCCCGCCGAGGGCGGCTTTGCCGTGGCGCCAAGCGATACCCTCGACCTTTTGCGCGCCACCCGGGCGGTCTATGTGGGCACCGCGGGTGCGCTGCGGGTGACGCTGCTGTCGGGTGAAGTGGTGACCTTCTCGGGCGCCCAGGCGGGCGTCGTCTATCCCCTGCGCGTGGCCCGCGTGATGGCCACCGGCACCACGGCAGGCGGCATCGTCGGGCTGACCTGAGGGGGCTCTCTCCAGCCCGATCCCCCCGATCCCGCCGCAGGGAAAACCGATGGGAAGGAACGTGGGAACGTGGCAGGAAATGCGGGATGTATACAGGGGTGCTGCCCCCGCCGCAGGGCTTGCACGGCCCCCGCGCCCGTGATGGGGTCGCCGCGGGACTGCAAAGGGCGGCGGTCATGGCGGTGAAGGCGAACGGGATCGGGCTGCGGCTGATGCGGCTGGCACGGTCGCTCCTGCATCCGGCGGTCCTGCTCCACCCGTTCCGGATGTTGCACTACTGGGGCTATGCCCATGTCCTGCCCTTGCGCGAGGTGACCAAGGGGCGCGATCTGCGCATCGCGCCGAATGCCTCCTTCCGCAACGGATCACGCATCACGCTTGGCGATCAGGTGCAGGTGGGCGAGCAGACGGCGCTTTGGGCCGGGCGCAGCTCGGGGCGGATCACGGTGGGGGCGCGGACGACCTTTGGCCCGCGCGTGCTGGTGACGGCGGCGGATTACGGGCTGGCGGCAGGAATGCGCATCACCGATCAGGCGATGGTCGAGCGGGATGTGGTGATCGGGCCGGACTGCTGGGTGGGGGCGGGCGCGGTGATCACCGCAGGCGTGACCATCGGCGAGGGGGCGGTGATCGGCGCCAATGCCGTGGTGACCAAGGACATCCCTGCCGGGGCCATCGCGGGCGGGGTTCCGGCACGGGTGCTCCGGATGCGGGGGTAGGGCCTATCCCCGCATCGCTTGGCGCAGCATCCAGACCATCCGCATAAGGCGCAGGCGGGCGAGCGTGGCCAGAGCGCGGACCCGTTCGCCGCCTGTCAGCTCGGGATGGCGCAGCACACGGGGTATATGGGCTGCAATCGACAGTGGCATCGCCAGCGCCTTCAGTGCCCAGATCGCTCGCCGCACAGGGCTGCTACCGTTCACACCAAAACCCTCGTCAATCAGCCGCCGCCACTTGCGCGCGAGGGCGGGCCAGTCCGACCGGGTCGGGTGGCTGACGCGCAGGGTGTCGTCATAGGCCAGGCGGAACCCCTTGGCCGTCGCCCGGCGGCACCAGTCCAGATCCTCGGAGAGGCCATGGATGAAGGGGCCAGTGGCCAGGAACACCTCGCGTCGGGTGACGAGATTGCCCGACCCTGAGAACCCCTTTCGTTCGATATAGGTCTTGAAGTCGAAGGCGAAGACCGTCTCGAATGCCTCGGCCCCTGAACGGGGAGGCGGGGTCTCATCGAACACGTTCACACGCCCGCCGACCAGATCCGCACCGGTTCGTTGCAGCGTCGTTCGTGCCTTGGCGACCCAGTCATCCGCGGCCAGACAATCGGAGTCGATGAAGAACAGCAGCGGGGCGTCGGTTTCCGCGACGCCTCGGTTGCGCGCATTCGCGGCACCTTTGAGAGGCTCGGTGACGATCCTGATCTGCGGAAAGCGGTCCCGGACCGGGTCGAGCGGGACACTCGAGGCGTTATCGACCACGACAAGATCGATCTCCGCATCGAGCTGGGGAACCAAGGCGTCAAGCCCACGGAGCAGGCGCGCGACGTCGTTGTAATGCGGGATGATGATTGCAGCGTCAGACACGGACTTTCCCCATGCAGTTGCGCAGTGCGGCCTCATACACGCCCAGCTTTGCGCGCCCCCGAGCCAGCGCCGCCTCGGCCTCGGCCTTGAGGGTCGCGCGGTCGTCCCAGGCGGTGGCGACCTTCTGGCGGATCGCCGTGCCCGTCTCGGCGGTGCAATCGACGGTGCGGTCGTAGCCGAGCGTGCCGAAAAGGCCTGCGAACTTGCGGGAATAGGCCATGGGGACCACCGGCACGCCCGAGGAGAAGGCGGCGATGCAGGCGTGCATCCGGGCGCCGAGGAAGAAGTCCATGCCGGCGATGTAGGTCTTGGCCTCGGACGGGCTGGCGAAGGCGGGGGCCAGCACGGTGCCGGGGAACTCTGCCGCCAGAAGGGCACTCGCCCGCGCGTCATCTTCCTTCACCATGGGGCCGGAGGCCACGATGACATGGGGCACCAGATGCACCTCGGCCCCCTTGCCCTGGAAATCCGCGATGAGGTCGCGCATCAGGGCGGGGTAGTCGAGCGCGATGCCAAGCTCGTTCTTCCCCGTATAGCCCCCCGCCATCAGAAGGCCCGAGACGTTGATCCCGACCCGCAGGGGGCCGCCTCCGCGCGGGGCAGGGGGGTCGTAGGGCAGGCGCAGCGCCACGTCCGAGGCCTCGATGGCCTCGCCCCGGTAGCCCAGGTCGCGCAAGGCAGCGGTGGACTTCGCGTCGCGCGTGGCGACGAGGGCCGAGAGGCGCAGGGACAGGCGGGCGAGTGCCTTGGACCAGCCCTTGGTGAAGGGGCCGATGGTCTGGGGGGCGACGACCAGCGGCGTGCCCGCCAGATGCGTGAGGTACTTCAGCACGAACATCCGCTTCAGCCGTCTCGACCCGTAGATGTCGGCGAAACTGTCGCCCGCGCCGATGTCCACCACCAGATCGGACCGCCACGCAGTCGCGAAGTAACCTGCCGGGTTCAGCATGAACCGCCCGTCCGCATCCACCACGCGGATATCCGGTCCGGTGACGTAAGGAGCGCGCACGTCCTTCCAGTCCACCACGGTGATCTCGATGGGGCGACCTAGGCTCGCCGCCACATCCCGCAGGATCGCCACCTCGCTGACCGTAAGGGCGCCGACGCCGAGGTTGTCGGACCGGGTGGAGTGCATGATCAGGGTGGCGCGGATCGGGCGGGTCATGGTTGTTTCTACTGTGAGGGCGTGATCAGTTCCGGCGTCTTAATACGCGCCGCAACATGCCGATGAAGTTTGTCAAGTTTTTTTGGAACGAATCCTTCTTCGCTGCGGCAAGAAGATGCAGGCCATAGAATTTTGGGATCGGTTTCCCAAGAAGGGCTTGTGCAGCCAGTCTCCCGAACACTGCCCCGCGCCGGAAGCGCTGACCGGGCTGCATTCTTTCGAGTCCAGCGACATCAAAAGGACTACTGGCAATGACTTGAGCGGCCTCAGCTGCAGCAAGAATTTCCGCTCCCAGGGGAGTGCGTACCACGATGAGGCTTGTGCCGGGGGCTTCGTCAAATTTTGGATAGCCCGCAGCGTCCGACTCCCAAGCGTCGCCACAGACGATGTCGGCGGACATTCCGGATCCATCAGGACATATCTTGCAACGATGCTGAATATGCTCGGTAAGGATCTTCCCCCAGCTGTCGTGATAGGTCATCGAGCGTTCCGTCCCGTCACGCAGCGTGGCCGTCGCGCGCCCCGGCCAGCCGTTGCCGCGATAGCGGAAGGCCGCGACCTGATCCTCGGGCGCCTCCAGCGCCTTGAGCACCGCCCGGCCGCCAGTGTGCGAGGGCACGCCCGCGCAGAAGAAGGACAGGATCACCGGAACGGCTGCCGCCACCCCTGGATTGCGTGAGGACAGCGCCCGCAGGGCGGCGGCATCGCAGGGCTTGCCCACGAAGGCGTACCGCTGCCCCGTGGCGCGGTGCGCCTCCAGCCACCCCGCCAACCCCGCCAGCGGGGCCGAGGGGGCATAGCGCGACCCCGCCGCCTCCTGCACCCCCGCCGTATCGGTGACGACGCGCGTTTCGTTCTGCGCTGGATGCACCGGATCGGCGCCGTTCGTCACCACCGCCCCCACCGTCCCCGTGGCCAAGAGATGCGTGAGGATCGCCGAGAGTGCCCCGCCCGAGGATGCCGCATGGCGCAAGGTGGCATCCGTCGCATGCCCCGTCCGCATGTCGAGCCAGGGGCCCCAGAGCACGTCGTCCTTGCGCGCCCCCGCCTCGACCCGCTGGCCCAGGCCCGGGCAGGCGGCGGCGATGGCAGCCTCTTCCGGCGCGGTCAGCGGGGCCTTCTGCACCGGGCGCAGGTAGCCGGGCGACGCCTCGGCCATGGCAATCTT
>CAZVIS010000312.1:0-4129 GCA_964627355.1 uncultured Rhodobacterales bacterium
CGATGTTGAGCCGGTTGCCATAGTGGGTGGGCGTATCGATGGCCGTGTGGCCGTGGACGATGAGGGGGCCGTGGCTGACGGGATCGGTCAGGAAGGCGCCACGGATCCAGACAAGATCCGTCTCGTCCTGTTGATCCAGCGGCACGCCAGGGCGGATGCCTGCATGGACAAAGCACAGCCCGTCGGCCCGGTGCATCACCGGCAGGCCCGCGATCCAGGTCCGGTGGGCGGGCGGCACGGCCTCCACTGCCTCGGCATGGGCGCGCGCGACGGGGCGGTCGCCCGAATTCCGCACCCCATAAGAGGCCAGCGTTGCCGCCCCGCCCAGCTTGGGGTGCAGCCAGGACAGGTCCGGGCGCAGGCCCGGATCCTGCGCGCGCGGGTCGGTCAGGAACAGGGCGAACATCCGGTCATGATTGCCCTTGAGCACGACCCAATCCTGCCCATCGGCCTGCCCGCGCCGCAGCCACTCGATCACCCCGGCGCTGTTCGGCCCCCGATCCACAAGGTCACCCACATGCACCACCGTCCCCGCGCCATGCCGCGCCTGGTCGGCGGCGATCAGGTCGTGCTGGCGTTCAAGAAGGTCGAGATGGCCGTGAATGTCGCCAATGGCATAGATCGGCATGGGGGTCCTGTGGCGAACGGGCGCCGTTCAGACTAGCTTTGCCGCAGGGTGATGGCCAGAGGGGCCGGGCCAAAGCGAGGGATGCGCCATGCAGCTTGCAGAGATCGGACTGATCGGCCTAGGGACCATGGGGGCGGCGCTGTCGCTCAACATCGCCGAAAAGGGCCACCGCATCGCCGTCTGGAACCGGACCGCCGAGGTGACGAAGGCGTTTCACGCAGGCGCGGGCGACCTGGCCGACCGTATCGTGCCGACCGAGACGCTGGAGGCGCTGGTCGCCGCCATCCGCCCGCCCCGCGCAATCATCCTGATGGTGCCTGCGGGGCCTGTGGTCGATGACCAGATCGCGGCGCTGCGGCCCCTGCTAGGTCCCGACGACCTCATCATCGATGCGGGCAATGCCGAGTTCCACGACACCGAGCGTCGCGCCAAGGCCGCCGAGGTCGAGGGCTGGCCCTTTGTCGGCATGGGTGTCTCGGGTGGTGAGGACGGCGCGCGGCATGGACCTTCGATCATGGGGGGCGGGCCAAGGGCGGCGTGGGAGCGGGTGGCGGCTGTCCTGACCGACATCGCGGCGCGGGCGCCGGACGGGGTGCCTTGTGCCACATGGATGGGTCCGGGCGGGGCAGGGCATTTCGTCAAGACCGTCCACAACGGCATCGAATACGCCGACATGCAGATGATCGCCGAGGTCTATGGCCTGATGCGCGACGGGATGGGTCTGGCGGCCCCCGCCATCGGGGATGTGTTTGCCCGCTGGAACGAGGGGGCGCTGCGGTCCTACCTGATCGAGATTTCCGCCGAGGTCGCGCGGGCGGTGGACCCTGTCACAGGCGCGCCGATGCTCGACGTGATCCTCGACGCCGCGGGGCAAAAGGGGACAGGCCGCTGGACCGCGATCGAGGCGCAGCATCTTGCAACCCCGGTGCCCGTGATCGAGGCCGCGGTGGCCGCCCGCAACGTCTCGGCCAGGGTCGCCGAACGGGCGGCGGGGCAGGCGCGTTTCGGCGCCGCGCCGGGGCCGGTGACGCTGAGCGACGGGGATCTGGAGGGCGCGCTGATCGCGGGCAAGATCCTCTGCTATGCGCAGGGCTTCGCGATGCTGTCGGCGGCGTCCGAGCAGTTCGGCTGGGGTGTGCCCCTACCCGAAGTGGCCAAGGTCTGGCGCGCGGGGTGCATCATCCGGTCGGATATGCTGACCGACATGGCCGTGGCGCTGGCCGAGGATCCCGCCCGCAGCCTGATCCTCGCCCCCGCCTTCGCCGCGCGGATGGAGGCGTCGCATGGTGCCTTGCGCCGCGTGGTCGGGGCGGCGGCCTTGGCGGGGCACGCGGTGCCTGCACTGGCGGCGGGGCTGATGTGGTTTGACGCGATGCGCACGGCGCGGGGGACGGCGAACATGATCCAGGGCCAGCGCGACTTCTTCGGCGCACATGGGTTCAAGAGGGTGGACGGGCTACCGGGTGCCCATGGGCCCTGGGGGGCGCATGGCTGAGGGGTGGAAGCGGGGGTTTCACACCCCCGCACCCCCGTGGGATATTTGAGCCAAGATGAAGGAGAGGCCCGTTAGGCCACGTTGAACTCCAGCGCCTTGACCTGCTGGAAAAGACCCGTGCCCTCCAGCGTATCCACCACCTTGGGGTCGATCCGCTGGTCGAGGTACAGGATCGCGATGGCGTCCTGCCCCACGCCCGACCGCCCGAGGGTGAAGTTCGCGATGTTGACCCCGTTCTTGCCCATCGTCATGCCAAGCAGGCCGATGATCCCCGGCACGTCCTCGTTCGTCGTGTAGAGCATGTGGCGCCCGATCTCGGCGTCGATGTTGATGCCCTTGATCTGGATGAAGCGCGGCTTGCCATCGCTGAAGCAGGTGCCTGCGATGGACCGCTCACGCTTGTCCGTCACCATCGTGACCTTGATGTAGGCGTCGAACACGCCCGACTTGTCCTGCCGCGTGGTCGAGATCTGGATGCCCCGCTCCTTCGCCACCACCGGGGCCGAGACCATGTTCACGTCCGGATTCGTGGCCTTCATCACGCCCGCGATCACAGCGGCGTTCAGCGCGGCAAGGTTCATCCCGGCCACCGCCCCATCGTAAAGGATGTTGACGGCCTTGATCGGCTCGTCCGTCATCTGGCCGATGAAGGCGCCGAGGTGTTCGGCGAGCTTGATCCAGGGGCCCATCACGGCGGCCTCTTCGGCGGTGACGGACGGCATGTTCAGCGCGTTCTGCACGGCGCCGGTCAGCAGGTAGTCTGACATCTGCTCGGCCACCTGCAGGGCCACGTTCTCCTGCGCCTCGGTTGTCGCGGCGCCGAGGTGGGGGGTGACCACGACATTCGGCAGGTTGAAGAGGGGGCTGTCCTTCGCAGGCTCGACCTCGAACACGTCGAAGGCGGCCCCTGCGACATGGCCCGAAGTGAGGGCGGCGGCCAGCGCCGCCTCGTCCACCAGACCCCCGCGCGCGCAGTTGATGATGCGGACGCCGGGTTTGGTCTTGGCGATGGCCTCGGCCGACAGGATGTTCTTCGTCTTGTCGGTCAGGGGGACGTGGAGGGTAATGAAATCGGCGCGGGCGAGGAGGTCGTCGAGTTCGACCTTGGTGACACCCATCAGCTTTGCCCGCTCTTCGCTGAGGAAGGGGTCGTAGGCGATCACCTTCATCTTGAGGCCGAGGGCCCGGTCGCAGACGATGCCGCCGATGTTGCCCGCCCCGATCACGCCGAGGATCTTGTTGAAGAGCTCCACCCCCAGGAACCGCGACTTCTCCCACTTGCCGGCATGGGTCGAGGCATTGGCCTCGGGGATTTGCCGGGCCACGGCGAACATCATGGCGATGGCATGCTCGGCGGTGGTGATCGAGTTGCCGAAAGGCGTGTTCATCACGATCACGCCGCGCTTGCTGGCCGCAGGGATGTCCACATTGTCCACCCCGATCCCCGCCCGCCCGATGACCTTGAGGTTCGGCGCGAGGGAGAGGAGTTTCTCGGTCACCTTGGTGGCCGACCGGATGGCGAGGCCGTCATATTGGCCGATGATCTCGGCCAGCCTGTCCTTGTCCTTGCCGAGTTGGGGAAGGTAGTCGACCTCCACCCCCCGGTCGCGGAAGATCTGGACGGCGGTTTCGGAAAGTTCGTCGGAAACGAGGACGCGGGGCATGGGATTCTCCGTGCATGTGGGGGCGCTCATCGGCCCTTGACGGGCCTCTTCGCTGGCGCGGGGCACGAGCGAGGACGCCCGTCAGGGCGGATGAGCGGCAGGTCAGGCGGCGGCGGGAAGGGTGGCGATCTCGGACCGGTAGGCCCATTCGACCCAGGGCATCAGGGCGGCCACATCGGCGGTCTCGACCGTCGATCCGCACCAGATGCGCAGGCCCGGGGGCGCGTCGCGGTAGGCGCCTGCGTCCAGCGCCACGCCCGCCTTTTCCAGCCGTGCCGTCACGGCCTTGGCGAAGGCCGCACCATCCGGGATGCGGGGGTCGGTGAAGCGGAGGCAGACGGA
>CAZVIS010000313.1:0-4102 GCA_964627355.1 uncultured Rhodobacterales bacterium
CCGACATGGAAGAGACCTCGGCCCGTCTGCAGGCCCTGCAGGTGCAGCAGCAGCTGGGCATCCAGGCGCTGTCGATCGCCAACCAGCAGCCGCAGAACGTCCTGTCTCTGTTCCGCTGATCGCGTGACGGGAGGGGGCGCCGCGGCGCCCCCTTTCCCTGCCCCCGCAGCCCCCGGGCGCGGCCTCCCCCCTTTTCCCGCAGACCAAGGATACACGCCGTGCACATGCACCACCCGGCGCTCAGCGCCTACGGCCGGCCCGATGCGCCTGTCCGTTCGACCCGTGCCATCGAGTACGATCTGTTTGCTCGCGTGACCCGGGCCATCACGGCGGCTGTCTCACGTGGCGCAACCGATCGGCCTGCCCTGGTCCGCGCCCTTTACGACAATACGACCCTGTGGCGCACACTGGCCATCGATGTCGCCGACCCCGGCAATGCGCTGCCTGCCACCTTGCGCGCGCAGCTCTTCTACCTCTTCGAATTCACCACCGCGCACAGCCGCAAGGTCCTCGACGGGTCTGCCACGGCCGATGCGCTGGTCGAGATCAACACGGCCGTCATGCGCGGCCTACGCGGTGAGGGGGGCAGCCTGTGAGCGGTCTTGTCCTCAAGCTTGGGCCGCATGAGCGGGTGCTGATCAACGGCGCGGTGATCGAGAATGGCGACCGCCGTTCGCGTCTCGCCGTGGTCACGCCGAACGCGCATATCCTGCGGCTGCGCGACGCGATCCATCCGGAAGAGGCGAACACGCCAGTGCGCCGGGTCTGCTACATCGCTCAGCTAGTGTTGTCTGGAGATGTCGATGCGGGTGACGCGCGCCATCAGCTGCTCCGAGGGATCGAGCAGCTGAGCCAGGTCCTGACCGATCATGACAGCCGCACGCTCTTGTCGACTGCCACGCAGGCGGTGATCGAGGCGCAGCATTACCAGGCCTTGCGCGCGCTTCGCGGGCTCTTGCCGCGGGAAGAGCGCCTCATGGCGGTCCGCCCGTCATGACCTACACGCCGGTCATTCCGCTTGGCGGTCTTGCCGGCTGGGCCTTTCTGAAGCGAACGCTCGGCACGCAGCAGGCGGCCTTCGCCGCGTCGGCCACGATCAAGCGGGACGAAGACTATTTCCGCGAGAAGATCGGCAGCATCAAGACGGCAGAGCAGTTGGTGTCCGACCGCCGCCTGCTGACCGTAGCCCTTGGCGCCTTCGGGTTGGAAAACGACATCAACAACAAGTTCTTCATCCGCAAGGTGCTGGAAGACGGCACGCTCAAGGTGGACGCGCTGTCGAACCGGCTGGCGGACAAGCAGTACCTAGCCTTTTCCAGGGCCTTTGGCTTTGGCGACTTCTCGGTACCGCGGACGCAACTGTCCGACTTTGCCGACAAGATCCTCGATCAGTTCCGCACCCGCAGTTTCGAGACCGCCGTGGGTCGCCAGAATGACACGATGCGCCTTGCGCTGAATGCCGAACGCGAGTTGCCCGCGCTTGCGGCCCGCACGGGCTCTTCCGAGGACACGCTGTGGTTCACGGTTATGGGGAACGCCCCGTTGCGGCAGGTCTTCCAGACCGCCTTTGGCCTGCCCTCGTCCTTCGGAACGCTGGATCTCGATCGGCAACTGAACACCTACAAGTCCCGGGCCGAGGCCGCCTTTGGAGACGAGGGCATCCGGCAGTTCGCCAAGCCCGAGGTGCTGGAGGCGCTGATCCGGCGGTTCCTCGCGCAAAGCGAGACGCAAGCCTCCGCAAGCAACAATCGCACCTCGGCCGCGCTGACGATCCTGCAATCGGGCCAATCCTCGCTGCTGTCGATCCTCGGGCGCTGACCCGGCCTAGCGCGTGGCGAGGCAGGCCTCCAGCCGCGCAAAGCTCGCGGCAATTCCGTCCGGTGCATCCTCGGCCAGAAATCCGTCCAGCGCGGGCCAGACCTTCAGTGCCGTATCGATCAGCGGGTCTGTCCCTTTCGAGTAAAGCCCCGCCTGCACCATCATCTCGGCCCGGTCCCAGACCCCGAGGAGTTGGCGCGCACGGGCGATCAGCGCGTTCTCGGTGTCACTCGCCGCCGCGGGCAGGCTGCGAGAGACCGAACGCAACAGGTCGATTGCAGGAAAACGCCCCCGCTCGGCAATCTTGCGGTCCATCACCACATGTCCGTCGAGCGAGCCTCGCAGGATGTCGGCCACTGGCTCTTCCATGTCCGACCCTGGGACGAGCACGCTGAACACCGCCGTGATGTCTGCCGTGCCTTCCAGCCCGGGTCCCGCGCGTTCGGCCAGCGCCATGATCGTCTGCGCCGTTGAAGGGGGATAGCCGCGCAGAGACCCTTCCTCGCCGCCCGCCAGCGCGATCTCGCGGTGCGCCTCGGCAAACCGGGTGACGCTGTCCACCAGAAGCAGCACCTGCAAGCCCTGGTCGCGGAAATGCTCGGCCACCGCCATTGCCGCCCAGGCGCAGCGCCGTCGCACCAGCGGCGACTGGTCCGACGTCGCCGCCACGACCACCGACCGCGAGAGGCCTTCGGGGCCAAGCACGCCCTCGGTGAATTCGCGCAGTTCGCGCCCCCGCTCTCCCACCAGCGCGATCACCACGACGTCGGCCTCGACGCCCCGAGCGAACTTGGCCAGAAGCGAGGATTTGCCCACGCCCGAGCCCGCAAACAGACCAATCCTCTGGCCGCGCACCAGCGGCAGCATCGTGTCGAAGACCGCGACACCTGTGGCCATGCGGCTCCCGAGGCGGCGGCGCTGCGCGGCCGGCGGCGGGGGGCTGCGGAGCGGGCGCTCCGTCGCGCCGCGGAACAGTGGACGGCCGTCAAGCGGACGACCGAAGGGGTCGATCACCCGTCCGACCCAGGCGTCATCCGGCGCGATTCCCGCCGCGCCTAAGTGGCGCACGGCATCGCCGATCGCCAGCCCCTCGACCCCGTCCTCGGCCAGAACGGTGACGTGATCGCGGTCGAGGGCAAGCACTTCTCCCCCCGTCTTGCGCGCTGCCGCTTCAATCCGCACCCGGTCGCCTGCCGCGCAGACACCGCCGAGCCCGCCCACACGCAGAGTTCCGCGCGCGACATCGACCACGCGGCCGTAGCGCGCCACAGGGACGACGGCCGCGACCTCTGCCAGCAATCCGTCAAATACACCCGCCATCGGTACCCCCTTTGTTCACGCACACCGTTTCTAAAGGAATCACCGTTAAGCCCGGATGAAGTTGGTCGAGGGAGAAGCCCCGATGTTTCCGAAGCTGGAACTAACCAAGATGGCACAGGCGCTTGCGGCCCATTCGGGTGCGCGGATGGGCGTCATTGCCGAGAATGTCGCGCAGGCGGACACGCCCGGCTACAAGACGCGAGACCTTCCCGATTTCGCTGCCACCTACAGTGAAACCGCGCCGCTGAAGGCGACACGGTCCGGCCACCTGAACGGGGCCGCGGACGGCGGGGTGGCAGAAGCGCGGATCGTCGCCGACAACGGTGCGCCGAACGGCAATACCGTCTCGCTCGAAGGCGAGATGGTCAAGGCCGCCGAAACACGCCAGAGCCATGAGATGGCTCTGGCGATCTATCGCAACACGTCCGAGCTGTCGCGGCTCGCACTAGGGCGAGGGCGATAGTCGATGGCCGACCTGACAACCTCGCTCAGCTTTGCAGCCTCCGGAATGGAAGCGCAGGCCGCTCGTCTGCGTCACACCTCTGAGAACATCGCCAATGCCGATACGCCGGGATATCGGCGCAAGACCATCAGCTTCCGCGAGGCGGTCGAGGGCGGAAGGGTCGAGACTGGTCCTGTCCGTCTCGATCGGTCCGAATTGACCCGTGTCTATGACCCCGCACATCCGATGGCGGATGAAAGCGGCTACTACGACGGCTCGAACGTCGACCTCATCATCGAAATTGCGGACGCGCGAGAGGCGCAACGCAGTTACGACGCAAACCTGCGGATGTTCGATCAGGCGCGCCAGATGACGGCCAGCCTGTTTGAGCTTCTGCGCCGTTAGGGAGATCCAGAATGGACATCAGAACCGCGTTTGCCGCCCAGTCCTACGCCCAGACCCGCGAGGTTGCGGCGCCCGAGGCGCAAGAGGGAGGCGTCTTTGCCAAGCTCGCAAAGGGGT
>CAZVIS010000314.1:0-4077 GCA_964627355.1 uncultured Rhodobacterales bacterium
TCCTCGGGCCAGTGTTCGGGGTAATAGCAGACGCCGAGTGTGCGTTTCACAATATGACCATCGGTTCAGGTTTTCCCTTTGCCACGCCATGTGCGGCAAAGGTCTTGCCGGAGTCGGGCCAGGCGGCCCGCGCGGCGGCGTCCATATGCTCCAGCGCGGTGGTGCAGTAGAGGGTCGTGCCGCCGAAGGCGGGGCACGAGGTCTGCGGCGCCGCGAAAGGGATGGATCGCACGCGCGCCCCGTCGGGCGCATAGGCCGAAACGCGGGCCGAGCCCCATTCGGCCAGCCACATCAGCCCGTCGGCATCAATGACGGCGCCATCGGGCGTCAGCCCCTCGGGCGACAGATCGAGGAATGTTACGGGCTCTCCCAACGGCCAGCCGTCCACATCCAATGCCACGCGCATCACGCGGCCCGTGGCGCTGTCGGCAAACTGCGCGGTGCGGTTGTCGGGGAAGCAGATCGCGTTCGGAATGGTGATCCCGTTGAATACCTTTCGCAATTCCCCGCGATACCAGCGATGGATCGACCCTGCCCCCGCCTCGGCCCCAAGGCCCATCGTGCCGACCCAGAACCCGCCCTGCGGATCCGCGCGCCCGTCGTTCGACCGCGTCCCCGCCTTCTCGGCCTCCAGCGCGCAGACCGGGCTGCGCAGGCCGGTGGCGAGGTCGAAGTGGAACAGCTGCGTCTCGGAGGCGATCAGCAGTCCATCCGGCCCGGTCCATCCGGCAGCCGACACCCGCTCGGCAAAGTGCCATTCCTGCGGCCCCTCGGCCGTCCGCGTCAGCAGCCGCCGCCCCAGGATGTCGAACCAGAACAACTGTTCACGAAGGGGATGCCAGAGTGGCCCTTCGCCCAGGGTGCAGACGCGGTCGTCGTAGATCAATCCCGCTCTCCCCCGTGGTAGTGCTTTTCGATCCGGGGTTTTTGTGCCGTGCCCGCCGCGTCAAAGGCTTCGACGATAGCGCGGGCGCGGGCGGCAACCTCGTCCACCGCCAGACCGGGCGCGTAGAGTGCCGTCCCGATGCCAAAGCCCGCCGCCCCCGCCGCAATCCACTGGGCAAAGTTCTCGGGCCCCGCGCCGCCCACGGCGTAGACCGGAACCTCGGGCGGTAGCACCGCCTTGATCGCCTTGAGACCGCCGGGACCCAGTAGGCTCGCCGGGAAGAGCTTCAGCCCCGTCGCACCCGCCGCAAGAGCCGCAAAGCAGTCGGTCGGCGTCATGCAGCCCGGCCAGCTTTCCATCCCCCGCGCGACCGTCGCCGAGATGACCGCGGCATCGGTGTTGGGCGAGACGACCAGCGTCCCCCCAGCCTCGGCCACCGCCTCGACCTGCGCGACCGTCAGCACCGTCCCCGCCCCGATCTGCGCCTGCTGCCCCACGGCCTTGGCCATCCAGCCGATCGAGACCAGCGGATCGGGCGAGTTCATAGGCACCTCGATCCGGGTGATCCCAGCAGCGATCAACGCGTGGGCCACCGGCAGCGCCTCGGCGGGCGTGATGCCGCGCAGGATGGCGATGAGGGGTCGGTGCGTCATCGGAAAAGCCCTTTCACTTCATGCCCGTGCCAGCGCCAGCCCCGCCAGCGTCGCGTCAGCCGCCGGGATCGCCTGCGCCGCCACCCCTTGCGCGGCCAGTGCCCGCGCGTAAAACCCCGACAGCCGGTCCGCCCCGATGATCGTCACCGGCTGACCCAGCCAATAGGGCCTCGTCGCGGCAAGCTCGATCCCGATGAGCAGCCCCGACAGCCGCCCCCGCGCCGCCGCTGGCGCGAGCCCTGAAAGCAGCCCCTCGGCCCTCAGCCCGAACAGCCGCGCAGCGAGGCGTTCCGGCCGGGAAAGCGCATCGGACAAGGCCATGTCAAAGGCCGCCTCGTCGAACCCCTCCCCGGCCATCCCATGTCGCAGGACCGACTGGCCCGAGAGCAGCGCGAACAGTTCCCCTGTCATGCAAGTCTGGAAACTTACGACCTCACCTGCCGAAACATGCACCCATTTCGAATGCGTCCCGGGCAGGCAGAGCACACCGTCGAAGCCCGGCCGCAGCGCCAAGGCGCCCGCGATCTGCGTCTCCTCGCCCCGCATCACGTCGGCGGGGGAGATCTGCTTCAAGCCCGGCACGATCCGCAGCAGCAACCGCGCATCGCCCGTGGGCACCGCCGTCAGCGTCGCCGCATCCACAGGGGCGCAAGGCACCGCGCGATAGGGCGCCTCGTGCCAGCCTTGCCGACTGCCGACCATCCCGCAGGCGACCACCTCGACGGGTCCGGACAACCACGGCTCGATCAGCCGCAACAGCGCAGGCTCGAAGGCATCGCGCGAAAGGGTCCCCATTCCGTCGCCGCTCGCCGCCTCGGCCAACACCCCTTGGGCTCCGATGGCAAAGGCGCGCAGGTTCGAGGTGCCCCAGTCCACCGCAATCCAGGAGGGCGAGATAGCGTCGCTCATCCCGTCACCACCACGCCGCCGTCGATCACAAGGCATTGCGAGGTCATCATCCGCGAGGCGTTTGACGACAGGAACAGGGCACCCCCGACGATATCATCGGGCGCGAGGCTCTCGGGGATGCACTGGCGTTTCAGGAACTCGGCCACGCCTTCGGGCGTCGCCCAGAGCTCCTTCTGCTTTTGCGTCATCACCCATCCCGGCGCCAAGGCGTTGACGCGGATGCGGTCCTTGCCAAATTCGCGGGCGAGGCTGCGGGTCATGCCGGTGATGCCTGCGTTGGCGGTGATGTACGCGATGTAGCCTGCGTCGGCCATCATGTAGCTGATCGAGGAGAAGTTGACGATCGCGCCTCCGCCTGCGGCCTGCATGCCCGGGATCACCGCCTGACTGGCAAAGAAATAGGCGCGCAGGTTGACGGATTGCGACCAGTCCCAGAAGGCCACGTCGGTCGCCAGCGTCTCGTGCCGGGCGTCGTCGGCGGCGTTGTTGACCAGCACCCGCACCGGCCCATGCGCCTCGGCCGCCGCTGCCACCGTCGCCCGCAGCGCCTCGGTATCGGTGATGTCGCAGGCAAGGCCGAGGGGGCGGTTGCCGGTTTTCTTCTCCATCTCGTCCATGAAGGGACCCGGATCCCGCCGCTGGCAGAAGGCGACGCGGGCGCCCTGGCGCAGGAAGCCTTCGGTCAGGGCCGCGCCGATGCCAGAGCCGCCACCGGTGATGAAGACGGACCTGCCTTTCAGGTCGGGGAAGATCGGCAGGTCTTGCATGGCGGGCCTTCGGTCTGGTGGAGGGGTGGGAGCCTCCGGCGGGGATACTTCTGCCAAGATGAAGGGGCGTTCAAGCGGCCTTTCGCGGGCGCAGCCACTCGGGCAGCCAGTCGCCATGCGCCTCGATCAGGTCGTCCATCAGGGCGCGGATCTGGCGGAGGTCCAATTCCGCCGCCGTATGGGGGTCGAGCATGGCGGCGTGATAGACATGCTCGCGGTTCTCCTCCATCAGGGCGGCGACGGTGAGTTCCTGCACGTTCAGGTTCGTCCGCATCAGGGCGATCAGTTGCGGGGGGATGTCGCGGACGACAGTGGGCTGGATGCCGTTCTGATCGACAAGGCAGGGCACCTCGACCGCCGCACCTTCTGGCAGTTGCGGGATATAGCCGCGGTTGGCGATGTTGCCGTAGATCACCGCAGGCTCTCCCGTCGTCACCGCGTTCATGATGGTGGCGGCGTATTCGTGGCTGGGTTTGACCTCGATCTTGTCCGCCGTCCGGTAGGCCTCGGCCTGGGTGGTCCAGCGGGCGATCTGCTCTTCGCAGCGCACGGGGTATTCGTCGAGGGGGATGCGGTAGGTGTCGATGAGATCGGGCCGGTGTGACTTGATGAACCACGGGACGTATTCGGCGAAATGCTCGGAAGACTCGGTCACGAAGTAGCCGAGGTGCATCATCGCCTCGTAGCGGACGAGGTTGGGGCAGCGGGGGTTCCAGTCGGATTCGAGCGGAATGCGGCCGGCGCGGTAGCCTTCGCGCAGGGCGGGGTAGAGGTCGCGGTAGGTGCCGTCGGGGTTCCGCGCCTCGAAGTTCAGGTAGAAGGCCATGTGGTTGATGCCGCCCGCGCGGTAGCGCAGGTCCTC
>CAZVIS010000315.1:0-4061 GCA_964627355.1 uncultured Rhodobacterales bacterium
GTTGCCGCTGCCGCCATAGACGGTGTCGTCGTCGTCACCGCCATAGACGGTATCGTTGCCGGTCCCGGCCAGGATGTAGTCGCGGCCGTTCTGAGGAACCTTGTCGCCTGCCGCATCGGGGATGTTCACCGCATCCGGTGCGCCCGGCCCAAGGCCCCCGTAGATCAGGTCGTCGCCCGAGCCTGCGTCGATGCAGTCCGAACCTTCGCCACCCACGATCTTGTCGTTGCCCAGCCCGCCATACACAACATCGTCGTCAAACCCGGCGTCGATGACATCGTGGCCATCGCCCCCGTAGATCAGGTCCCGGTCGTCCCCGGTGCGGATAGTGTCATCCCCAGTCCCGCCAAAGACCGTGTCACGATCGTCATAGGGATCGCAGTCCGACGGGTAGAGACCGGGATAGCCACGATCCGGCAAGGGGGTGCTGCCTTGCGTGTCGATCAGGTCGTTGCCAGCCTGACCATAGGCAAGGTCGCTGCCGGCCCCGCCGAAAATACGGTCGTGTCCCGAGCCACCATCGATGGTGTCATCACCAAGACCGGCGACAACCGTATCGTCGCCATAGCCTGCAGAGATCCGGTCATCGTTCGGGGCGTCGCCGTAGATGTTCGCGTCTCGTGCGTCCACCCGGTCTCCGTCAGGGTCGCCCCGATAGGCAGCGTCGATCAGATCATTGCCTGCCGTTCCCGACACGATCCCGTCGCGCCGGGGGCCGCAGTCGTCGTCATCATGCCCGCCGTAAGAACCCAAAGAACCGGTCATTCTCAGTTCGTCTCCACCAACGTGCCCGGAACGGCCCGCCACACAGAACATCCGGATCGGCAAGGCGACCCGAAACAAGCAACTCGATCAGAGCCCGGTCAAAGGATGCGTCCCACAGAGGCTGCGTTGCGCGAATTGCACCAGACCGCGCGTCGAACTGGGACGCTGCAGCACCGGAACATTCCCCCACCAGGATGACCGAAACCCACCACACGTTGTGCTTAGCCGCCGGGGCAGAAGGCGCAAAGCGCAAAATGCGGGGCGCCCGGCGCCGTGAGGCGGAGCGACTCATGCTCAAGGAAGAGCCACTTTTGCCGACCTCGCGCATGGGGAGAGTGCCGTTTTCGCAACGGACACGAGCCGGAAGGCATCACTTGGACTAATGCCTTGATTGAAAAGATCTATGCTTGCTGGGCCGCCCGCCTGGCCGTTTCATTGGTTCGGCGCGATGAAACCTTGCCGATCGCTGACTTTTTCTCGTCCAAGCCGGCGCAAGGTCTGGCCAGTGCGATCTTTGCAGGCAAAGAGTTTCCAGATCGAGGAAAGGCCAGCCGCAGAGGCAGAACATTCCACGAATAGGAACCAGTATGGAATCTCTTTCGCGAATCACCTGTCCGAAGCGCGGCCGGGCAACTCCGAGATCCCTGTGACTGAAGAGATGGTGCCCGAGGCGAGATTCGAACTCGCACACCCGCAAAGGCGGAGGATTTTGAGTCCCCTGCGTCTACCGTTCCGCCACTCGGGCCACCGGACGCCGCCTTAGCCCGCGGCGCCCGGCGCGTCAATCGCAGGCTCGCGCTGCAATGCCAGGACGGTCATTCAGGCATCGATTTGCCAAGCCCGAAGCGCCGCGCCCACCTCGCCCGCTGCCATCATCGCCCCGCCAACACGGCCGATCTGACCACGTCCATGCACGCAGGACCGCGCATCGGAACCACAACTCCTCCCGGGCGCAGGCCTGCCCCAGAACTGCGGCGAAAGTCCGCGATGGTGCGCCTGCCCTGTCGGCCGTTCCATGCCATCGCGCGTCCGAAGGAATCGGGAGGTCAGGGATAGTTGCGGCGGCATGGTCCTAAGCCCCATCCGGTGGCAGTGGTGTGACTTCACCCCGACCGCATTGCCGCGTATGGTCCAGCCGATCAACGTGCAGGGTAGGGCATGACAAGAAACCTTCTGGTGGCCCTGGCCCTGACTGGATCGGCCGCCCTTTTGGCTGGGGCCCTTGCCTTTCAGCACTTCGGCGGGATGGCGCCCTGCAAGCTCTGCCTGTGGCAGCGCTGGCCGCATGCGGCGGCGGTTTTCTTGGGGCTGGTGGCGCTCGTCCTGCCGGGCCGGGTGCTGCCGATGCTGGGCGCAGGTGCTGCCCTGACGACGGCGGGGATCGGCTTTTACCACACCGGCATCGAACGGGCGTGGTGGCAAGGCCCGACGACCTGCACCTCTGGTCCCATCAGCGGAATTTCGTCAGAGGAACTGCTCAACCAGATCCTCGCCGCCCCGATCGTGCGCTGCGACGAGGTGGCCTGGTCGATGGCGGGTCTTTCGATGGCATCCTGGAACGCTGTCCTGTCGCTGGCGCTGGTACTGGTCTGGATCGCAGCGGCGACACGCGGAACCCGCATCTAGCGCCGCCCGAACACCGGTACACCGCGAGGGCCAGGGGACACGCGGGAGGTCTCTCCCTCAAGATCGGCGAGGATCGGGCAATCGGGGCGGTCGTCGCCATGACAGCCCTCGGCATGGTGCTCCAGCGGTTCGACCTTCGCCTCCATGGACAGGAGGCGCCGCCGCAGATCGGCGACCTGTGCCAGCGCCAGTTCCTTGACATCCGCGCTGTGCCGACCCCGGTCACGCCACAACGCCAGCAGATCCGCGATCCCCTCGACCGTGAACCCAAGGTCCCGCGCCCGCCGGATGAAACGCAGCATCTGCACTTCGGTCGCCGAATACACGCGATAGCCCGAAGCCGTGCGCCCCACAGCCGGGATCAGCCCCGTGGTTTCGTAATAGCGGATCATCTTCGCGGAAACGCCCGACGCGCGGGCCGCCTGTCCGATGTTCATGCGCCTCTCCCAGCAACAAATCTCCGCAACCGCAGCGCGTTGCCGACCACAAACAAGCTGGACAGCGCCATCGCGGCCGCCGCTGCCACCGGCGACAACAGAATGCTCCATGCCGCATACAGCGCCCCCGCAGCAACCGGGATCAGCGCCGCGTTGTAGGCAAAGGCCCAGAACAGGTTCTGCCGGATGTTCCGCAGTGTCGCGCGTGACAGCGCGATGGCGTCCGGCACCCCGGTCAGGCGGCCCGACATCAGCACCACATCCGCCGCCTCGATGGCGATGTCGGTGCCGGTGCCGATGGCAAGGCCCACTTCTGCCTCGGCCAGGGCCGGGGCATCGTTGATGCCATCGCCGACAAAGGCGACCGATCCTTGCGCCTTGAGACGCCGGATCGCGGCCACCTTGCCCTCGGGCGGCACTTCGGCGACCACTTCGTCGATCCCGAGCTCCCGTGCGATGGCCCCAGCTGTCACCGCATTGTCGCCCGTGATCATCACAACCTTCAAGCCAAGCGCCTGCAGCGCGCGGATCGCGGCGGGCGTTGTCTCCTTCACCCGGTCGGCCACCGCCAGCACGGCCGCCGCCTTGCCGTCGATCGCGGCGAACAGCGGCGTCCGCCCCTGCCCGGCCAGGCGCGCAGCCTCGGGGGCAAGTGACCCGACCTCGATCTTCAGCGCCGCCATGAAACGGTCAGCCCCCACAGCGACGACCTGTCCCCCGACCGTCCCCGATACCCCTTGCCCCGGGACGGCACGAAAACCCGTCACTCCGGCCAGAGGCTGCTCCACTGCCGCAACGATGGCACGCGCGACCGGGTGTTCGGACTGCGCCTCGACAGCCCCGACCACCGCCAGCACCTGCCTGCGCTCAAACCCGTCGGCGAGGACCACGTCCGTCAGAACGGGCCGCCCTTCGGTCAGTGTACCGGTCTTGTCGAACGCGACCACTGCCACCCCTTCAAGCGCCTGCAGCGCTTCGCCCCGCCGGAACAGCACCCCCATCTCGGCCCCACGTCCGGTGCCGACAAGGATGGAAACCGGCGTTGCCAGTCCCATGGCGCAAGGGCAGGCGATGATGAGGACAGAGACGGCATTGACCAGTGCAAAACCCAGCGCGGGTTCCGTGCCAAGGACCAGCCATGCGGCAAACGTCAGCCCTGCCGCTGCCATGACCGCCGGTACGAACCAGCGGATGACGCGGTCGATTACCGACTGGATCGGCAGTTTGCCACCC
>CAZVIS010000316.1:0-4034 GCA_964627355.1 uncultured Rhodobacterales bacterium
TCGTGGGTGACATAGATCATCGTGGTCTTCAGCGTCTGGTGCAGTTCGGTGATTTCCTGCCGCATGGTGACGCGAAGGCTGGCGTCGAGGTTCGACAAAGGCTCATCGAACAGGAACGCCGCCGGTTCCCGCACGATGGCCCGCCCGATCGCCACACGCTGCCGTTGCCCGCCCGAAAGCTGCCCCGGACGACGGTCGAGGTAGCTGGTCAGGTTCAGCACCTTGGCCGCAGCCTCGATCTTCTTGGCCTGCTCGGCCTCGGGCATCCCGGCCATTTTCAGCGGGAAAGCGATGTTCTTGCGCACCGTCATGTGGGGGTAGAGGGCGTAGCTCTGGAACACCATCGCAAGGCCGCGCTTGGCGGGGGGCAGGAAGGTCGCATCCTTGCCGTCGATGGCGATGGTGCCGCTGGTCGTATCCTCAAGCCCCGCAATCAGGCGGAGCAGGGTCGATTTCCCGCAGCCCGAGGGGCCGACGAAGACGACGAACTCGCCATCCTCGATGGTGAGATCCACGCCGGGGATGACGTGCACCTCGCCGAAGGACTTGCGAACCGCTTTCAGTGTGATCTGTCCCATCATCCCCTCACTTCACGGCGCCGAAGGTCAGGCCGCGGACAAGCTGTTTCTGGCTGAACCATCCAAGGATCAGGATCGGTAGGATCGCCATGGTGCTGGCCGCCGAGAGTTTCGCGTAGAACAGGCCCTGCGGACTGCTGAACCCCGAGATGAACTTGGTGAGGGGGGCGGCATCGGTGACGGTCAGGTTGATCGTCCAAAACGCTTCGTTCCAGGCCATGATGATGTTGAGGAGAAGGGTCGAGGCGATGCCGGGCAGCGCCATTGGCGTCAGCACATGCCGGATCTCGGCCCAGAGGCCCGCGCCGTCCATCCTTGCCGCCTCAAGGATCTCGGCCGGGATTTCCTTGAAGTAGGTGTAAAGCATCCAGACGATGATCGGCAGGTTTATGAGCATCAGGATGACGACAAGGCCGATGCGACTGTCCAGAAGGCCGAGCGTCTTGAAGATCAGGTATATCGGCACCAGAACGCCTACGGCGGGCATCATCCGGGTGGACAGCATCCACATGAGGAGATCCTTGGTCTTGCGGCCGGGGACGAAGGCCATCGACCAGGCCGCCGGTATCGCGATCATCAGCCCAAGAAGCGTGGACCCCACCGCGATCACGACCGAGTTCCAGAAGTAGCGGAAGTAGTCCCGCTGCTCGTTCACGTCTGTGTAGTTCTGCAAGGTCCAGTCGAAGCCAAAGAAGATCGGCGGTGACGCGACCGCCTGCGCCTCGGGCTTGAACGAGGTGAGGATGGTCCAGAGGATCGGGAAGAACAGGATGAGGGCGACCGACCACGCGGCGATGGTGTTGACGGTCTTGGCGGCGGGGGTGACGGCGCGGGCCATGATCTATCCTTACGCGTCGAGGTTCTTGCCGATCGCGCGCATCAGGAAGATGGCGACGATGTTGGCGAGGATGACGGCGACCACGCCCCCGGCGGCGGCGGTCCCTGCGTCGAAGTCGAGAAGTGCCTCCTTGTAGATCAGGTAGGGCAGCGTGGTGCTGGCCGATCCGGGACCGCCGTTCGTGGTCACAAGGATCTCGCCGAAGATGCCCAGAAGGAAGATCGTCTGGATCAGCACGACGACCGTGATCGACCGGGCGAGGTGCGGCAGCATGATGAACCAGAAGCGCGAGAAGGCGCTGGCGCCGTCCATCTCGGCGGCTTCCAGTTCCTCGGAGGACAGGCTTTGCAGCGCGGTCAGCAGGATCAGCGTAGCGAAGGGCAGCCATTGCCACGCGACGATCAGGATGATCGAGGCGAGCGGCGCCTGACCGAGGAAGTCGAAGGGTGACAGGCCGAGGTACTTCGCGGCTTCCGCAAACAGCCCGTTCGTCGGGTTCATGAACATGTTCTTCCAGATCAGCGCAGCCACGGGCGGCATGATGAAGAACGGCGAGATGACGAGGATCCGCACGATCCCCTGACCCCAGATGGGCCGGTCGATCAGAAGTGCGATCAGAATGCCGAGGACGACGGTAATGACCAGCACGCCCACGACAAGGATCAGCGTGTTGACGATGGCCCCCACGAAGGCGGGCGAGGCGACAAAGCGGGTGTAGTTGGCGAAATCGTTCCAGCCGACCCTATCGGGATAAAGCAGGTTGTAGCGCTGCAGCGAGAACCAGAGCGTCAGCGCCAAGGGCACGATCATCCAGATGAGCAGCAGGATGACGGCCGGCGACAGCATCAGGCGGGCGGCGGCGCGGGAGTTTTCGGTGGCCATGTCGCTCTCCGAAGGACGGACCGCTGCCGGGGCGCAAGCCCGGGATAGGGCGCGCGGCAGACGGAAAGGAGCCGTGGAAGCAGGGGGGTGGACCGGCCCCGGGAGCCCTTGGGGCCGGTCCTGCAGGCGTCGGTTACTTGATGTAACCGGCCGCCGTCATTTCGTCGGTGACCAGCGTCTGCGCGGCGGCAAGCGCCTCGTCCGCCGTCTTCTGCCCGGCGAGGGCCGCCGAGAACTCTTGCCCGACCGAGGTGCCAAGGCCCTGGAACTCGGGGATCGCGACGAACTGGACGCCGACATACGGGACCGGCTTCACGGTCGGCGCGTTCGGGTCAGCCGAGTTGATCGAGTCGATGGTCATCTTGGCGAAGGGGATCGAAGCATACTCCGGGTTGGAATACAGCGAGGTCCGCGTGCCCGGGGGAACGTTGGCCCAGCCTTCCTTGCTGGCGACCAGCGCCAGATAGTCCTTGTTCGTCGCCCAGTTGATGAAGGTCTTGGCGGCGTCCTGCTTGGACGAAGAGGCCGGGATCGCCAGCGACCACGCCCAGAGCCAGTTGCCCCGCTTGCCGAGGCCATTGTCCGGGGCAAGCGCGAAGCCCACCTTGTCGGCCACGGTCGAGTCCTTGCCGGTCACGAAGGACGCGGCAACCGTCGCGTCGATCCACATCCCGCACTTGCCCTGCTGGAACAGCGTCAGGTTCTCGTTGAAGCCGTTCGACGAGGCACCCGGGGGCCCGTAGTTGTTCATCAGGCCCAGATAGGTGTCGAGCGTCGCCTTCCACTCCGGGCTGTCGAACTGGGGCTTCCAGGCCTCATCGAACCAGCGCGCGCCGAAGGAGTTCGACATGGCGGTCAGGAAGGCCATGTTCTCGCCCCAGCCGGCCTTGCCGCGCAGGCAGATGCCGTACTGTTCCTTGGACTTGTCCGTCATCGCGGCGGCGGCCTTCTCGATGTCGGCCCAGGTCGGAGCGTCGGGCATGGTCAGGCCGGCGGCTTCCATCAGGTCCTTGCGGTACATGACCATCGAGGATTCGCCATAGAAGGGCGAGGCGTAGAGGTTGCCATCGACCGTCAGACCGCCCCGGATCGCCGGAAGCAGGTCATCCACGTCATAGTCGGCGGGCAGGTCGTTGAGGCTGGCGAGCCAGCCCTGCTTGCCCCAGATCGGAACCTCGTAGGTGCCGATGGTCAGCACGTCATACTGACCGCCGTTCGTGGCGATGTCGGTCGTCACGTTCTGGCGCAGGACGTTCTCTTCCAGCGTCACCCACTCGACCTTGATGTCGGGGTGCTTGGCGTAGAAGTCGTCCATCAGGCCCTGCATCCGGATCATGTCGCCGTTGTTCACGGTGGCGACAGTGATCGTCGTTTGCGCGGCAGCGGCGCTGGCAAGCGCGGCCACCGCGCAGGCGCCGAGAAGCGCCCGCATCGTCATGGTCATGTCATTCCTCCCTCAGCGATGAGCATTTGCTCATGCTATGAGGAAATACTCACTCTGGAACAGAGAAAAGTCAATCACAGAATCGCCTGATTTCCGAGCGGGTTCCGCGAAAGTCAGCCCAACAGGGCAGCAGCCGTCGATTCGTCAGTGACGAGGCCGTTGATGAGGCGACCCTTCAGCGCGGCAAGGATGGCGGGCCGCTTGCCGGTGCCTGCGGCCACGCCGATCACAGGGGCCGACCGCCCCGCCTCGATCCGCACACCGCCCATGCAGCCGGTCAGCGGCGTGTCGA
>CAZVIS010000317.1:0-4022 GCA_964627355.1 uncultured Rhodobacterales bacterium
GAGCGGGACTGAAAGACAACCACGACGAACTCACAGAACGGGCCGGACACTGCCTTGCCATCGACCAGATGCAGCGCGTCCAGAACATGGAGCATCGCGCGCACGAGGTCAGTAGGGTGGCTTTCGGCCAGCGCATCGATCATCGCTCCCTTGGCAAGATCGTCGAGCAGCGCCACCGACGCGGGGTCGCCGATGGTCACGAAGCGGCCCGTAAATGGAGACTCGAGTCGCAGTCCGCCCTCGACCCACCGCATCAGCGCCCGGGGTGACAACCGGATCGAGCCTTGCCGAAGGGGCCCGTCGTCGTACCAAAGCGGCCGCAGCGCCGCCGGTGCTTGACTGTGCAGGCGCAAGACCGAACCGGTGTCGTCCTCGAAAACAGCATCGAGCAAGGCCGAACGATTGAGCATGTCGAGGTAATGCAACCGCTCTGCCCGCGCTACTGCGTCGAGTCCGTCGTCGGGAAAGAGCGCTTTGCGCGTCGCTGTGCCTGCAAGGATGCGTTCGACGAGTGCGCGCAAGGCGACGGCCTCTGACGGGACCGAGAGGCTCTGGTACGGGCCTTCCAGCCGGATGTCGTCGGCAGGGCCGCGCGTCACCCGGACCTGATTGGGAAAGGCCAGAGACTGTTCAATTCCCATCGTCCAGCCATCCGGTCAGAAGAAGATCGGGAGTGGGTTCAGCTGATGCTCGGCCAGGGGCGCCCCTTGCCAGCCAAGCGCCACAGGCACGTCGTAAAGACGTCCGGGTCCGAACCGCATCCAGAAGTGCCGCAACCCCGGCACAAGGACCTTGGCCACCGCAAGGTCTATGTTTGGCCGACTCTGGTCGAGCAGCAGCACGTCAAAGCCGCGCGCGGCAAGGCCGTCGATCATCGCTTCGACCCGTGCGCGCAACGTGGGAGGCGCCGGACGGTAGTCGGCGGGGCCGCGCATCGGGCCCGGGGATGGGCAGAGATAGCGTTGCGAGGCGCGGCTGGCATTCTCCCACCAGACCATGCAATCCGAGTTGATCGGACGATAAGCGGTGCTGCCGTCGGGGTTGCGATCGGCCACGCAGGGCAAGGTCTGCGTCAGCTCCATCAATGCTGCACGGATGCCCGAAACCGGATCCGGATGGGCCCCGAAGCCGTAGACAATATCCTCGCGGTCGCGATCCCGGCAGGCAGACACCGCCACAAAGACAGGCATCTCGAGGTCATTGGTAATGTCGAGGACCCTCACATCCCGGCCAAGGTCATCGAAATGCGCGCAGATCGCGTCGATCAGACTGTCCTCGAAGGCCGCAACATCGACACCTGGACGCTGGATGCGGTTATACCACCAGATCGCCACGGCATCACGCTCGAATAGCTCGAGCAAGCCATGCAGGGTCGCTTCGACCAGATCGCTTCCGGCGGCGATTCCGTTGGAGTCCGAATAGAAGTACCGCCAGTCCAGGCCGCTGCCCCCGCCATAATAGCAATAGGCCGTCGGCAGATAGCGGACCTCGCCCGAGACGAGGGAACGAAGAGGGGTCCAATACAGCGGCTGGCCCGGAGGAAGCGGTTCGGGAATGCGCTGGAAATTGTCGTGGCGCCGGTTCAGCTCATCGCGGTCGCCATATTGTGCGGGGCTCCACTGCGCGCAGAGTTCGGGCGAGATTGCGCCAGGGATATCGGCAAAAGCTCCATGGATCCGGGTTTCATAGCCCTGCCAGATGCCGGAATAGCGCTCTAACGCCTCACAAAGGGCGGCAAGCCGGGCACCGGTGGCGGTGGAGCCTTTGCCACCGCTTGCCATGTAGAGAGCCTTGAAGAACGATGGCGCGTCGCCGGGCTTGTGCAGGAACACATGCTCGGCAGCAGCGAGATGCAACGGGCCGGAGCCGGGCAAGGGGCGAACCGAACGGACACATCCGGTGATCGGGTCGATGTGATGCTCGAGCCGGGCGAGCAGCGTTTCAGCCTCGACCAGCCGATCGGTGTCGCGGTCATGGACGCTCGTGAAGGTCAGGCCGGTGGGTGGCGGCTGGACTTGCGGGCCGCAGCGGCGGCAGGAGGGGCGGCGACTTATGACGTGGTGCGTCGTTTCCAATGTCTCCTGATCGAGCGTGATCAGGGTACCTGCGACAGGGCTGTCAGGGATCAGCGCGCGCGCCAGCACCGCTGCAGCCAGCGCCTCGGCATACAGCAGGCGACGCCGAGAGCGTCGCAGGTCACGGTCGATGCCGAGCTCTTCCAGGAAGATCCGCAGCCGATCGTTCTGGGCCAGGCTTTCGTGCAGGCAACCGGGGCAGGCACCCTCTGGCCCGCCCAGGCGCGGGCCGATCCAAAGGTTGCGGCCTTGCGGCTTGCAAAGGCAGGTCGCAAGACCGACCGCTGCGAAGCGGTCCACCGCCTCTGCGACGCCTTCTTGCAGGTAGTCTGCAACGAAAAGCACTGCAATTTGCGCATCGTCCTCGGTCGAAGGCGCCATCCCGTTCGCCCGCATGGCTGCGGTCAGATGGGCCAGGTCAAGGTCCGACAGGTTTCCCACCGCAACGGCAATCGGCGCCTCTGCACTTACCGCCTCTGCCCTTGCCGCCTCGGTCGGCTGACGTATCAGAAGGCCACGCCCTTCGAGCGCACCGAGTGCATAGATATGGTTGGCCATCTCGACGGCATCGTCCAGTCCGTCAGCCAGCAGGCCCGCGTCAAGGCTGCGATCGGTGACCTGCCGTGCGATGCGCTCGAAGGCCGAGCCCACCAGATAGTCGGCGCGATCTTCGTCGACAGCCACCAGCCCGATGCCGGGAAGCGGGCGCAGGTCCCAGTCCGGGTGGACGCTGTAGCGGGTCTTGCCGCTTTGGCCAGCCGCCAGGTTCCCTGACATGCCAAAGGACTGTCGGTTCATGGGCAGCAACAACTGATTGCCGAGGAGGAGCAGCAAGAGCCGGCGGCCAAGGCCAGTTCCGCCTGAGCACTGTTTTGGGGGCTGCGCAACCCGGGAGCCGAAGGGGCGGGCGGAAATGGCAAGACCAGAACCGTCGCGCTTCCCGGCGCTTCGTCCATCGGCTTCACGCTGACAACGACGCCCTTCGGCACCGCGATCCCCTGATCGGTCAGGGCGGCGGCTGGATCCGCCTCGACCTTGCTGCGATAGGCAGGGTCGGCCCAAGTCTGGGCGAGGATCTCACCCCATTTCTTGTAGAATTCGGATTGTGCCATGGGCATGTCCTTTTCAGTGTCTCGGAGAAGGGGGCGGACGGATCAGGGGCAGCAGCAGCAGCACAGGACGGAGGAGGAGCAGCAGGAGGCGCCGCCGCCGCCGCCACTGCCGCCGCCATTGGGAGGGGGTGGAGGGTCGCCAGCACCCAGGGCCGTCATCGCCGGCCGTTCGGGGAACGGGAGGACCAGAACCGAACTGTGCAGATCGGTCGTGTTCTCGACGGGGGCCACGCTGAAGACGACCCCCTCGGGCACCTCGATGCCGCGCGCCTTCAGGACTGCGGTTGGATCGGCCGCGACCTGCTGGCGATAGGCCGGATCGCTCCAGGACTGGGCAAGGATCTCGCCCCAGACGTTCTCGAATTTCTGCACTGCAAGGCTCCTCGGTTGAGTTCGTGGAGTTGGTTCGAGGCTTCGCGGCGGGGCCCGATCATCGGGCGTCAGTCGCGCCTCCGGGCTAGGTCACGGCGGTCAGTGTCGGGGGGTTTTGCTTCGGGGGCACCGGGACGGTGAAGACGGTTGTCTGCACCGACGGCTTGTAGGTGGAGTCCTGCCGACTGCCCTGAACGTAGGTGTAGTCATACTGCATGGAAAAGGGTGTGTGGGAGCGGAGTGTGTGTGTGCTGCCCTAATGTGTCGCTGCCATGATCGCATTGCGGATCGAGTTGCCGGCCTGCCAGAGCATCATATTGACCGGTTGAAACGAACTGACCGACATGTTTACGGGCTGTCCCAGCGAATGATCTCCCGCCACATAGGGCATCTCGAATTGCCAATTCGCATTGTTGCCCTGCGTGTTGGACTGGTTCACGACCGATACGTCGGGAATCTGATA
>CAZVIS010000318.1:0-4016 GCA_964627355.1 uncultured Rhodobacterales bacterium
GCCATCCGCATCACCGCCCAGGCATAGGCGTCGATCACCAGCATGTGGGCGAGGATCCCGATGGTGCCTGCCGCCGTGAAGGCGGCAAAGGCGCGGGAGTGGCCGACCGTTCCCATCAGCCTTGGCGCCCACCAGCAGCCGATGAAGAAGCCGAGGAAATGCGCCGACCCCAAAAGCCCGACCTGCGCCGTCGAGAAGCCAAGGCCCACGCCCGAGATGGCGTCAAGGACGGCAACCCCGCCGAGGCCCATCTGCAGAAGGACAACCGACAGGAACAGCGTGGCAAAGGACAGGAACAGGCGCATCGGGCGGCGTCCGACAGGGATGCGACAGCGTGATCGGGTTGAGGCGGCGGTGCAACCCCGGATGTTGGGGCAACGGGTGGGTTGGCGTGTAGCCCTTGTGGCAGGGGCGCGCGGACTGTAGGCTTTGCGCGGCAGCAGAGGGGCAGGCACATGGCAGGGCGGCGGATCGGCGTGGCTGCGGCGGCAGTTCTGCTGGCGGCGGCGGGCAGTGCGGGATGGATGGCGCTGGCGCCGGACCAGCATGTCAGCCAGGCCGTCGCACAGACCGCCGATGTAAGCCGGGACAGCGTGGTGGCGGGCCTGCGGGCGCGCGAGGCGGCGCTGGTGGCGCGGCTGGAGGTGGCGGAGGACACGGCCAAGCCCGCGATCCTGGCCGAGCTTGCGCAGGTCCGGCAGGGGTTGGCCGATCCGGATGTGGCGCTGGCCGCGGTGCAGGCGCTGGCCGGGCGGCTGGATGCGCTGGCCGATCTGGCGCAGGGCAGCGGGATGCTGCTGGGGGTGCAGGCCGCACAGGCAGCCCTGGCGCAGGGCGACGCCGCCGGGGCCGAGGCGGCCCTGTCCGAAGCGCGGATCGTGGCCGAGGCCGAGGTGGCGCGCGCGGCGCGGGCCGCCTTTGTCGCGGGCGAACTGGCTGCGGCGCGGGGCGCGCGCGTCGAGGCTGCGCGGCTTTACGTGCGGGCGGCGGCGCTGGACGCGACCTATCCGCATCTGCTCGAGGCAGAGCGCGCGGCGCGGCTGGCGGGGGATATGGCGACGGCGCAGGCCTATGGCCCGCCACTTCTGGCGGCGGCGGTGCGGGTGTTCGGGCAAAGCAGCGGCGCGCATGGCGATGCGCTGGCAGCCGTGTCACAGACGCTGATCGCCGCCGGGCGGGGCGGCGAGGCGGAACCCCTGCTGCGCGAGGCAGTGGCAATCGGGCGCGGGCCAAACGGGGTGCGGGATGCCGGCTTTGCGCAGCGGCTGAACAATCTGGGGGCGCTTCTGAGGGCCACAGGCCGGGTGGCCGAGGCAGAGCAGCTGTACCGCGAAGCGGTCGAGGTGGACCGCGCGGTTCTGGGCGAACGCAGCACCGATGTGGCGCTGCGGCGGGCCAACCTCGCCGAACTCCTTGCGGCGACGGGCCGGGCGGCCGAGGCCGAGGTGCTGTACCGCGAGGCGGCGGGGATCGTCGCGGGCGTCGAGGGCGATGCAAGCCCCGGCACGGCGGCGCAATTGGGGGTGCTGGCCACCTTCCTGACCGCGCAAGGCAAGGGCGCCGAGGCGGGCGAAACGTGGGTGCAGGTGCTGGAGGTGACGCAAGCCGCCTTCCCGCCCGCGCATCCCGAACATGCCGCGCGGCTGTCCCTGGTGGCCGAACGCCTGCGCGAGACGGGCCGCTTTGCGGAGGCCGAGGCGGGCTATCGCATCGTGCTCGACACGCTGGCGGTGGCGCCGGGGCGGGCGCATCCGGACTATGCGCGCACGCTGAACAACCTTGGCCAGGTGCTGGTCGCGGCGGGGCGGGGGGCCGAGGCGGTGCCCCTGTTCGAGGAGGCGATCGGGGTGCTGACGACGGCCTTCGGGGCCGAGAGCGCCGAGGTGAAGACGGTCGAGGCGAACCTGGCGCGCGCGCGGGGCTGAGGCGGCGCAGGGGGCCTTCCGCCCCCCTCGGCCCGGCTGGGCCTTCACCCTCTCCGAGGGTACTTCTGCAGCAAGGAAGGGGTGGGCGGCCGTCGAGTGATGTACGGTCTGGCCGTTCTTGCGGCGAGGGGGTGCGTGGCGCACCGGTCAGGCCGGGGTCACGGCCCGCGCGGGGGTGGCGGCGACGCCGTCTTCGCTGGGGCTGAGATCCCATGTGGCGGGGGGGTCGCGGCGGGCGCGGAGACGGGCAAGCCGCCAGCCGCCGCCCGGGGATTGCGCCAGATGCCAGCGGCTGTCGGTGCCTACGGCGCCACCCTCTCCGGGTGTCAGGAGGAGGCCGAGCGGCGGCAGGGCGGGCGCAGTTTCGGCCCCCGCCTCGGCGGCGAGTTGCAGGCGGCGGACGGGGGTCAGCGCGGGTGCCTCCAGCAGGTCGGCGATGACGAGGGGGACGGCGCCCGCGCGCAGCGCCTCTTCCGCGGCCCAGAGCATGTCCTCTGGCCGGCGCGCGGCGACAAGGATGAGGCGCGCGGGGTTGGCCCAGGCCAGAAGGCCGTCGGGCATCGGGCGTTCGGGGACCCAGGCGGGCAGGATCCACAGGACGGGCGTCGTCGCGTCCTGCCCCATCAGGAAGGCCGCAAGCGTGCGGCGCGCGGGTCCGCACCCCTCATGCACGCGGCCACGGGCGAGCGTCAGTCCCGCCGCCCCGCCGGGCAAGAGGGGCGCGCCGGGGCGCTGCGGATCGGGGGGGAGGAGCATCCGGGGGGTCATGCGGGGGAACGCGGAGGGTGATGCGGGTCATGGGGCGGGTACTTTCGGGTCCGCCCCGCCGCCACCACCCGGCGGGTTGGCGGCAGGGCGTGGGGATGTGCCTCTTTGGCAGGCGGGGGCATATGGGGCATCCGAGTCGTCATCGGGCGAGTCTAGTGTGTTCCTTTTTCGTTCTCAATCCCGGGGGCCTTTTCCCTTGCCGCCGCCGCCTTGCTCGCTAGGGTCCGGCGCGGGCAAGAGCAGGAGTGCGGGCGATGCGGCAGATTCCCCTTGGGGGCAGTGGCCTGATGGTGTCGGAGCTGTGCCTTGGCACGATGACCTGGGGCAGCCAGAACTCGGAGGCCGAGGGGCACGCGCAGATCGCCCTTGCGCTGGATCACGGGGTGACCTTCTGGGACACCGCCGAGATGTACCCGACAAACCCGGTGCGGGCCGAGACCATCGGCGGGACCGAGGCGATCATCGGGAACTGGTTCGCAGCCCAAGGCGGGCGCGAGAAGGTCGTGCTCGCGACCAAGGTGACGGGCGCGGGGCAGGCGGCGGTGCGCGACGGCGCGCCGATCACGGGGGCCGCGATGCGCGCGGCGGTCGAGGGGTCGCTGCGGCGGCTGCAGACGGATTACATCGACCTTTATCAGCTGCACTGGCCGAACCGGGGCAGCTATCACTTCCGCCAGGCCTGGCGCTATGCCCCCAAGGTGCGGGACCGGGCCGAGGTCGATGCGCATATCGTCGATGTGCTGACCACCGCGAAGGCGTTGGTGGACGAGGGGAAGATCCGTGCGCTTGGCCTGTCGAACGAAAGCGTCTGGGGTGCGGCGCGCTGGCGGCATCTGGCCGAGGTGATGGGCCTGCCGCGCATGGTGTCAGTGCAGAACGAATACTCGCTGCTCTGCCGCCAGTTCGACACCGACTGGTGCGAGTTCTCGCTGGTCGAGGACATGCCGCTGCTTGCCTTCTCGCCTTTGGCGGCGGGGCTCTTGTCGGGCAAGTATGCGGGCGATGTGGTGCCCGAGGGGACGCGGCGCAGCTTTACGCCCGAGCTTGGCGGGCGGATCACGCCGCAGGTGTTTCCGGCGGTGGCGGCCTATCTGGGGGTGGCCGCGCGGCATGGGCTGGACCCCTGCCAGATGGCGATTGCCTTCTGCCTGTCCCGCCCGTTCCCCTGCATCCCGATCATCGGCGCGACCAGCGTGGCGCAACTGGCCACCAACATCGGGGCGGCGGGAGTGACGCTGTCCGAGGAGGTGCTGGCGGATCTGGCGGCGGTGCACCGGGCGCATCCGATGCCCTATTGAAAGGCCTTGCAAGGGCGGGCGGGAT
>CAZVIS010000319.1:0-4016 GCA_964627355.1 uncultured Rhodobacterales bacterium
AGGCTCGCGCCAGCCTCGGCATAAAGCCATTCGAATTCCCGGCGGACCTGCAAGGCCAACTCGCGCGTAGGCGCCACGACCAGCGCCAAAGGCTTGTCGGCATAGAGAAGCTTGTCCTGACCGCCCAGAACCTCGGGCGCGATGGCAAGGCCGAAGGCTACCGTCTTGCCCGACCCGGTCTGCGCCGAGACGAGAAGATCGCGCCCCGCGACGCCATCCTCCAGCATCGCGGTCTGCACCGGCGTCAGGGTCTCATAGCCCTTGGCTGCCAAAGCCTGCGCCAGCGGCGCGGCTACCGATATGTTCATGTCTGTATTCCCAAAGGAGGGGTGCGCGCGGCACCCGTGAAGGCCATGCGGCGCCTCGCTCCCCTTTCGCTCGCGGCCCTCCCATGGCGCGCGAGACCCTGGAATCATCGGGCCGACCCCCGGGCCTTACGGCAGAACGCCGCCGAAGTATAGCACCCGCTTGACCGGCGGCCGCGAAGCGCGATGCTGGGCACAACCGGGAGGAGCATCATGAGCACAGCACGCACCGTCATCATCGAGGCGCAGGGCGGACCCGAGGTCATGCGGGTGGTCGAGCGCGAGGTGCCGCCGCCCGGGCCGGGCGAGGTGACCATCGCGCAAGCGGCCTGCGGGCTGAACTTCATCGACGTCTATCAGCGGTCGGGCCTGTATCCGATGGCGATGCCTGCGGGGCTCGGGAGTGAGGCGGCAGGGACGGTGACGGCGGTGGGGGCCGGGGTCACGCATCTGCATCCGGGGATGCGCGTGGCCTATGCGGGGGGTGCGCCGGGGGCCTATGCGGCGGCGCGCACCATGCCTGCGGGGATCGTCTGCCCGCTGCCCGATGGCGTCTCCTTCGAGGAGGGGGCGGCGATGATGCTGAAGGGGATGACGGTGGAGTATCTGTTCCATCGTACCGTGCCCCTGTCGGCGGGCGATACGGTGCTGTTCCATGCCGCCGCCGGGGGCGTGGGCCTGATCGCCTGCCAGTGGGCGCGGTCCGAGGGCATAAGGCTAATCGGGACGGCCGGCTCGGACGAGAAGTGCCGGCTGGCGGTCGAGCATGGGGCCGAGGCGTGCATCAACTACAACACGCAGGATTTCGTGAAGGAGGTCAGGGCCTTGACCGAGGGGCGGGGGGTCGATGCGGTGATGGATTCGGTGGGGGCCACGACCTTCAATGGGTCGCTGGATTGCCTGCGCCCCTTGGGGATGATGATGCTGTTCGGATCGGCCAGCGGCAAGGTGCCGCCCTTCGACCTGCAGATCCTCGCCACCAAGGGATCGCTCAAGATCACGCGGCCCACGCTTTTTGCCCATATCGCCGACCCCGCTGCCTGTCAGGCGATGGCCGCGCATCTGTTCCACAAGGTGGCAACGGGGGCGGTGCAGATCCGCATCGACCAGCGGTTCCCGCTGGAGGAGGTCGCCGCAGCGCACCGGGCGCTGGAGGCACGGGCGACGACGGGGTCGACGGTGCTGATGGTCTAGGAGGGCACCTCAACCGGGCCAGAGAGCGGTTCCGGGATGGAACTGCGACCATGCAAACCAGAAGGCCTGATGGCTCCCAAGGCTGTTCCCTGCCGCATCGACCGCGCGGATACCGCCAGCTTCAAGCACCAGGCGGACATTCTCGAACCGGATCTCCTCACCCCGGCGCAGCGCGATCATGGCCGCGCTGCGCTGGAAGGCGACCGCCTTGCCAGAGGCGGCGACGATCCCGATGATATCCTCGTGTACCGGCAGGCGCGGATCGACATCGCCCACCGGGAAGATCGGCCCGTCGGCATCCCGGCCATTGCGGAAATCGAAATCGCGCCCAAGCGCCAGCGCCTCGACCAGCACGGTTGTCTCGGGATGCGCGGCCCGCCATTCGCCCCAGGTCGTGGTGATGACACTGGCCTGTTCCAGCTGCAGGCCGCGCCGGGCCAGCGGCCCCGTCACGGCGCGACCGAGAAACGTGTCGAAGACCGAATAGGTCCGTATGTCGTACATCACCTTGTTCGACCGCATCAGCAGCCCGGATGTGCGCAGAACCGGCCGCTTGATCCCCCCCGGCAGTTGGTCCGTGAAATAGGCCTGCGCCGCCCCGCAGAGGGTGCAATAGGGAATGCCGAGGTCGCGCCCCCCCAGCGTGTCGTTGACCATCTCGCGCACTTCCATGATGCGCCGCGGATAGGCCCTGGTTTCGCCATTCACCTCGATCCCGAAGACGATGGCATCATCGTCAAGCCAGGTCGCCTCTGCTGCCGTGCTGACCTCGGGGTTGTCGGCGGCAGGAATGCAGTTGCAGGGCTCGTCGGTCTGCCCGAAAGGCCGGTCGTCGATCAGCACGCCGCCCCACGACACCAGCCGCCAGTCGATATCGCCCTTGACGAAGATCCCGTCCCAGCCGGGCACCGCCGAGGTGAAGATCGCGCGCTTGACCTTGAGGTAGTCGGGCGGCGCCGGGATGTCCCAGGCGATCAGATGGTTCGTTACGGTGTCCCAGTGGTTCTCGGCCGGTGGCTCGATCTCGAGCAGCGCCGCCGCCGCCGCGGACAGGTCCGCGCTGAGGCTGGGACTGCTGACAAAGCGCATCATGTCGCTGATGAGCCAGGCCACCCGGGGATCGCCCGACGCTGCGATCTGGGCCAGGGCAGCCGTCTGCGGGGCGCGCCAGGTCGACTGCGCAATGCTGTCCACGAGGGCGATCTCGATGGCCGTCTGCAGGTCCTTGGAGAGGGGGCCATCCGGAACGGCGGGCGGTGTCCCGAATTCCTCGATCACATAGCGCGGCAAGGGCGGCACGGTCTGGGCCCCGGCAGCGCCGCACCAGACCAGAAAAAATGCGACAGGCAGAGCGAGGCACCAGGCCAGCGATGGAGCGCGCGTTCTTGACACAGCGAGAGGCCCTTCCGCGTTATGGTTTCACGGAAAGTTCCGCCTGTTCAGGGTGCGCCCGAGCGGCCCGGCGCAATGCCCGGCAGCCCGACTCAGCATCCATGCAGACCCTGCAGCGCCCTTCCCCCGACGCCTTCACTGTTGACGGGAACCGGCAGCATCGCAAATCAACACTGGATCAAGTCTGGGTGATCGGCGCGCGCCGAAAGGGACCCTGGGCCAATCCGGTCGCGCGGTATCGGCTGCGAAGCGCGGCGTTTCCTGTCCCAGCAGGGTCGGCTGCCCGTCCTGGCCCGTTGCGGCAACCGCAAGCCAGTCAGCGGCGTTGCGTCACACCGACAGCCCGCCCGCCAGATCCGGCACGTCCAGCGCCGAGAACCCGTAGTGCCGCAGCCACCGCAGATCCGCCTCGAAGAAGGCCCGCAGATCCGGGATGCCATATTTCAGCATGGCAATCCGGTCGATGCCCATGCCGAAGGCGAAGCCCTGCCACTGGTCGGGGTCAACCCCCGCAGCCTGCAGCACCTTGGGGTGCACCATGCCGCTCCCGAGAATCTCCATCCACTTGTCGCCCTCGCCGATCCGCAACTGGCCGCCAACGTTGGAGTAGCGGATGTCCACCTCGGCCGAGGGTTCGGTGAAGGGGAAGTGGCTGGCGCGGAAGCGAAGTTCCACCGAAGGAACCTCGAAGAAGGCGCGGCAGAATTCTTCCAGCACCCACTTGAGGTTGGCCATCGAGATGTCGCGGTCGATGGCCAGCCCCTCGACCTGATGGAACATCGGCGTGTGGGTCTGGTCCATGTCCATCCGGTAGACGCGGCCCGGGGCGATGACGCGGATGGGGGCGCCTTGCGCCATCATCGCGCGGATTTGCACGGGGCTGGTATGGGTGCGCAGGACATGGGGCGGGCGGTTGTCGCCCGGGGCGCGGTGCATGAAGAAGGTGTCATGCTCTTGCCGCGCCGGATGCTCGGGCGGGATGTTCAGGGCGTCGAAGTTGTACCAATCCGATTCCACCTGCGGACCCTCGGCCACAGCAAAGCCCATGTCGGCGAAGATTGCGGTCAACTCGTCCATCACCTGGCTGACGGGATGGATGGTCCCCATGCGGCGGGGACGGGCGGG
>CAZVIS010000320.1:0-4011 GCA_964627355.1 uncultured Rhodobacterales bacterium
AACCCGCGACCTACGGTTTTGGAGACCGTCGCTCTACCAACTGAGCTATACCCCTAAGGCCAGCGACGGGTTACGGCAGGCCGCGGGCGAAATCAAGGGGCGGCATCGGTATCCGCACCGAGAGGCGCGTTGCCTGCCGTCATGACACGCCACAGCCGGATCGCCTCGATACGCGCCTCGGCGGCGGCTGCTGGCAGCCCCGACATGTCCGGCCGGTTGAACCAGACACGCACCCGGACGTCCGGTGCGACGTGGAACGCCATCCGGCAATGCGGGCCGTTCCAAATCTTGTCGGTGCATTCCAGACGGAACCCCTCTGCCGGCACATCCGCAACGGCACCGCCTGTTTCGACGGACGTCCAGTCTGCCGCACCATGAGGGTTCGCAGGCAGGTCTTCGCGGTAGAGAAATGAAATCTCGCGGGTCGTGATATGCTCGCACCAGCCAAGCGCCAGCGCATCACGGCGCGAGGCGCACCAGGCAGGCGTCCCGCCTTCGATGCAGGGAATATGGCGGTCGGTCAGCCCGCAGACCTCGGGGACAGGCCGGACCACGACGGCCGTGACGGTTGGCCCCCCTTCCAACCCGTCCTGAAAGCGAAGCCCCGGGCTCTGGTCAAGGAACGTCGGGCAGTTAAACGTCCTCCCCACCGGGTCATGTCGGCAAGGATGCTCCACCAGCACCTGCGGCGAGGCGGGAATGGACAGCGCATAGGGGCCCATGGCCACCTGCAAGGTGGTCTGCCGGATGGCCAGCATCGCCGCGCGCTCGCTGTCCTTTTGCGCCTGCCACCCGGCCTCGACATGGCGCACCCAGACCACCGGGGCGGCAAGCGGCAGGATCGCGAGCACCAGGAACGCCCGGTTGCGCCGCGCCAGCCACAGGATCCCGCCCACAAGCAGAAAGGCGAGGCCGATCAGGAACGCCGATGCGCCGACCGCATAAGCCAGTCCGGAGAAGAGCGCCGCCGTATAGGGCGCCGACTTGGCCATCTCGAAAAGGATCAGGAAAGCGAACGCGCCGAACGCGCTGATCGCGACCGATGTCCACGCGGATACACGCCAGCCAAACACGGCAGCCAGATAGGCCAGGGCCTGCGTTGCGATAAAGACCCCGGCAATCAGCCTCAGCATCCGCGACACCGTCGTTACCGCTGCACCGGATCGTGCCTAGCACTGTCCCGGCACTATCGCGACGGCCTGACCCGAGGAACGGCCCGCTGCGGTGGAATCCCGCAGCGGGCCGATGAAGGTGCCCCGCTCAGATGTTCTGCGCGCCCATCTCGCGGGCGATATGGTCGGCCTGGCGGATCGCCAGCGCCACGATCGTCAGCGTCGGGTTCTCGGCCGCACCCGTGGTGAACTGGCTGCCGTCCGACACGAAGAGGTTCGCGATGTCGTGGCTTTGCCCCCACTTGTTGACCACCCCGTCCTTCGCCTCCGCCGACATCCGGTTGGTGCCGAGGTTGTGCGTGGACGGGTAGGGCGGGGTCGGGAAGGCGCGCGTCGCCCCAACCGCTTCGTAGACTGCAATCCCCCTCCCATAGGCGTGGTTGCGCATCGCCACGTCGTTCGGGTGGTCGTCGAAGTGGACGTTGGCCACCGGCAGGCCGTGCTGGTCCTTGGCCTCGGACAGGGTCACCCCGTTGCCAAGCTGCGGCATGTCCTCACCCACGATCCACATCCCCGCCATGTTCTCGTAGCTGTCGAGCGCGGTGGTGAAGCTGCGCCCCCATCCTCCGGGGTTGAGGAAGGCCGCCATGAAGGGCAGGCCAAGGGCCAGCGTCTCCAGCTCGTACCCGCCGACGAAGCCGCGGCTCGGATCATGCCGCGACTCGTCCTGGATGATGCCCGCCATCGTCGTGCCGCGCCACATCCGCACCGGCTTGTCGAACACCGCATAGACCGACCCGGTCATGTGGCGCATGTAGTTCTTGCCCACCATGCCGGACGAATTGGCCAGACCGTCCGGGAACATGCTGGAGGCCGAATTGAGCAGCAGCCGCGGGCTCTCGAACGAGTTGCCTGCGACGCAGACGATCCGCGCCTTCTGCATCTGCAAGGCGCCGTCCTTGTCGAAATACTCGACGCCCGTCACCTTGCCCGCCTCGTTGTGCAGGATCCGCGCCACATGGCTGCGCTCGCGCACTTCGAGGTTGCCCGTGGCCTCGCCTTCCGGAATGTCGGTGTAGGCGGCCGACCACTTCGCCCCCCACTTGCAGCCCTGAAAGCAGAAACCGGTCTGCTGGCACGCCTGACGCCCGCCGTAATCGGCCGAGTTGATCGCCATGCGGCCGGTGTGGACCTCCTTGTAGCCAAGCGCCAAGGCGCCCTTCTCGAAGACCTTGAAGTTGTTGTTGCCCGGCAGGCCCGCGCGGTCGCCTGTGCGCGTCACTCCCAGCTTGGTCTCGGCCTTCTCGTACCACGGCGCCATCTCGGCCCCGTCGATCGGCCAGTCCAGAAGGTTCGCGCCCTCAACCGCACCGTAGTTGGTCAGCGCCTTCCACTCATGGTCCTGAAACCGGATGGAAGCCCCGGCCCAGTGGGTCGTCGTCCCACCTACGGCCTTGACGATCCATGCCGGAAGTCCCGCGAAGTCCTTCGCCACGCGCCAGGACCCGCTGGTCGTCCGCGCGTCAAGCCAGGCAAGCTGGCCGAAGGACTCCCACTCGTCGTTGATATAGTCCTCGGGCAGGTAGCGCCCGCCCGCTTCAAGAGCCACGACCTTGACGCCCTTTTGCGCCAGTTCGTTCGCCAGCACACCGCCGCCCGCGCCGGTGCCGATGATGACGACCACGCTGTCGTCGTTCAGATCGAATGCAGCCATTGGTTCGCCCTCCCCTTACAGCCAGTTGATGTCGTCAAAGCCGCGTTCCAGGTAGCCGCCCTGGCTGAAGGACTCGCCCTCATAGCCGAACAGCGGCCAAACGGCCTTCTGGTTGTAGAGGCCTGTGACGAGGCCCGAACGGACGGTCTGGAAGAACACGGATTTCTCGACGGATTGCAGGATCTTCACCCGATCCTCTTCCCACCCGGCGGCAAGATAGCTGGCATGGCCAAGCGCCACGGCCGCCGCGTTCACCTCGTCAATGCCCGCCGCGACCATCTCTTTCTTGTCCTCGGCGTCATAGCCCTTGACGGCCACGACATAGTATTCGTCCGCCACATGGTCGTGCGGATAGATGTCGCGCGCCATCTGCAACAGCGTCGCCATCTGTTCCGGCGTGATCGCCGTCACTTCCATCGCCCAGGCCGCATTCGGCGCCGCGATGAAGCCCGCCCCCGCGACCGTCAGCGCCCCCATGGCTGCCGCCCGCGACAGAAGCGCGCGCCGCGTCAGTCCCTTCCGATCCTGTATCGTCATGTTTCCCTCCCTTTTGATTGCCGTCACGACCAGCCGCCCCCCCTCCTCAAAGGAAACGGCCGCCGCGTTGCAGGACCTCGATCTGATAGCCATCGGGGTCTGCGATGAAGAAGAACGTGGCCACCAGAACGCCCGCGTTCTTGAACTCGACCAGCTTGCGGGGGGTCAGCCCCGCCTCAGTCAGCCGCGCATGTTCCGCAGCTACATCCGCGACGCTGACCGCCAGATGCCCGTAGCCGTCGCCAAGCGCGTAAGGCTCGGTCCGGCCCTTGTTCACCGTCAGCTCCAGCTCGAAGGTGCTTTCCGCGTTAGACAGGTAGATCAGCGTGAACGTCTCGAAATCGAGCCGGTCCGCGACCTTCAGGCCAAAGGCCGTGTCGTAGAACGCCACGGACCGCGCCTCGTCCAGCACGCGGATCATCGAATGGATTGCCTTTGCCATCGCGCCTCCCTTGCCTGATGGGGTGAAGGGTGGGCGATGCGCCCGGCGCTTGGGTAGTAGCGGACTACTACACCTGCATTTTTCCGGTCACTCTGCCGCGAAGCGCGGGGTTTCCGTGATCTGCTCCAACTCGCCCAAGTGGATCGTGCAGGCACAGCGCAGGAGAGAGGCAAAATTCTGCACCTCGCCCTGTGCGATCAGCACCT
>CAZVIS010000321.1:0-4005 GCA_964627355.1 uncultured Rhodobacterales bacterium
TCTCGGTCAGGAAATCCAGCTTCTGGCCGAACTTGGGGTTTTCCTCGCGGTCGGGGATATCTCCCCCTGCGGGCACATAGCAGTTGTGGATCGTAACGCCATTCTCCAGCCGCGCGGCAACATGGCGCGCGTGGCCAAGCTGCGCAAAATCGCGGTCCCCCGCATCCATCAAGGGCAGCTTGGACAGGATCGCCACGCCGTTATAGCCCTTCTGCCCCCGCGCGACGAGGTAGCGGTAGCCGAGGCTCTCAAACAGCGCCGTCGGGAACTTGTCCACCGGGGTCTTGCATTCCTGCAGGCACAGGATGTCGGGCATCTCCTCGGCCATCAGCCGGGCCACCAGCCCCTCGCGCAGGCGGACCGAGTTGATGTTCCAGGTGGCGAGGGTGAAGGGCATGGCGGTCTCCGCTAACGTTCCGAAGTGCTGCCCGCTGCCCGCGCCGGGCGCAAGCTGAATCGGCGGGGGTTGACCCTGCCGCCGCCACAGGAAACGGTGCCGCCATGACTGGCCAGCCCCTCTGGCGCCTGCGCAACTTTCGCCTTTTGTTTGCGTCCACGGCGATGACCAACCTCGGCGACGGGGTGATGGCGGTTGCCGTACCGTGGCTGGCGACGCTGCTGACGCAGGATCCGGTGCTGATCGGGCTGGTGGCCGCCGCGCGTACACTGCCTTGGCTCCTTCTGTCCCTTCCCGCAGGGGTCATCACCGACCGGCTGGACCACCGGCGCATTCTTGTCGGCGCAGATCTCCTGCGGGTCGCCCTGACGCTGAGCCTGCTGGCGCTGGCGCTGACCGCGAGCCCGGGCACGGCGCCGGTCCTGGGCATGGCCGCGCTCGCCTTCCTTCTGGGCAGCGCCGAGGTATTGCGGGACAATACGGCGCAGACGTTCCTTCCGTCTGTGGTGGACCGGACCCAACTGGAACAGGCCAACGGCGCCCTCTGGAGCACCGAGCAGCTGGCGGGTCAGTTCGTCGGGCCGCCGCTTGCGGGGCTCTTGATCGGGGTGTCGGTGGCGCTGCCCTTCGGGCTGCACGCGGGCCTGCTGGCGGCAGGCGTCGCGCTGATCGCCGCCATGGCGCTGCCCCGGCGAGAGCGCGCATCTTCGCCTGCCCCGATGCTCGCGGCCCTGCGCGAGGGGGTGGGCTGGCTGTGGCGCGCGGTGATGCTGCGCAGGCTGGCACTGCTGCTTGGCGCGTTCAACTTTATCGGGGCGGGGTTCGATGCGGTCTTTGTGCTGTATGCGCAGCGGGTCCTCGGGCTTGGCGCGGTCGGGTATGGCGTGTTCCTGACTGTGGCGGCCTGCGGCGGGCTGGCCGCCACCCTGGTCGGACCGGCGATCCTGCGCCGGATCAGCCCGACCGCCGCCATCCTGACAGGGATGGGCGGGTTCACGGTCTCGGTTGCCATCCTGGCGCTTGGCCCGCCGCTTTTGGTGGCGGCGGCGGCGATGCTCTTGCACAACTTCACCGGCATGCTCTGGAACATCGCGCAGGTCAGCTATCGTCAGCGGCATATCCCCGGCCCGCTTCTGGGGCGGGTCAACAGCGCGTTCCGCTTCATCGGGACCGGACCTGCCGCGTTTGGCGCGCTTGGCTTTGGCGCGATGGCGGGCTGGGCGTCATCTGCCGGGCCGGTCGGGGCGGTTCTGCTGCCCTACGCGGTCGCGGCGGTGATCGGGGCGGCGCTGACGGCCTTTGCCGTCCTGCGCCTGCGGCTCGATCCTTAAAAAAAGCGGCCGGGCAAGATGCCCGGCCAGGTCCAACAGGGAGGTTGCCGCGTCATTGCCCCGACGCGGCCAGGGGATGGAAAGGGATGAAACAGTCATCCTGAGATCAGCATATAGACACTGATTCTGGCGACAATAAGACCTTCAGGCTACCAGCCGATAACCGCCTGATTCCGTGACAAGAAGCCTTGCGTTCGACGGATCGGGCTCGATCTTCTGGCGCAACCGGTAGATGTGCGTCTCCAACGTGTGGGTCGTGACGCCCGCGTTGTAGCCCCAGACCTCATGCAGCAGCACATCCCGCGCCACCACGCCCGACTGCGCGCGGTAGAGGTATTTCAGGATGTTCGTCTCTTTCTCGGTCAGGCGGATCTTCTTTTCCTTTTCGTCCAGCAGCATCTTCTGCGCGGGCTTGAAGGTATAGGGACCCAGCTGGAACACCGCATCCTCGGACTGCTCATGCTGGCGCAGTTGCGCGCGGATGCGGGCCAGAAGGACGGGGAACTTGAAGGGTTTCGTCACATAGTCATTGGCGCCCGAGTCGAGGCCGAGGATCGTGTCGGCATCGCTGTCATGCCCGGTCAGCATCATTACCGGGCACTTGACACCCTGCTTGCGCATCCGGCGGCACAGCTCGCGCCCGTCCGTATCGGGCAGGCCCACGTCGAGGATCACGAGGTCGTAGAGGCCCGCCTTGGCCTTCTCCATCCCCTCGTTCCCGTTCGCGGCTTCGAACACGTCGAAGTCCTCGGTCATGACAAGCTGCTCGCTCAGCGCCTCGCGCAGGTCATCGTCGTCATCGACAAGCAGGATTTTTCGTACAGCGGCCATGGTTGCGTCCTCCACGTTCAACCGGACATGCGCCCGGCCCCCGGGTGCGACAAGTTTCCTTGCATCTCTCTCACGCACAGGTGACGCGCGGGGCGGCATTGTTTCAATTTTCCCGGGCGCGCTGTAGCAAGAGGTCGGAGGTGCCGATGACGCTTGGCCTGACCCTGACGGAACGGATGGCCCGCGCGCGGGGCGACCTGCGCATGGGCGTGCCGGTGGTGCTGACCGGCGGGGGCGCGGGGGCGCTGGTCGTGGCGGTCGAGGCGCTGACCCCGGCGCGGCTGGCGGACCTGCGGGCGGCGGGGGCGCCGGAGCTTGCGATCACCGCGCGGCGGGCGGAAACGCTGAAGGCGCGGGCCTATGACGGGGATCTGGCGCGGATTGCGGTGCCCGCGGATGCGGGGGTCGAATGGGTCGCGGCGATGGCCGACCCGGTGGATGATCTGGCGACCCCGATGAAGGGCCCGTTCCGCCATTTGCGCGACGGGTCGGCTGAGTTGCACCGCGCCGCCCTTCTGCTCGCCAAGTCGGCGCATCTGCTGCCTGCGGCGCTGCTGGTGCCGGTGGCGGAGCCCTTGGCGCTGGCCGCCCACGGCCTCACCCTCGTCCCCGCCGCCGACGCGCTGCCCGAACTTGCGGCCTTCCATCCCCTCTCCGAGGTGGTCTCCGCCCGTCTGCCGATGCAGGCCGCCCACGCCGGTCGCGTCCACATCTTCCGCCCCGGCGATGGCGGGGAAGAGCACTATGCCATCGAGATCGGCCGCCCCGACCGCGCGCAGCCTGTCCTGGCCCGCGTGCATTCCGCCTGCTTCACGGGCGATGTCCTTGGCAGCCTGAAATGCGATTGCGGGCCGCAGTTGCGCACGGCCTTGTGGCAGATGGGGCAGGCGGGGGCGGGGGTGCTGCTGTACCTCAACCAGGAAGGGCGGGGGATCGGCCTTGCCAACAAGCTGCGCGCCTATGCCCTGCAGGATCAAGGGTTTGACACGGTCGAGGCGAACCACCGCCTTGGGTTCGAGGATGACGAGCGCGATTTCCGCATCGGCGCAGGTATCCTGCGGCAAATGGGGTTCTCGGCGGTGCGGCTGATGACGAACAACCCGAGGAAACTGGCCATGATGGAGTCCTGCGGGATCACCGTGACCGAGCGCGTGCCGCTGCATGTGGGCGAGACGGCCGAGAATGCCGCCTACCTCGCCACCAAGGCGCTGAAGTCGGGGCACCTGCCATGAAACCTTCGGACCTCGTCGTCACCCGCTGGCAGGCCCGCTTCATGGGCCGGACCTTTCCCGTCTCGATCGGTCGCGGCGGCATCGTACCCGCGCACCGCAAACGCGAAGGCGACGGCGCCACCCCCGCCGGGGAACACACCTTCACCGGCATGCTCTACCGCCCCGACCGCACCACCGCGCCCGCCGACTGGGCGCTGCCCTTCGGCCCCTCGGA
>CAZVIS010000322.1:0-3995 GCA_964627355.1 uncultured Rhodobacterales bacterium
TGGAACCGCATCGCGACCGACCTGCCGATGGACAAGCTGGAGGCGATGGTGCAGCCAGCCACGCTGGCCGACCTGCCCGCTTTGGGTGCCGCGATCCTCAAGGGAGCCGTGCAGGGCCGCGTTGTCGTGGACGTCCGCGCCTGACGCCCTTTCGCCCCCCGCCCTTTCACTCGCCGCGCCCCGCCCCTATGGTCGCACGGCAAGGAGGCGCCAGTGGTCGTCGGACGCATCGCAGACGGGATCGGACGGGGGATCGAGGGCGCCTTCGCCAGTGGCGCGGGGTTCTTTGAGCCCGTCATAAGGCTGGGCGTCACCGGCCTGTCGCGCGCCGGAAAGACCGTCTTCATCACCTCGCTGGTGGCCAACCTCCTCGACCGGGGGCGGATGCCGCAGCTGGCGGCGGGGCATCGGATCGAGGCGGCCTTCCTGCAGCCCCAGCCCGACGTCACGCTGCCCCGCTTCGACTACGAGGCGCATCTGGCCGCGCTGACCGGGCCGAACCCGCACTGGCCGGATTCGACCCGCGCCATCTCGGAACTCCGCCTGTCTTTGAAGGTCCGGCCTGCGGGCTTCTTCGCCGGGCTGACCGGCCCGCGCACCGTGCATGTGGACATCGTGGATTACCCGGGCGAGTGGCTCCTCGACCTTGCCCTCCTCGACCAGACCTATGCGCAATGGGCGGAAGCCACGCTTCAGCGCATCGACAAGCGTCCGCAGGCCGCGCAATTCATCGCCTTGGCGCGGGCCGAGGATGGCGCGCTGCGTCTGGACGAGACGCGGGCGCGGGGGCTGGCGAGTGCCTTCACCGAATACCTCGCCGCAGCCCGCGCCGCAGGCTGGTCCGACTGCACGCCGGGCCGGTTCCTGCTGCCGGGCGACCTTGCCGGCTCCCCCGTCCTCACCTTCGCCCCCCTTCCGCGCCCCGCGACCACCCCCCGCGCGAGCCTCTGGCGCGAGATGGAGCGGCGCTTTGACGCCTACAAATCCCGCGTCGTCGAACCCTTCTTCCGCGATCACTTTGCCCGGATCGACCGGCAGGTGGTGCTGGTGGATGTGCTGGGGGCCGTTCACGCAGGCCCCGCCGCCCTCGACGACCTGCGCCGCACGATGGCCGAGGTCTTGCGCGCCTTCCGTCCCGGCGTGAACGGCATCCTCCTGTCCCTCATCGGCATCAAACGCGTCGAGCGCATCCTCTTCGCCGCGACCAAGGCCGACCACCTGCACCATTCCGAACACGCCAAGCTGACCGCCCTCATCGAGGCGATGCTGCGCGAGGCGCGCGACCGCGCCTCTTTCTCGGGCGCGCTGGCGACCGCCATGTCGATTGCCTCCTTGCGGGCCACGACCGAAGAAATGCGCCCCCACGGCGGGCGCGAACTGCCCATGGTGCGGGGGCGGCTGATGGACGGGCGGCAAGCCGCGCTCTGGCCCGGTGCGCTGCCGGACGACCCCGCGCGGCTGCTGGTCCCCGCCCGCGAAGGCGCCGAGAAATGGCTCGACGGCGACTATGGCCTGATGACCTTCGCCCCCGCCGCCGTCGCCCTCCGCCCGGGCGAGGGGCCGCCGCACATCCGCCTCGACCGCGCCGCCGAATTCTTGCTGGGTGACCGGCTGGGCTGATCCGGTCCCGCCCGGCTTGACGCCACCTCGTTCGATGGTCACCTCTTTGCTGTGGGGTCTCCCCGCCCCACCCGAGGTCCCGATGCCCCCGTCTCGCCCCGTCCTGATCGAACTCGACAGCCCGTCCCCGTCTCCCGCCGAGGCGCCGCCCGTGCCCGATGCACTGCCATCGGGCGGCGCCGTCACCGTGGCGGCACGGCTGGCCACCCGGCGCGGCTCTGCCCTCTCGCGCCTTGCGGTCTGGGTGGTGGGCAGCTTTGCGGGCTTTGTCCTGTCCGTAGTGGTCTGGGATTTCGTCACCGGCCTCTTCGCCCGCGACAGCCTCCTCGGCACCGTCGCACTGATCCTTGCCGGGGCCTCCATCCTGATCCTGGCCATCCTCGCCCTGCGTGAGGCCGCGGGCTTTGCCCGCCTTGCCCGCCTCGACAGCCTGCGCGACCGTGTCACCCGCGCCCGCAGCGCGTCTCTGGCCGAGGCGCGCGCGGCCACCGCCGCCGTCGAACGCCTCTACGCCACCCGCCCCGACCTCCGCTGGCCTCTCCAAAGACTCGCCGAGCGCAAGGGCGACGTGCTCGACGCCGACGCGATCATCGCCCTGACCGAGACTGAACTGATGGCCCCCCTCGACCAGGCCGCCCGCACCGAGATCGAGGGCGCCGCGCGGCAGGTGGCGCTGGCGACCGCGCTGGTGCCGTTGGCGCTGGCCGATGTCGCGGTTGCGCTGTGGGCGAACCTGCGGATGGTGCGGCGGCTGGCCGAGATCTACGGCGGCAGGGCAGGCTCCCTCGGCAGCCTCCGCCTGATGCGCAAGGTGTTCTCGCACCTTCTGGCCACCGGCGCGCTCGCCCTTACCGACGACATGCTCTCCTCCATCGCGGGCGGGGGCCTCCTTTCCAAGCTCTCGCGCCGCTTTGGCGAAGGGCTCGTCAACGGTGCCCTCACCGCCCGCGTCGGCGTCGCCGCGATGGAGGTCTGCCGCCCGATGCCCTTTGCCGCCCTTCCCCGCCCGCGCGTCTCGGCCCTCGTCAGCCGCGCCCTCTCGGGCCTGATCCCCGACTCGCCGAAGGACCCCTGATGGACAGCCTTGCCGAAAACCTTGCGACGATGGTCCGCCGCCCGCTGACGCCCGACCACGTCAGCCGCCTGCGCCGCCACGGGCTGGAGAGAACCTATGCCGAAGGGGATTTCGTCTTTCGCTCGGGCGATCCGCTCGACCGTTTCGTCTATGTGCTGGAGGGGACCTTCGCCCTCTGGGACGTCGCGCGCAACACCCGCATCGGCGAGGCGAGCATCGGTCCCGGCCAGTTCATCGGCGAAATCGCCCTCCTCAACGGCGGCTCGGTCCTCAACACCGTGCGCGCCTGCGCCCCGGGCCGGGTGATCGAGGTGCCGCGCCAGGCCGTCCTCGACCTCATGTCCGCGATCCCGGAGATGAGCGACATCATCGTCTCGGTCCTCGCCGCCCGCCGCCGTGCAATGCTGGAATCGGGGGTCAGCGGAATCACCGTGGTCGGCCCCGCCGACGACCGCCGCGTGCGCACGATTGCGGCCTTTGCCGCGCGCAACCGGATGCCCGTCCGGATGATCGACCCCCGCGCGCCCGAGGCGGCGGACCTGGGCGAGACCTGCCGCTTCCAGCCCGGCATGACCCCGCATGTGATCCTCGGCGAGGCCGAACTACTCCCCGACATCACCCCTGCCGCCCTTGCCGCGCGCCTTGGCCTCGCCTTCGATCCGGGCGAGGCGCGGACCTTCGACGTGGCCATCGTGGGCGGGGGACCTGCAGGGGTGGCCGCAGGTGTCTATGCCGGGGCCGAGGGGCTGTGCGCGCTGGTGGTCGAGGATGCGGCGATCGGCGGGCAGGCGGGCACCTCCAGCCGGATCGAGAATTACATGGGCTTTCCCACCGGGATTTCGGGCGCCGACCTCTGCTGGCGGGGCGAGATCCAGGCGATGAAGTTCGGCACCCGCTTTGCCTTGCCGCACCGCGTCTCCTCCATCGCGCCCGAGGGGGGCAACTGGTGCCTGACGTTGGACAACGGCGCGCGCGTTCTGGCGCGGGCGGTGGTGGTGGCGACCGGCGTGGAATACCGCCGCCTGTCCCTCCCCCGCCTGCAGGAGTTCGAGGGTGCAGGCATCTACTACGCCGCGACCGAGACCGAGGCCCGCTGGTGCCGTGAAGCCGAGGTCATCGTGATCGGCGGCGGCAACTCGGCGGGGCAGGCCGCGATGTACCTCAGCCGCACGGCGAAACGCGTGCATGTGCTGGTGCGCGGGGGGTCGCTGGCGGCATCCATGTCCAGCTACCTGATCGAGCGGCTGACGCGCGAGGACAACGTCTCGATCCACTACCACACCGAGGTGACGGCGCTGGA
>CAZVIS010000323.1:0-1472 GCA_964627355.1 uncultured Rhodobacterales bacterium
AGCATCATGCGCGCCGCGAAAGAGGCGGGGATCACGGTGCCGAAGCTGTGCGCGACGGACTCGGTCGATGCCTTCGGGTCGTGCCGCCTGTGCCTGGTCGAGATCGAGGGGCGGAACGGCACCCCCGCCTCCTGCACCACGCCGGTCGCCGCCGGTCTGAACGTCCACACCCAGACCAGCCGCCTCAAGGCGCTGCGCAAAGGGGTGATGGAGTTGTACATCTCGGACCACCCGCTGGACTGCCTGACCTGCTCGGCCAACGGCGATTGCGAGTTGCAGGACATGGCGGGCGCGGTCGGCCTGCGCGAGGTGCGCTATCCGGCGGTGGACACCCATTTCCGGGCCAAGGACACCAGCGGCATCCCGAACCCGCAGTTCATCCCCAAGGACGACTCGAACCCCTATTTCACCTATGACCCCGCGAAGTGCATCGTCTGCTCTCGCTGCGTGCGGGCGTGTGAGGAGGTGCAGGGGACCTTCGCGCTGACGATTGAAGGGCGGGGCTTCGACAGCCGCGTGTCCTTCGGCGCCAAGACCGACACCGCGCTGACCTCTGACTGCGTGTCCTGCGGCGCCTGCGTGCAGGCTTGCCCGACCGCCACCCTGCAGGAAAAGTCGATCATCGAGATCGGCACGCCCGAGCGGTCCGTCATCACCACCTGCGCCTATTGCGGGGTGGGGTGCAGCTTCAAGGCCGAGATGCGGGGCGACGAGGTTGTCCGCATGACCCCCTACAAGCACGGCAAGGCGAACCGGGGCCATTCCTGCGTCAAGGGCCGCTTCGCCTGGGGCTATGCGCAGCACCAGGACCGCATCCTGAAGCCGATGATCCGCGATGCGATCACCGACCCGTGGAAAGAGGTGTCCTGGGACGAGGCGATGGCCTTTGCCTCGGGCCGCCTGAAGGCCATTCAGCAGAAGCACGGGCGGAATGCGGTGGGGGTCATCACCTCCAGCCGCTGCACGAACGAGGAGACCTATCTCGTCCAGAAGCTGACCCGCGCGGTGTTCCGCAACAACAACACGGATACCTGCGCGCGCGTCTGCCATTCGCCCACGGGCTATGGCCTTGGCCAGACGTTCGGGACCAGTGCGGGGACGCAGGACTTCGACTCGGTCGAGCATACGGATGTGGTCATCGTCATCGGGGCGAACCCGACGGACGGGCATCCCGTGTTCGCGTCCCGCCTGAAGAAGCGGCTGCGGCAGGGGGCGAAGCTGATCGTCATTGACCCGCGCCGGATCGACCTTGTCAAATCGCCGCATATCAAGGCCGCGCACCACCTGCCCTTGCGGCCGGGGACGAACGTGGCGGTCGTCAGCGCCCTCGCACATGTCATCGTGACCGAGGGGTTGATGGATGAGGACTTCATCCGAACCCGTTGCGATTGGGACGAATTCGCCGATTACGCCGAGTTCATCGCCGACCCCCGCCACAGCCCCGAGGCGACCGAGATGCTGACGGGCGTTCC
>CAZVIS010000323.1:1572-3981 GCA_964627355.1 uncultured Rhodobacterales bacterium
CGCCATGTGAAGAACGACGACGTGCGGGCGCTGTTCGAAGGCGCCTGGGGCGTGCCGATCGACTCGGAACCCGGCCTTCGCATCCCCAACATGCTGGACGCGGCGGTCGAGGGGACGTTCAAGGGCCTCTACTGCCAGGGCGAGGATATCCTGCAATCCGACCCCGACACCAAGCACGTCGCTGCAGGCCTTGCCGCGATGGATTGTGTGATCGTCCATGATCTGTTCCTGAACGAGACGGCGAACTACGCGCATGTGTTCTTCCCCGGCTCGTCCTTCCTCGAAAAGGACGGGACCTTCACGAATGCCGAGCGTCGCATCAACCGCGTGCGCAAGGTCATGGCGCCGAAGGCCACCTATGCCGACTGGCAAGTGACGCAATTGCTGGCCAATGCCATGGGGGCGAACTGGACCTACACCCACCCGTCCCAGATCATGGACGAGATCGCCATGCTGACGCCCTCCTTCGCCGGGGTAAGCTATGAACGGCTGGAGGAGCTTGGCTCCATCCAGTGGCCCTGCAACGAAAAGGCGCCTGAAGGCACGCCGCTGATGCATGTCGAGGGCTTCGTGCGCGGCAAGGGGCGGTTCATCCGCACCGAGTATGTGGCGACGGACGAAAAGACCGGGCCGAGTTTCCCGCTGCTGCTGACCACCGGGCGGATCCTGTCCCAGTACAACGTCGGCGCGCAGACGCGGCGGACGGCGAACGTGGTCTGGCATGCCGAGGATGTGCTGGAGATCCATCCCCATGACGCCGAGGTGCGGGGGGTCAAGGAGGGCGACTGGGTCAAACTGGCCTCGCGTTCGGGCGAGACGTCCCTGCGGGCCACGCTGACCGACCGGGTGTCGCCCGGCGTGGTCTATACCACCTTCCACCACCCCGACACGCAAGCGAACGTCATCACCACCGACTTCTCGGACTGGGCGACCAACTGCCCGGAATACAAGGTGACGGCGGTGCAGGTCTCGCCCTCTAACGGTCCCACCGAATGGCAGGAGGACTACGCCGAACAGGCCGAACACTCCCGCCGCATCCTCGCGGCCGAATGATGACCAGCCGCCCGGTCCCCACGGTTCTGCCGAACGGCACCCCCTCGCGCCGGGAAGTGCCCGAGGAGGTTGCGGTTGCCTTGACCTGCAATGGCTCCACGCAAGCGGTGATGATGGCGACGCCGGAGGATCTGGAGGATTTCGCGCGGGGCTTCCTGCTGACGGAAGGCATCGCCGATCCGGCAGAGGTGCAAAGCATCGAGGTGGTCGAGACCCCGCGCGGGATCGACGTGCAGATTTGGCTGGGTGAAGGGGCGCAGGCCCGGCTTGAGGCGCGGCGCCGTTCACGCATGGGGCCGGTCGGCTGCGGCCTTTGCGGAATCGAGAGCTTGGAGGAGGCGACGCGCGACCTTCCGGTGGTCGTGTCGGATCTGCGCCTGGCGTCCGGTGATGTGACGACGGCGATGGCGGCTCTCGCCCCCCTGCAACCCCTCCACATGGCCACCCGGGCCGCCCATGCGGCGGGGTTCTGGGTGCCGGGGCAGGGGATGGTTGCGGTGCGCGAGGATGTCGGGCGGCACAATGCGCTGGACAAGCTGGCGGGCGCCCTGATCGGCGCTGACCGCTTTGGCGCTGTCGTCCTCACCAGCCGCGTCTCGCTCGACATGGTTCAAAAGTGTGCGCGCCTCGGCGCCCCGGTCCTGATTGCCGCCGCCGCCCCCACGGCGGCTGCGATTGAGGCCGCCGACAAGGCCGGCATCACCGTCGTCGCCTGCGCGCGCGGCGACCGGTTCGAGGTTTTCACGCACCCCAATCGCATCGGACCCGGAGCCATCGCCCATGTCGCATGAGAAACTGTCCCGCATGGCCAACCAGATCGCCCGCTTCATGGAATCGCGCCCCACGGGGCAAGCCGAGGGGGTCGCGGCCCATATCAACGACTATTGGGGTCCGCCGATGCGCGCGGAACTGCTGGCGATGATCGCGGCGAACGATCCCGATCTGCTGCCTCTGGTGCATCAGGCAGCCCCCTTGATCCGCGTTCCGGCGGTGGCCTGAGCACGCAATCGCGTGAGGCGCCTTTCCTTTCTGGGTCAAGCGCCTAGACTTGGCGCAGGTGGTGCCCGGCGCGGGGAAAGTGCATGTCCTGGTGGAAACAGCTTGGCCTGACGATTGTGGTGGCCGCTGCCGCCGTCGTCGGCTGGTCTCTCTATGTCCCCTCGGCACAGCCTTGGCTTGCGCGGGCCGGGTTGCTTGCACCGCTTCAGGAGATGGGGCTGGTGGCCGAGGCCCCGGCCGAAGCGCCCGGCGCGGGCCGACCGGGCGGCGGCGGGCCGCAGGCGCCGATGGTCGTGGCCGCGCCGGCCGAAGCGCGGATCCTGACCGACCGGGTGACCGCCATCGGCTCGGCCCGGG
>CAZVIS010000324.1:0-3967 GCA_964627355.1 uncultured Rhodobacterales bacterium
CCGCCCTGCATCGTCACCATCTTCAGCGCCGCATCGTGGTTGCCCTTGTCGGTCGCCCCGCAGCAGTCGGACAGGACGAGGCACTCGAAGCCGCGGTCATTCGCCTCTCGCATCGTGGTGGACACGCAGACATCGGTGGTGATGCCGGTGAGGATCAGGTTCTCGATCCCCTTGGTGCGTAGGATGAGTTCAAGGTCGGTGGCGCAGAAACTGCCCTTTCCGGGCTTGTCGATGATGATCTCTCCCTGTGCGGGGTAAAGCTCTTCGATGATGTCCCAGCCGGCCTGCCCCCGGATCAGGATCTTCCCGCAGGGGCCGTCGTCGCCGATGCCCGCGCCGATCTGCCGGCTGCGCCAGCGCTTGTTGGCGGGCAGGTCCGACAGGTCCGGCCGGTGCCCCTCGCGCGTGTGGATGATGTGATAGCCCTTAGCGCGCATCGCGGTGAGGACGGCCTTGATGGGTTCGATGGGGGCGCGGGTCAGCGACAGGTCATAGCCCATCATGTCCACATAGCCACCCTTGCCACAGAAATCCGTCTGCATGTCGATGATGATGAGGGCGGTGTTGGCAGGCGTCAGGTTCCCGTTCCAGGGCCAGGCATAGGGGGTGGAGGAAACGGTGGTCACTCGGCAGCCTCCTGCTGTGTCTCGCCATAGGTCCTGACGGGCGCGGGGAAGCCGAAGCCGGTGCCGTCGGTCACCCGCACCTGATCCTCCCATGGCAGGCGATAGCGGCCTGCGGCGAGGTCGGTCATGTAGGTATAGGGGCAGTCCTGCGCGCCGCCCTTCACCGCGACATAGCCGCGATGGCCGAACTGGTAGATGTTGTTCTCGACCCCCCATCCGGCGCGGGCCTCTCGCACAAGGTCCGGGCGGACCTCGGCGGTGATGATCTCGTCGGCGCGGCCGCTGGTGCCCTGCGCGATGATGGACCCGTCGAAGTTGCAGACCATCCCCTCGCCCATCGAATCGAACGTCCCGTCCGATCCGCACATGCAGACCGAGGCTGTGACCATCAGGTTGCAGAAGGCATTGGACTGGTTGGTGAACCGCCAGCTGTCGCGGATCGGCGCGGTGTAGCCTGCGGTGCGCAGCATGATCTCGGCCCCCTTGTAGGCCGCCTCGCGCGCCATTTCGGGGAACATGCCGTCGTGGCAGATGATAAGGGAAAGCTTGCAGCCCTTTGGCCCGTCGATGACGGGGATGCCGAGGTCCCCGGGCTCCCACGGCTCCACCGGAACCCAGGGGTGCAGCTTGCGGTAGTAGAGGCGGATTTCTCCGGTGTCGTCGATGATGAGGCCGACGTTATAGGGAAAGCCGCCGGGGTTGTGCTCCATGATGGAAAAGCAGCCCCAGATCGCGTGGGTGCGGCAGGCGGCCCGGAAGGCCGCAACCTCGGGCCCGTCCATCCGGCACATGATGGCGGGATTGGTGTCCATCGACAGGCCGTGCAGGGCGTATTCGGGGAAGACCACGAGGTCCATCGTGCCGAGGTTCCGCCGCGCCTTGCCCACCATCTCGACGATCCGCGCGGTCTGGCGGGCCAGATCCTCGGGCGTCGCCACCACGGGCAGTTGCAGCTGCACAAGGCCGATGACCACGCCGTGTTCGGATTTGTTCAGGCCGCCCAGACCGTTCATTCCCGCCTCCTATTTGGTGATCGACAATTCGCCCGGCGCCCCGGCCATCGCCCTCGTCGGGGACGAGGTGGCGACGAGAACGCCCAGCGTCAGGACATACGGGGCGGCGTAGAAGAGGTAGTAGCCTTCGGTCACGCCGACCGATTGCAGGGCGGGGCCGAGGGCGCCCGCGCCGCCGAACAGCAGGGCCGCCCAGAAGCAGGCGATGGGGTTCCAGCGGGCAAAGATGACCAGCGCCACGGCCATCAGGCCTTGGCCACTGGACAGCCCCTCGTTCCAGCTGCCGGGGTAGTAGAGCGAGAGGTAGGCCCCGGCGATGCCCGCGAAAGCCCCGCCCGCCGCCGTGGCGAGGGTGCGGATGACGGCGGGGCGCAGGCCCATGGCGCGGGCTGCGTCGGTGCTGTCGCCGACGACGCGGATGACAAGGCCCACGCGGGTTGCGCGGAACATCCAGGCCATGGCGACGGCCAGCGCGATGCCGATCAGGAAGAGGACGTTGACGTTCAGCGCTGCCTGCACCTGCGGCAGGCTAGACCATGCACCGAAGGGGATGGCGGGCAGGTCGGGGGCGACGGGCTGGATGAAGGGCTTGCCGAAGTAGAAGGCGAGGCCAGAGCCGAACAGCATCATCGCGATGCCGATGGCGATGTCGTTCACCTTGGGCAGCGAGCAGAGGACGCCATGGAGGAGGCCGAAGAGCGACCCCGCGAGAGCCGCGATCACCACGCCCGCCCAGGGCGAGCCGGTCATCACGGCGATGGCATAGCCCGACATGGCCCCGAAGACGAGCGTGCCTTCGAGGCCAAGGTTGATGCGGCCGGACCGCTCGGTCAGCACTTCGCCGAGGCTTACGAACAGGAACGGCGTGGACACCCGGATCGCGCCGCCAAGAATGGCAAGGGGGACCGCCCAGATGCCAAGTTCGCCTTCCATCAGGACCTCCACCGTTCGGGGGCGAAGACCTTGAACCGGCCGTAGAGCGTGTCGGACAGAAGGATCGCAATGAAGACAAAGCCTTGCAGGACCAGCACCGTCGCGTCCGGCAGATCCATGCGGCGCTGGATCAGGCCGGAGGATGCTTCGAACCCTGCAAGGAGGATCGCCACGGGGATGATGGCGAGGGGGTTGTGGCGGGCGAGGAAGGCGATAAGGATGCCGGTGTAGCCATAGCCGCTGGCAAGCGAGCCGTTGGCCGACCCATGCACCGCCGTCACCTCGAAGAACCCCGCCAGCCCCGCGAAGGCCCCGCCAAGCGCCGTAAAGCCCAGGATTAGCCGCCCCACAGGCAGCCCCTGCACCTGCGCCGCCCGAACGTTCCCGCCTGCAATGCGCGCGGCGAAACCGATGGTGGTGCGGTCGATGAGGATCCACGCCCCGATGCAGGCAAGGATGCCGAAGGCGAGGCCCCAATGCACTTCCATTCCCGGCAGGTTCGCGACGCGCAAGGTTTCGGGCAGCGGCGCGGTGGAGGGTTTGTTGAGGCTGGCGGGATCGCGCAGCGGCCCCTCGACCAGATGGTTCATCAGGGCGATGGCGATGTAGGACAGAAGAAGGCTCGCGATGGTCTCGTTCACCCCGCGATAGTGCCGCAGTGCCCCGGCGGCCCCGATCCACAACGCGCCAATCAGCATAGAACAGAGCGCCAGAAGCGGCAGTCCGATCGCCGAAGGCAGACCCGCAAACGCAAACCCCATCGCCCCGGCGGTCACCCCGCCCAGAACGATGGCGCCTTCGCCCCCGATCACCACCAGACCCAACCGCGCAGGCAAGGCCACGCACAGCGCCGCCAGCAGCAAAGGCGCCGTCCGCGACAGCGTGTTCTGCCAAGAGAAAGCGGACCCGAAACCGCCCTGCATCACATAATAGAAGAACGAAAACGGCGACTTGCCTTGCGTCAGCAGGAACAGCCCGAAGGCCGCGAGGCCCGCGAGCAGGGCGGCGATGGGGATCACCACCCCCTCGGCCCGGCGCGCGAGCGCGGGCAGCCAGGCTGCCCGCGTCACTTGCATGATCGCCTGATCGGCCATCTTACGAGGTCGATCCGATGACGCCTTCGACGAGATAGCCCATGCTTTCCAGCGCGATGTCCGTCTCGACCAGCGCCTGCCCTTCGGTCAGCAGGACGTTCCCTGCGTTGTCCTTCAGCGGCCCCTTGATCGCGGCGAACCCGCCCTTAAGGATTTCGGCCTTGGTCGCCTCGAAGGCCGCGCGGCCGGCCTCGGGCACGGCGGGGCCGAGGGGCGACATCTTGATGAAGCCGTCCGCCAGCCCGCCGCGCACGAAGTTGTCGATGGTGCCGCCGTCCTGCATCGTCTTGACCATGCCGGT
>CAZVIS010000325.1:0-3966 GCA_964627355.1 uncultured Rhodobacterales bacterium
TGCGGCGGCGTCCACATGAAGATCAGCGCGAACATCAGGCACGCCTCGACCGAGATGGACCCCGTCGCCGCGACCCAGCCGATCATCGGCGGAAAGGCCCCCGCCGCGCCGCCGATCACGATGTTCTGCGGCGTCGAACGCTTGAGCCACATCGAATAGACGACCGCGTAGAAGAAGATGGTGAAGGCCAGCAGGCCCGCTGCCGCAAGGTTCGTGGCCAGCCCCAGCATCACCACCGAGAAGCCGGAGAGCGCCAGCCCGATCGCCAGCGCCTCGCCCGGGGTCACCGTGCCCGCCGGGACCGGCCGACCCTTCGTGCGGTTCATCACCGCGTCGATATCCGCATCCCACCACATGTTCAGCGCGCCCGAGGCGCCACCGCCGACCGCGATGAACAAGATCGCGCAGAACCCGACAACCGGGTTGATCGCCACGGGTGCAACCAGAAGGCCCACCAGCGCCGTGAAGACCACCAGCGACATCACACGCGGCTTCAAGAGCGCGACATAATCGCCAAACCCCGCTTCGCGCGTCTCCGTGGTCGCTGTGTCGGTCATGTGCGGTCCCGTCCGTAGAGGGCGCCCGGCCACAGGCCGGGACCCCTTGCGTCAGTCGTCAGTCGGCCGAAGCCACATCCACCTGCGGCACCGATCCCGCGTATTCGGCCTTGGCGCCTTCCAGCCATTCGGCATAGGCCGCCTCGCTGACCACCTTGACGGTGATCGGCATGTAGGCATGCGCAATCCCGCACAGTTCCGAGCATTGGCCGAAATAGATGCCCTCCTGCTCGGCCTTGAACCACAGCTGGGCCAGGCGCCCCGGCACGGCGTCCTGCATCACGCCAAAGGCCGGCATCTTCCACGAATGGATCACGTCCGATGCCGTCACCTGCACCACGATGGTCTTGCCGACCGGGATCACCATCGCGGTATCGGTGGCCAGCAGGAACTCGTCCTTGGAGTAGCCCGCCTCGACCAGCTGCGCCTCGACCGCAGGCGTCAGGCGGTTGTCGCCGCCCGTCGCCGGGGCGCCGATCATGTAGCTGTCGAAGGCAAAGCCTTCGTCCACATACTCATAGCCCCAGTACCACTGGTATCCCGTCGCCTTGATCGTGATGTCGGCCACAGGGATTTCCTGCTGCTTGAACAGCACCGGCAGCGAGAAGGCCCCGATGAACACCAGGATGACGATCGGCACCACGGTCCAGGCCACTTCCAGCGGCGAGTTGTGGGTAAAGCTTGCGGGCTTGGGGTTCCGCTTCTCGTTGTAGCGCAGCGCCACCCACAGGATCAGCGCCGTCACGAACACCACGATCACCAGCATGATGATGTTCAGCATGCCGTCCAGCCAGTTGATGTCGCGCGCCAGCTCGGTCGCCTGCGGCTGAAAGCCGACGGCGCCGTCCACCGGGCGCCCGATGATCGGCAGGTCCTGCGCCATCGCGGCGGTCGAGGCCATCAGGCCCAGGGCGAAAGTGCTGATGAAACGCATGTCCGGTTCCCGTGTTCGGGCGGCCTTCGGGGCCGCGCTCCGGGACGTCGGGGGCGTGCCCCGGAATCCCGTTGTTATCCCCGCCTCTGAAACCATATTAAGCGGCACCCGACAAGACGTCCGGTTGCGGCAAAGGGACGCCGCGAGGCCCTTCCCCAAGGATTCACCCATGCAGGACACCCCCTTTTGCCCGTTCGAGACCCTGCTGGACGAGGCTGCCGCGCTCCGCACCCTGCGTGCGGCGACCGCAGGGGCCGAGGATGGCGAGCTGTTTCTCGAACGCCGCCGGTCCGAGGCGATCGTGCTGGATGATGGCCGGGTCAAGACCGCCAGCTATGACGCCTCCGAAGGGTTCGGTCTGCGCGCAGTAAAGGGAGAGGTGGCTGGCTACGCCCATTCCACCGAAATCAGCGAAAAGGCCCTTTTGCGCGCATCTGAGACCGCGCGGCTGGCCGTGGGCGACGGCGGCGGCACCCTCGCGCCCCCGCCGAAGGGGACCAACCTCAAGCTCTACACCGACGACAATCCCCTCGCCGATGCCGCCTTCTCGATAAAGATCGACACATTGCGCGAGATCGACGCTTACGTCCGCGCCCTCGACGCCCGCGTGGTGCAGGTCTCGGCGACTTTGGCCGCGAGCTATCAGGAGGTGGAGATCCTTCGGCCAGAGGGTCTGCGCCTGTCCGACATCCGCCCGATGGCGCGGCTGAACATCTCCTGCATCGTGGAACAGAACGGGCGGCGCGAGTCGGGCGGGCATGGCGGCGGCGGGCGCTATGGCCTTGCGGGGCTGATGACGCGCGACCACTGGCAGTCGGTGGCGAAGGAAGCCTTGCGCATCGCGCTAGTGAACCTCGACGCCGTGGCCGCTCCGGCGGGGACGATGGACGTGGTCCTCGGGCCGGGGTGGCCGGGCGTCCTGCTGCATGAGGCTGTCGGGCACGGGCTGGAAGGTGACTTCAACCGGAAAAAGACCTCGGCCTTCGCAGGATTGATGGGGCAGCGGGTGGCGGCGCCCGGGGTGACGGTGCTGGATGACGGCACGATCCCCGACCGTCGCGGCAGCATCTCGGTCGATGACGAGGGCACGCCCTCGGCGAAGAACGTGCTGATCGAGGACGGAATTCTGGTGGGCTACATGCAGGACCGCCAGAACGCCCGCCTGATGGGCGTGGCCCCCACCGGGAACGGGCGGCGCGAAAGCTATGCCCATATCCCGATGCCAAGGATGACGAACACCTACATGCTCGGCGGGTCCGCCGACCCCGAAAGCATCGTCGCCAGCCTCAAGGACGGCATCTACGCCGTGGGCTTCTCGGGCGGTCAGGTGGACATCACCAACGGCAAGTTCGTGTTCAACTGCACCGAGGCGTACCGCGTCCAGAACGGCAGGATCGGCGCGGCGGTCAAGGGGGCCACGCTGATCGGCGACGGGGCAACGGCACTGAAGCACATCCGCGCCATCGGCAACGACATGGCGCTGGACCCCGGCATCGGGAACTGCGGCAAGGCGGGGCAATGGGTGCCGGTCGGGGTGGGTCAGCCGACCATGCTGATCGGCGGGCTGACGGTAGGCGGCGCGGCGGTGTAGGGCGGATGCCTAAAGTGATGCAAGTGAAATGTGCATGACTGAGAAGGGGCTTGCATTCTGGGCGTCTGCGGAAGTGGAGCGCAGCGCTTTTCAGAACCTCGATGCCATCCGCCGCCTCGTTGAGCCATGGCTGAACGAGGCGTTCGCGACGTCTGCCTTGGCTCAGGTCGATGGCGCGATATGGTACATACCGATTGTCATGCCGCCAGCGTCGGAGGCACGCTACCCAGCCCGCTCGCGGTTCCAGAAATCGAAACGCGTCTATAGCTGTTGCCCTCAACTCGACTACGCCGTTTTCGTCTCCCAGGATCGAGATGCGCATCTCAAGTGCTATCTGGACGGCTTGCAGGAGTGCGCGCCCTACTTGATGCGCCTCGGCGCCACAATCGAACAGACCGATGTGTTCCTCAGGCTCCTGGAAAGAGCATTCGAGGAACTGCGGAAGCGCCACTGAAAAGGCGATGCCCCGGTCCTGATCGCTCGCTCGGTTCGGCGCGGGACAAGCGAAGGCACTGCCTTCGCCCCGCGCCTGCGAGGCGATGCCGCCAGACCCGCTGCCGCATGAACGACAGAGGCCTGCGCCTGCCTGGGCTAGCGCATCTGCGCCTGCCGGGGGCAGGCAGGCGCAGGCCGGAACGCTTTGGGCGTCCCGGCGTCCATGCGGATCTGTCGCTATTGGCAGAGGCGATGGCCTCTGCCATGAGAGCGAGGAAGTGAGGGACGGACGAGCGCGGGACTAGCGGAGGCACTGCCTCCGCCCCGCGCCTGGGGGGCGGTGCAACCCGACGCCGATCCACACGCACAACAGAGGCCCGCGCCTGCCTGAGTGGGCGCGGAATCGCGCCTGCCAGGGGGCAGGCAGGCGCGGGCCGGAACGCTTTGGC
>CAZVIS010000326.1:0-3945 GCA_964627355.1 uncultured Rhodobacterales bacterium
GCCCCTGGCTGGCCGAGGGCCAGACCGCACCGGATGGCGATCTGCTGGGCATGGCCTTCTATGTCGAGGGGATCACCGGCGACATTCCGAAGTGAGGGATGCGGCAGAAGGAGCGGGGGGCTTCACCCCCCACTCCGCTGTGGGCTCTTTCAGCAGGAAAGAAGGGGCATCCGAGTGGTGCCCCTTTCGCATCGGGGGAGCGGATGGACGCTGAGTTCGGGGTCATCGGGGGCGGCATTGCCGGGGTGTCGGCTGCGGCAGAGCTGTCGGCGCTTGGGTCCGTGGTGTTGTGGGAGCGGGAGGGGCATCTGGCCTATCACGCCTCGGGGCGGTCGGCCGCGCTCTATGAACCGCGCTATGGGGCGGCGCCGGTGGTGGAACTGTCGCTCGCCTCAGGGGATGGCTTGCAGGCGGCAGGAGTGCTGAGTCCGCGGGGGATGATGCTGCTGGCCGGAGCAGGAGAGGACGAGGCCTTTGCCCGCGAGGTCGCCTCGATGCGGATGGAGAGGGTTGCTGTGGCCGAGGCGGTTGCACGGGTGCCGATCCTGAACCCGGGCGCCGTGGCGCTGGCCGCCGTGGCGGACCATGCCGAGGATATCGACACCGACCGGCTGATCCAGGGTCATGCGCGGCGGGTGACTGCGATGGGGGGGCGGGTCGTCACGGCGGCCGAGGTGACCGGGGTCGAGCGAGACGGGACCGGGTGGCGGGTGACGGCGGGTGGGGTCGAACTGCGGGTCAGGATGCTGGTCAATGCCGCCGGGGCCTGGGCCGACACGGTCGCCCGGATGGCCGGAGTGGCACCCCTGGGCATCGTGCCGCACCGCCGGTCGATGGCACGGATCCCGGCGCCGGGGGGGCATGACGTGACGGGCTGGCCGATGCTGATGGGTGTGGGCGAGACCTGGTACGCCAAGCCTGACGCGGGCGCCCTCATCGTCTCGCCCGCCGACGAGGACCCGGTGGAGCCGCATGACGCCTGGGCCGACGACATGGTGCTGGCCGAGGGGCTGGCGCGGTACGAGGCCATGGTGACCGAGCCGGTGACGCGGATGCTGGCGAACTGGGCGGGCCTGCGGAGTTTCGCACCCGACCGGGTGCCGGTGATCGGGTTCGATCGGCACGTGCCGGGGTTCCTGTGGCTGGCCGGGCAGGGGGGCTATGGCTTCCAGACCTCGGCTGCTGCCGCGCGGCTGGCGGCGGACCTGGCGGGGGGGCGGCCGAGCGAACTGGCCCCCGGGGTGCTGGCTGCGCTGTCGCCCCTGCGGTTCGGGTAAGGTGCGCGACGATGGCCTGTCGCACTGTGCGACAGGGTTTGGTGTAAATGAAATCAATGGCTTAGTTGGGTGTCATTCATCTTTTGTCAACACTTGGTCGTTGCGGGCGGGGGCATCAACCCGCGGATTGTTGCCGCAGGGGTGCGGTCGGCGCGTGACAGGGGACCCGGTTCCGTGCAGCGTCACCGGATGATCCGCATTCTGGTTCTTTCGCTTCTGATGGTCGCGGCCTGCGGGACACCGATCCCGAAATCCGACCCTTTGCCGACAGCCGTGGCTGGCCCGGCCGTCACGCCCGCCCGTTTCGGCGACGCCGACCCACATCCCTGGGACGGACGGTCGCCGGCCAGCTATCCGGTGCACGGCACCGATGCCGCGCGCTTTCAGACCAGCGTCAACTGGCGCGAGGCGCGGGCGAACGGCGTGAACTTCGTGTTCCTCAAGGCGACCGAGGGAGGCGACCTTCTGGATCCGGTGTTCCGCGACAACTGGCGCGCGGCGCGGGCGGCGGGGGTGCAGGTCGGGGCCTATCACTTCTGGTACCACTGCCGTCCGGGGATCGAGCAGGCCCGCTGGTTCATCCGCAACGTGCCGCGCAGCCCGGGTGCGCTGCCGCCGGTGCTGGACCTCGAATGGACGCCGTTCTCGCCGACCTGCACGCGGCGCACGCCGGGGCCCGAACTGCGGCGCGAGGCCGAGATTTTCATGGACACGCTCGAGCGACACTACGGGCACCGCCCGATCGTCTATGTCTCACCCGATATCTACCGCGACGCCGACCTCTCACGACTGCACCGGGCCGAGTTCTGGTTGAGGTCGGTCGCTGGGCATCCGTCCGAGGTTTATCCCGGGCAGCGCTGGACGTTCTGGCAGTATTCCGGCACCGCACTGATCCCTGGCATCGCAGGCCGCGCCGATGCGAATGTCTTCAACGGGTCCGAGGCCGATTGGGCCGGGTGGCTGGCGCGCCGTGCACGCTAGCGCGGAGGCCGGTGCGGGTCGGGCATTCAGCGCGCGTCGGAACTGCCGGGCATGGAAAAGGTATAGGCCAGTCGCAGCCCGCCCCAATGCCTGCCATTCACGATGATGGGGGCCGAGACATCCTTCATCATGGCAAACTGCCCGCCCCCCATGTCTCGCCGGTAGATCTGCATCAGGAAGGGTGCCGTTGACCGTGCCGCACCGAGGCCTACCCGGTCGTCAAAGACACGACGATTGCGGCAGTTCGCTGTGTTCCAGACCGGATCACGACCCTGCGGCTTGGAAAACTTGAGGTTGTGGGTCGGCAGGTAGCCGCTTCGGTCGACCGCAGCGCAGAAGACGATCCTCGGGTCAAGAGTCAGTGCCTCTTCCTGGATCGGTGGCAGAAGGCGGTCGGTCAGACGGGTGAAGGGCGCCATCTTCTGCACCGGATTGGAGCCCGGAATGTCCTTGTAGGTTGCGCTGAACAGGTCAGAGGCCGAGATCTGCCGCTGTTGGACGGCCTGTTCGAACAGCGCCGAAATCCGCTCGGCCCGTTCCTTGACCGCATCGATGAGCGGCTGGTCAAGGTTTGATCCGCCACTTTCCACCAGACCCTGCACCATCGCCTCGCTGCGCTGGATCAGCGCGGACACGCGGGAGCGCGCCTCGTTCACGGTTACGCCCTGCTGTTCGATCGAGCTCAGCAAGGCGTTGAACGTGGGCGAGAAGTCGGCAATGGCGTCGCGCATCTGCCCGGCTTCGCCCGTGATCGAACTGGCGAGGCTGCGCCCCTCACCCGCGCGGCGGGTCAGGGCCTTGGCCGCGGCCTCTGCCTCGGTCAGGCGGGCAAGGCTTTCGCGCGCTTGCGCTGCGATGCCGTTCGCCTCGACCCGGAGGTCGGCGATCAGCGCGGTCAGGCCCTTGACGGTTTCCGAGATGACGGTCGCGGCCTCGGACGTCTGGACGGACAGCGCGTTGATCGCGTCCGCAATGACGCCAAAGCCCTTTCCGGCCAGACCGGCGCGCGCCGCCTCGATGTTGGCGTTGATGGCGAGGATGTGCACCTCGCGCGAGATGTGCAGGATGTGACCGTTGGAGGCATGCGTCCTTTCGGCCGCGCTGTCGATGTGGGTGAGCTTTCCCTCAAGCGTGTTCACCCAGTCGAGCACGGTGTGGCTGCCCGCCATGACCGATTGCAGCTGGTCGCCCGAGGTCGACGTCGCCTCGGCGATGCCGCCAAGCGCGGCCGCAAGGCGTTCGGTCGAGGCGATGACGGTGTGGCTGGCATCCGCCACCGTTTCGACCGCAGAGTTTGCGTCCTGCAGGGTCCTGGCCTGACGCTGGGCCGCCGCATCGACCCCGTCGAGAAACCCGGACACATCCACGATGTCACGGGCCAGATGAACTGCGCTGTCGGTCAGGCCGTCCAGGGCAGGCCGCGGCGCGGGCCCAAGGTCGGCGGATCGAGCGGGAAGATCGAGCAGCACGTCCCCGTCGGGCGGACTGGGAACAGGCGTCGGCTTGCGCGCGAAGGCGCGGATGGTCGCGAACATCGGAACTCCAGCACGAGAGGGTGCTGGCCGAGTATCGCTGCAACAGGTTACCGGAGTTCGAACGCAGGTCCGGACTGGTGGCGCGCAGGGCGTGGCGGCCGGTCGCCTCAGCCGTCCACCCGGATCCGTGCGTTCGCGGGGTCGTAGGGGCT
>CAZVIS010000327.1:0-3944 GCA_964627355.1 uncultured Rhodobacterales bacterium
ATCTGGCGGCGCTGCGGCGGCTTGGCGTGCCGGTGCGCGGGGTTCTGGGGAGCAGCGCTGGCCGGGGGGCGGAGAGGGGGGCGGCGCTTGGGGTGCGCGCCTATGCCTCGCTGGAGGAGATGCTGGCGGATGACGGGGTGCGCGTGGTGCATGTCACCTCGCCGAACCATGCGCACTACGGGCAGGTGAAGGCCATTATGGCCGCCGGAAAGCATGTGATCTGCGAGAAGCCTCTAGCGATGACGGCGGCGGAATCGGCGGAGATGGTGACGATGGCGCGGGACAGCGGGCTGATCGCGGCGGTCTGCTACAACGTGCGCTTCTACCCCCTGAACCAGCATGCCGCGCAGATGGTGCGCGAGGGGGGGCTGGGAGAGGTTCGCTTCCTGACGGGGCATTACCATCAGGATTGGCTGGCCAGGGACACCGACTGGAACTGGCGGCTGGAGACGGATCAAGGGGGCACCCTGCGGTCCGTGGGGGACATCGGTACGCACTGGATGGATCTGGCGAACTTCGTCACGGGGATGCGGCCTACGCATGTTCTCGCCGACCTCGCCACCTTCCTGCCGGTGCGCGCGAGGCCCGTGGGGCCGGTGGAGACGTTCTCGGCGGCGAAGGGAGCGACCGAGGCGCGCGAGGTCACGACCGACGACGCGGCGACGATCCTTCTGCGCTATGCGAACGGGGCGCGGGGGGTGATGTCCACCAGTCAGGTGAACTTCGGCCGGAAGAACGAGCTGACGTGGGAGGTGGCGGGGTCTGCCGCCTCCGCCGCCTGGAACTCCGAGGAGCCGGATCGCCTGTGGATCGGCCACCGCGATGCGCCGAACCAGACGCTGGCGCGGGATGCGAGCCTGATGAACGCCGCCGGTCGGGCGGCTGCGGCCCTGCCGCCGGGCCATACCGAGGGCTTTGCCGACACGTTCCACGCGCTTTTCCGGCAGGTCTATGCGGATGTGGCGGCGGGCGGGCGGCAGTCCTCGTCCACCTGGGCCACCTTCGAGGACGGCCATTTCGAGATGCGTTTCTGCGAGGCGGTAGAGGCGAGCGCGCGCAGCGGCACTTGGACGTCAATCTAGGGGGACAGGATGAAGCTGGGACTGCTGACCGCACCGTTTCCGGACCTGACGCTGGAGCAGGTGGCCGACTGGACGGCCTCCGTGGGCATGACCGCGCTGGAAGTCGCCTGCTGGCCCGCAAGCGGCGGCGAGGCGCGACGCTATGCGGGGACGTGCCATATCGATGTCGAGGGGCTGACGGCCGCACAGGCGGACGGGATCCGGGCGGGGCTGGCGGCAAAGGGGATCGAGATCTCGGGCCTCGGCTACTACCCCAACCCGCTGCACCCCGATGCGGCCTACCGCGAGCAGGTGATCGGCCACCTCAAGAAGGTGATCGCGGCAGCGGCGCTGCTGCGCGTGCCGGTGGTCAACACCTTCGTCGGCGGTGACCGCAGCCTGCACATCGATGACAATTGGACACGCGCGAAGTACATTTTCGCCCCGGTCCTGTCCCATGCCCGCGACCATGGGGTGACGCTCGCCTTCGAGAACTGCCCGATGATCTTTTCGCGCGACGAATGGCCGGGCGGGCACAACATCGCCTATTCGCCAAAGATCTGGCGGCGGATCTTCGACGAATGGCAAGGCGTTGGCATGAACTTCGACCCCAGCCACCTCGTCTGGCAAATGATCGATCAGGCCCGCTTCATCCGCGAATTCGGGCCTCGGATGGTCCATGTCCACGCCAAGGACGTGATGATCGACCGCGACGGCCTCTATGAGAACGGCGTTATGTCGGTCGGCATGGGCTGGCAGGTGCCGCGGATGCCGGGCCTTGGCGACATCGACTGGAAGGTGATCTTCGCGGGCCTTTACCGGGCGGGCTATGACGGCCCGGTCATCATTGAGCATGAGGATCGCAACTTCGAGGGCACCGAGGAAAAGGTGAAGCGCGGGTTCCTGCTGGCCCGCGACGTGTTGGCGCCTTTCGTGAAGTGAAGGGGGAGGTGATGCTCACCGCACCGCCCCACTTCCCTAACACTTTTGCTAGAATTGCCCTTCTTCTGTTCACAAATGTCACACGGGGTAGTCCGTCGGTTTCGCCATCGGTTCGAAGAACCGATGGACTGGGGGGTGTGAAACCCCCGCTCGGGGTCTCAGCGGGTGCTGGCGGTACTCTCCCGCACCACCATCTCCCAGGGCAGCCGCACCGACGCCGGCGCCCCTCCCGCGAGGATGTCCAACAGCAACCGCATCGCCGCCGCCCCCATCTCGGCCCTCGGCTGGCGGATGGTGGTCAGCGCGGGGAGGAAGGCTTGGGCGAAATGGATGTCATCGAAACCCACGACAGACACATCTTGCGGAACCCGCACCCCGGCCTGATGCGCGGCGGCGATGAAGCCCATGGCGGTCTCATCATTGGCGCAGAAGATTGCGGTCGGGCGATCCGGCAGGGCGGCGAAGCGGGCAAAGGCGGCGCGGCCGCTTTCCAGACCGAAGTCGCCGGGCAGGACAAGGGCGGCCTCCACAGGCAGCCCTGCCTCGGCCAGCGCGCGGGCATAGCCGGCGTGGCGGAGACGCGTCAGGCCCGTGCTGTCCGGACCGGAGAGGTGGGCGATGCGGCGGTGACCGGCGGCAATCAGGTGCCGCACGGCGGCGTGCGCGGCGGCCTCGTTGTCGATGCTGACGGACAGGGCTCCGGGCTGCGGGCCGAGTTCCGAGATCATCACCACGGGCGCCACGCCCCGCGCATTGGCCGCGCGCAGGCCGAACCAGTCGTCCAGCGGCTCGACCAGCAGCAGCGCGCCGTCGGCCCGTCCGTTCACCAGATAGCGCACCAGCGCCGCCTCGCGGTCCCGGTCAAAGCCGGTGTCGCCGATCAGCATGGTCAGCCCGGCGGCCCTCGCCACCGCCTCGATCCCGCTCAGCACCTCGGAAAAGAAGGTGTTGCCGATGTCGGGCACCACGACCAACACCGTATTCGACCGCCGCTGCCGCAAGCCCTGCGCCGCGGTGTTGAGGGTGTAGCCGGTCTGGGCCACTGCCGCCATCACGCGCTCACGGGTGTCCGCCGACACCACTTCCGGGCGGTGCAGGCAGCGGCTGACCGTGGCGATCGAGACCTGCGCGATGCGGGCCACATCCTCGATGGTCGGACGAAGCATGCGTGCTCCCTTTGGCTTGCAAGGGGCAGGTTACAGCAGATGAAAAGGTTTACAACAAGGACAAAAGGCCTGATATTGCCCTGAACCGCGCGATTCCGGGGGGCAGCCCCGGGCGGTGGAACAAGGCGCAAAGCCACCACGGACGGACCAACTGATCGGGAGGATCAACCATGAGGAAACTGCTACTGGGAACCGCGCTGACGCTCGCAACGGGCGGGATGGCGCTGGCCGAAGGCTACAAGATCGGCATCTCGAACACCGTGCAGGGCAACGGCTGGCGCGAGGAGATGGTCTGCGCGATGAAGGCGCAGGCGCTGGCCTCGGGCAAGGTCGCGAGCCTGAACATCGCGCACCGCAACACCGACGCGGCCGGGCAGGGCGAGGACATCCGCAACCTGATCGAGGCGGGCGTGAACGCCATCGTCATCAACCCGGCCAACGCCGAGGGGGTGAATGACGCGATCAAGGCGGCGACGGATGCCGGCATCGTGGTGGTGGCCGTTGACCAGGCGGTGACCGAGCCGTCCGCCTACATCGTGTCGAACAACCAGGAAGAATATGCCTATATCGGCGCCAAATGGCTGTTCGAGACGATGGGCGGCAAGGGCGACGTCGTCTATATGCGCGGCGCCGCCGGTGCGGGTGCCGACAACGACCGCGACACCGGCTTCAAGCGCGCGCTGGCCGAGTTTCCGGACGTGAAGGTCGTGCATGAGGTCTTTACCGGCTGGCAGCAAGACCAGGGCAAGCAGCAGATGCTCGACTTCCTCGCCAC
>CAZVIS010000328.1:0-3917 GCA_964627355.1 uncultured Rhodobacterales bacterium
CGCGCCTGCCCGGGGGCAGGCAGGCGCGGCCTGATTTGATTGAAATCAAATCCGGCAAGGCAAGGGGTGCCTAGAGGCGTCCGCTCACCGATGCCCACAACAGGCGGGCACGGCGGGCGAATTCGGAGAGGGCGAGGGTACCGTCCGCTACTCTCGCGGGGTCACGTTGCGCCTGACTCAGCAACGGCCCCGCCTGCCACGCTGCCAGTGCCGCTGCCCGCCCCGACCCGAGCGCCGCGATTCCCGCCCGCCCACGCGCCAGCCGATCCAGCCCCTGCTTCGCCAGCCCCTCCACCGCCAGACCCTCTGGCAAAGGCGCCCTGCCCCGGGCCACCAGATCCGGCACCGCGCGGAGGTAGTTGGCCATGCCGCTGGCAAAGCCCAGATCGCGCGCAGCCCCTTCGGACCCCGCAGGGGCGCCGAGGGCCTTGGCCGCCAACCACATCAGGCCCCCGCCCGTCTCCTCAAGATAGGTCTCCAGCGCCCCTGCCCCCTCGAACGGCTCATGCCAGCAATCCCACCTACGCGCGGCGATCAGGTGGTCGAGCACTTCGACCGGCAACCCGGCCTGATGGATGAGGTCATGCAGCGGCCTCGCCACCTCATGCGCCCGGCGGTCCCCCGCCACCGCGTCGCGCCACCACTGCAGGCGCATCTCGGCGATCATCGATTCGGCGGTGACCCAGGGTGCGCGTGCGACCTCGAGGTTGAAGGCGTAGAGCACGAAAAGAGGCGCGCGGGCGGCGGGGGGTGCGGCCATCACGGCGAGGAAGCGGTCAGGGTCGCCACGCTGAACAAGCGCGGCACAGGCCGCCACGGTCATTCGGCGGCGTCCGCCTGCACCGCCACCGGCTGCGCGCCATCGCGGATCAGCTTCCAGGTGATCGCGTCGAGCAGGGCCTCGAAACTCGCGTCCACGATGTTGGCCGAGACGCCGACGGTGGACCAGCGGTTGCCCGCCCGATCCTCGCTGTCGATGATGACGCGGGTGACGGCCTCGGTGCCGCCTTGGGTGATGCGGACCTTGAAATCGACGAGCTTCACGTCGTCGATGCTGGCCTGATAGGGGCCAAGGTCCTTGGCGAGGGCCTTGGCAAGGGCGTTCACCGGGCCACGGTCGGTGCCGGTTTCGTCCATGCTCTCGCTGACCGAGAGCATCTTGCGGTCGCCGATCTTGACCACCACTACCGCCTCGGACAGCGAGATCATGCGGTTGTACTTGTTCTTTCGCCGTTCGACGGTGACGCGGTAGCGCTTCACCTCGAAGAACTGCGGCAGCAGGCCCAGCTCCGCCCGTGCCACGAGTTCGAAGGACGCCTGCGCGCCGTCATAGGCATAACCTGCATCCTCACGCGCCTTCACCACCTCGAGAATGCGCCCAAGGCGTGGATCGGCGGGCGCGACCTCGATCCCCGCCGCTGCCAGACGGGCGCGCAGGTTCGACTGGCCGGCCTGATTGCTCATCGGGATGACGCGGGCGTTACCGACGAGGGCGGGGTCGATGTGTTCGTAGGTGGCGGGGTTTTTCAGGATGGCGCTGGCGTGCAGGCCCGCCTTGTGGGCGAAGGCGGAGGCGCCGACGTAGGGGGCGGCGCGGAGGGGGACGCGGTTCAGGATGTCGTCGAGCAGGCGCGAGGTTCGGACGAGGGTGGCAAGCGCCTCGCGGGTGACGCCGGTGTGGAAGCGGCTGGCGTAGGGTTCCTTGAGCAGGAGCGTCGGGATCAGCGTGGTGAGGTTCGCGTTGCCGCAGCGTTCGCCGAGGCCGTTGAGGGTGCCCTGAACGTGCCGCGCGCCTGCGTCGATGGCGGCGAGGGTGTTGGCGACGGCGTTGCCAGTGTCGTCATGGGTGTGGATGCCGAGGCGGTCGCCGGGGATGCCTGCGGCGATGACCTCCGCCGTGATGCGGGAGACCTCGGCGGGCAGCGTGCCGCCGTTGGTATCGCAGAGGACCACCCACCGGGCGCCTGCGTCGAGGCCCGACCGCAGGCAGGCGAGCGCATAGGCCGGGTCCGCGCGGTAGCCGTCGAAGAAATGCTCGGCGTCGAGGATCGCCTCGCGGCCCTTGGCCACGACATGGGCGACGGAGGCGCGGATGTTTGCGAGGTTCTCCTCGGTGGTGATGCCGAGGGCAGTTTCGACATGGAACGGATGGGCCTTGCCGACGAGGCAGACGGCGGAGGTGGCCGCGTCAAGGACGGCGGCCAGCACGTCGTCGTTCTCGGCCGACCTTCCACTGCGTTTGGTCATGCCGAAGGCGGTCATGGTGGCGCGGGTGGCGGGGGCCGCGCGGAAGAACTCGCTGTCAGTGGGGTTGGCACCGGGCCAGCCGCCCTCGATGTAGTCAAGGCCGAGGGCGTCGAGGGCCTGGGCGATCTGCACCTTTTCGGTGACCGAGAACTGGACGCCCTGCGTCTGTTGCCCGTCGCGGAGGGTGGTGTCGAAGAGATAGAGCCGCTCGGTCATTCCCGGTCCCCGAGCTTGGCGCGGTCGAACCCGGGGAGGCGGATGATGTTGACGCCCTCTTTCCCGATGGAGACCTGCGCCCCCGCCTCGGTCAGCGCGTCGCGAAGGCTGTCCGCGCGGGCATAGTCGCGGGCGGCGCGGGCCTCGGCGATGTCGGCGGCGTATTCCTCGATCTCGCGGGCGACGCTGATCGCCTGGAAGACATGGCCGCGGAACTTGTCGATGACGCGGGCCTGATCCTCGGCCGTGGGGCTGCGGCGGAGGTCGAATCCGAGAAGCATCTGGCTTGCAAGGATATCTTCCAGCCGGTCGGTGACGCCATTCGCGCCATAGCGGTCGGTCAGGGCCTTGCGGTTGAGGAGTTTCATCGCCTCGGGCGTGGCGAGGTCATTCGCCAGCGCCTCCACCACCTCGGGCAAGGGAGTGCCGGGGGTCAGCATCGCAAGGGTTTGCGAACCGTCGAGGCCAAGGGTCTGGGCAAAGTCGGCCACGGCGGCGAGGGCCTCGGCCCGCCGCGCCTCGCTGAAATCCATCGGGTCGCGGTAGTGGGACAAAAGGAAGGCCGCGCGGATGACCTCTCCGGGCGTGCCCTGATCGAGGACGTCGCGGACGGTGTAGAAATTGCCGAGGGATTTCGACATCTTGCGGCCATCGACCAGCAGCATCTCGTTGTGCAGCCAGACGCGGGCGAAGTCGCCGTGAGGATGGGCGCAGGCGGATTGGGCGATCTCGTTCTCATGGTGAGGGAATTGCAGGTCGAGGCCGCCGCCATGGATGTCGAAGGACTCTCCCAGCAGTTCCGCCGCCATGGCCGAGCATTCGATGTGCCAGCCGGGGCGGCCCCGGCCCCAGGGGCTGTCCCATCCGGGCAGGTCGGCGTCCGAAGGTTTCCACAGGACGAAATCCATCGGGTTCTTCTTGTAGGGCGCAACCTCGACCCGGGAGCCGGCGATCATGTCCTCGACCGACCGGCCCGACAGGGCGCCATAGGCGGCATAGCTGTCCACGGCGAAGAGGACGTGCCCCTCGGCGGCATAGGCATGCCCCGTCTCGATCAGCCCCGCGATCATCGCGATCATCTGGCCGACGAAATCCGTCGCGCGGGGTTCCAGCGTCGGACGCATGGCGCCAAGCGCGTCCATGTCGGCGTGATACCAGGCGATGGTCTCCTCGGTCCGCTCGTGGATCAACTCCTCAAGCGTGCCGTAAGCCCCGGCCTTCTTGCGCCGCTGCGCCTCGGCGTTGATCTTGTCATCGACGTCGGTGAAGTTGCGGACATAGGTGACCGCCGCCGGGCCATAGACCTGACGGAGCAGCCGGAACAGCACGTCGAACACCACCACGGGGCGGGCGTTGCCAAGGTGGGCGCGGTCATAGACGGTGGGACCGCAGACATACATCCGCACGCGCGACGGGTCGATCGGATGGAAGTCCTCCATCCGGCGGGTGCGGGT
>CAZVIS010000329.1:0-3897 GCA_964627355.1 uncultured Rhodobacterales bacterium
GCTGGTCCGAACAGGCCCCGCACGACTGGATCGCGGCGGCCGAGGTGGTGATGGATGCGCTTGCCGTGCATGGCCTCGGGCAGGTGCGTGGCATCGGGCTGTCGGGCCAAATGCATGGCGCGACGCTTCTGGACGCGGCGGACGAGGTGCTGCGGCCCTGCATCCTGTGGAACGACACCCGCGCGGCGGAGGACGCGGCCGAGCTTGACGGCGACCCGATGTTCCGCCGCGTTTCGGGCAACATCGTCTTTCCGGGCTTCACCGCTCCCAAGGTCTTGTGGGTCGAACGGCACGAGCCGCGCCTGAGGGAACGGGTCGCCAAGGTGCTGCTGCCCAAGGACTACCTCCGCCTCTGGCTGACCGGCGAGCATGTGGCCGAGATGTCGGATGCGGCGGGGACCAGCTGGCTGGATGTGGGGGCGCGGGACTGGTCGGATGATTTGCTGTCCCTCACGGGCCTTTCCCGCGCGCAGATGCCCCGGCTCGTCGAGGGGTCGGCGGTGTCCGGAACGCTGCGGCCCGCGCTGGCCGACCGCTGGGGCCTGCCGAAAGGCGTGGTCGTGGCAGGGGGCGGCGGCGACAACGCCGCCTCTGCCGTCGGCACGGGCGTGGTGCGGGCAGGCGATGCCTTTGTCTCGCTCGGCACCTCGGGTGTGCTGTTCGCGGCGACGGACGGCTATGCGCCGGCACCCGAGACGGCGGTGCATACCTTCTGCCACGCGCTGCCGGGGACGTGGCACCAGATGGGCGTGATCCTGGCCGCGACGGATGCGCTGAACTGGTACGGGGGGCTGGTGGGGGAACCCTCGTCCGCCCTGACGGGCGTCCTCGGTCCGTTGCAGGCCCCGGGGCGGACGCTGTTCCTGCCCTATCTGGGTGGCGAGCGGACGCCCCTGAACGATGCGCATGTCCGGGGCGCCTTCCTTGGCCTTGACCACGCGACGGACCGCGTTTCGGCCACCCGTGTGGTGCTGGAGGGCGTGACCTTTGCGTTGCGGGATTGCCGCGACGCGCTGGCCGCCACCGGCACCCGCATCGAGAAGCTGATCGCCGTGGGCGGCGGCGCGCGGTCGGACTACTGGCTGGCCGCCATCGCCACCGCGCTGAACGTCCCGGTCCTGCTGCCCGCCGCCGGAGACTTTGGCGCGGCCTTCGGTGCCGCGCGCCTCGCCCTCATGGCCGCGACCGGCGCCGGTCCCGCCATCGCCACCACCCCCCCGATCGCCCGCACGATCGACCCCGACTCCTCCCTCCTTCCCGCCTTCGACACCGGCCACGCGCGCTATCGCGCCGCCCGTGACGCCATCCGGAGCCTCTCATGACCTGTTTCGACGGTATCGCCCCCCTTGCCTACGAAGGCCCGGACAGCACCAACGAATTCGCTTTCCGCCACTACAACCCCGACGAGGTCATCCTCGGCAAGCGGATGGAAGATCACCTGCGTTTCGCCGTGGCCTACTGGCACTCCTTCGCCTGGCCGGGCGGCGATCCCTTCGGCGGGCAGACCTTTCAGCGGCCCTGGTTCGGCGACACGATGGCGCTGGCCCGGATGAAGGCCGATGTCGCCTTCGAGATGTTCGATATCCTCGGCGTGCCCTTCTATTGCTTTCACGACGCCGATGCCCGGCCCGAGGGGGCGACCTTTGCGGAAAGCCTGAAGAACCTGAACGAGATCGCCGATTACCTGGGCGAGAAGCAGGGGTCCCACAAGGCCAAGCTCCTCTGGGGCACCGCCAACCTCTTCAGCCATCGCCGCTGGATGAGCGGCGCCGCCACAAACCCCGACCCGGACGTCTATGCCTATGCCGCCGCCACGGTGAAGGCGAACATGGACGTGACGCATCGCCTCGGCGGGCAGAACTACGTCCTCTGGGGCGGGCGCGAGGGGTATGAGACGCTGCTCAACACCGACCTCAAGGCCGAGCGCGCCCATGCAGGCCGCTTCCTGCAGCAGGTCGTCGAGTACAAGCACAAGATCGGCTTCAAGGGTACGATCTTGATTGAGCCGAAACCGCAGGAGCCGTCCAAGCACCAGTACGATTACGATGTCGCGACGGTCTACGGCTTCCTCAAGGACTTTGGCCTTGAGGGCGAGGTCAAGACGAACATCGAGCAGGGCCACGCGATCCTCGCCGGGCATTCGTTCGAGCATGAGATCGCGCTGGCCTCGGCCCTCGGCATCTTCGGGTCGATCGACATGAACCGGAACGACTACCAGTCCGGCTGGGACACCGACCAGTTCCCGAACAACCACGCCGAAAAGGCGCTGGCCTTCTACGAGATCCTGCGGGCGGGCGGCTATACCACCGGCGGCACCAACTTCGACGCCAAGATCCGCCGCCAAAGCCTCGACCCAGCCGACCTGATCCTCGCCCACGCAGGCGGCATGGACACCTGCGCCCGCGCCTTGAAATCCGCCGCCGCGATGCTGCAAGATGGCGGGCTCGAGAAGGCGCGCGCCGACCGCTATGCCGGATGGAACGCGCCTGCGGCGAAGGCGATGCTGTCCGGCTCGCTCGAGGCCGCCGCCGCCCGCGTCACCGCCGAGAAGATCGAGCCCGAGCCCCGCTCGGGCCGTCAGGAACGCCTCGAAAACCTCGTCAACCGCTTCGTTTGACGCCTTTCATCTTGGCCCAAGTATCCCCGCCGGAGGCAAGCACCCGTGTCCCCGGCGCGCCACAGGAGTTTCGCGATGCCCTACGCCCCCGCCGAAGACCGCCATTCCCGCATGATCTACCGCCGCTGCGGCAATTCGGGCCTGATGCTGCCGGCAATCAGCATCGGCCTCTGGCACAACTTTGGCCATGATACGCCGCACGCCACCAAACAGGCGATCTGCCGCGCGGCGCTGGACCACGGCATCACCCACTTCGACCTTGCCAACAACTACGGCCCCCCGCCCGGGTCGGCGGAGGAGGCGTTCGGAGAGATCCTGCGCACCGATTTCCGGGGCCTGCGCGACGAACTCGTCATCTCGTCCAAGGCGGGCTACCGGATGTGGGACGGGCCTTACGGCGAGTGGGGCAGCCGCAAGTACGTCATCGCCTCCTGCGACCAGTCGCTGAGGCGGATGGGCCTCGACTACTTGGACATCTTCTACTCGCACCGCTTCGACCCCGACACGCCCCTGGAGGAAACCATGGGCGCGCTTGACCATATCGTGCGGTCGGGGCGAGCGCTGTACGTGGGGATCTCCAGCTACAACAGTGAGCGGACGAGGCAGGCGGCGGCGATCCTGAAATCGCTCGGCACGCCCTGCATCATCCACCAGCCCAGCTACAATATCCTGAACCGTTGGGTGGAAAAGGACGGCTTGCGCGAGACGCTGCGGGATTTGGGGATCGGGTCGATTGCCTTTACCCCGCTCGCGCAGGGCATTCTGACGAAAAAGTACCTGAACGGCATCCCCGGAGGCAGCCGTGCCGCGCAGGGCAAGTCGCTTGACCCCGCAACGATTACCGACCGGGCGCTGGCCTCTGTCCGGGCGCTCGACGCGATGGCACAGAAGCGGGGGCAGACGCTGGCGCAGATGGCGATTGCCTGGGTGCTGCGTGGGGGCCTGATCACCACCGCCCTGATCGGGGCGTCGCGGCCCGAGCAGGTGACAGATTGCGCGGGCGCCATCGGCAACCTCGATTTCACCGATGCCGAACTGGCCGAGATCGACCGCATCGCGGCCGAGGAGGACATCAACCTCTGGGCTCGGTCGTCCGAAAGCGAATAGCTACTTCAGCCCCGGCCAGTTGGCATCGGCCTTGCTGATGTTGCCGGGGATGTCCCCCTCCCACTGCTTTTGCACGCCAAGCGAGTAGTTGAGGTAAAGCTTGCCGTCGACGATGCGCCAGGCATCCGGGTCGGTCGAGGCGGTATAGCCCTGCGACACCGCCCAGGCACAGA
>CAZVIS010000330.1:0-3896 GCA_964627355.1 uncultured Rhodobacterales bacterium
CTGTCCCCGTTCCTGCCTTGGGTCAGCGGTGCTTCAACGCCAGGGGGGGCGAAAGGTCAAGCGGATTCCCTGACGGCCAAGGGTCGTGGGCGGCCGCCTGACGAAACCGTCAACGGGCGCGGTGCGAGAGGCGCGGCGTGATCGGCACCTTTGCGCGATGTGTCGCGATCCAGGCAGAAGTGTCTGCAAACGGCATCGGGCGCCCGACCACAAAGCCCTGCACATGGCCGCAGCCAAGCTGTGACAGCATCGCGTGCTCGCCCGCCGTCTCAACCCCTTCGGCAAGGGTGTCGATGCCCAGACGCTCGGCCAGCGACAGGACGGCGGAGACAATCTTCTGCTGCTCCCGATCCTCATCCACCTTGGTCACGAAGCTGCGGTCGATCTTGATGCGGCGCACGGAAAAGCGTCGGATGTTGGTGATCGAGGCGTGGCCCGTGCCAAAATCGTCAAGGTCGATTCCGCAGCCAAGCCGCGCAAGCTGCGCGATATTCGACACCACCACGTCGTTGTCCGTATCGGCCACGACCGTTTCGAGGATCTCGACCGACAGCCGCTCGGGCGACAGCCCGAACCGATCGATCTCCCATTTCAGCTTGTCGGTCAGGCGCGGGTTGCGCAGTTCGGCGGCCGAGAAGTTGACGGCGACGGTCGGCACGCGCAGACCTGCCCTGTCCCATGCCGCAAGGGCCGAAAGCTAATGGTACAGGATCACCTCGCCCTAGCGTTCCGCCAGCCCGGCCACGTCGATCGCGGTCAGGAACTCACCCGGCGGGATCAGCCCGAGCTCGGGTTGGTTCCAGCGGGCAAGCGCCTCGAACCCGGTGATCGCCCCGGTGTCGGTGGACACCTGCGGCTGGAACCACGGCACGATCTGCCCGCCATCCAGCGCCGCCTCGAGCCCGTCGCGCATCGCGTCGCGGTCGGCGCGGGTGCGCGCCATGTCCGCCGCATAGGCCCGGATCGCACCCGGTCCATTGCGCAGTGCCTCGTCCGCAGCAACCTGCGCGGCATCCAAAAGCGCGCTGCCCGTGGGACCGGGGGACCGCACTCCAAGACAGAATCCGACGGACACGGTGACATAGAGCCGCGCCCGATCGACGCTGAAGGGGGTCGCCAGGGCCGTCTGCAGCCGCGCTGCCAGTTGCACCATCGTCTCCAGATCAAGCCGCCGCACCGGCGACAGTGCCACCGCGAATCCGCCCCCCTCCAACCGCGCCACGGTATCGCCCGGACGCAACACCGAGGCGAGCCGCTGCCCGGCATGGGCCAGCACCTCGGCCTGCGCGGCGCGGCCGTGACGGTCAAGAAGCGACTCTGCATCGTCGAACTGAACGACCAGACAGCCCGTGACGAGTCCGCTCTGCGGTGCACTGTTCATCGCGGCATCGAGCGCATCCACGACCCGCGCCGGCAGCGCAAGGCCGGACAATGCCTCGGCCGGGTACGGGGGCTGCGCGCCAAAGCGAAAAGCCCCGGCCAGGGCAAAGACGAGCGGCAGGCCTAGGGCCACAAGGACCAGAATCTGCTCCCCGCCGAGCCAGAAGGCGGCCAGCGTTGCAGCTGGCAGGAAAACCATCAGTTCGGGCCTGCGCAAATATGTCCCGACAGACGCATACGCCCCAAGGACCCAGGCCGAAATCCGCTGCTGCATGCCAAACCCCTTGTCCGAAGGCTCTGCGCCCAAAAGACAGGCGACCGTCGACAAAGTTACCGGCCAGATGGCGTCACTTCGTTAACGGGCAACTCCAAGTTGCGTGGCATTTTCATCAATCGCACCGGACATCAGCCCCGCGAAATCGAACAGCGTCGGATCGCAAAGGTGCGAGGGCCGCACGTTCATCAGCGCCCGGAACATGATCTGCCGCCGCCCGGGCGTCCGCGCCTCCCACTCGTCCAAGAGGCTCTTGACCTGCACGCGCTGCAACCCCTCCTGACTGCCGCAGAGGTCGCAGGGAATGATCGGATAGCCCATCTCGCGCGAGAAGCGCTCGCAATCGGCCTCGGCAACAAAGGCCAGCGGGCGCAGGACCTGCAGGTCTCCATCCTCGTTCACCAGCTTCGGCGGCATCGTCGCCAGCCGCCCGCCGTGGAAGAGGTTCATGAAGAAGGTTTCCAGGATGTCGTCCCGATGGTGCCCCAGGACCACAGCCGAGCACCCCTCCTCCCGCGCGATCCGATAAAGGTTCCCCCGCCGAAGGCGGCTGCACAGGCTGCACATCGTGCCCCCCGGCGCGATCTTCGAGGTGACGACGGAATAGGTGTCCTGATATTCGATCCGGTGCGGCACCCCCATTCGGGTCAGGAACTCCGGCAGCACCGTCGCCGGAAAGCCCGGCTGGCCCTGATCCAGATTGCAGGCCAGAAGGTCCACCGGCAAGAGCCCCCGCCACTTCAACTCGTTCAGTACGGCCAGCAGCGTGTAGCTGTCCTTTCCCCCCGACAGGCAGACCAGCCACCGCGCCCCGGGCTGCACCATGCCATAGGCGTCGATCGCCTCGCGCACCTCGCGGACAAGGCGCTTGCGCAGCTTGCGGAACTCGGTGGTCGAGGGGGCGCCGTGGAACAGCGGGTGGATGTCGTCAGCGTCGTCCAGCATGGGCCAGCCTCCGGGGGATGGTCCGGCCTTAAGCGGCAGGTGCGCCCCGCGTCAAGCGGTAGCATGGGCGGCACCGCCGAGGGTGTTTGAACAAAGATTAGAACCCGCTTCTTCACCTTTGCCGAAATACCCACGGGAGGGTCCGGGAGGGCAGGCGGCCCTCCCGGGGGTGCCGCAAGCGCGCCCGTCAGACGTGCTGCGCGCCGTTCACCTCGATCTCGGCGCCCGAGATGTAGGAGGACTGGTCCGAACACAGGAACCAGATCACATCCGCCACCTCGCGCGGCTGGCCAAGGCGTTGAAGTGGCAGCTTCTCGACGATCTTGTCGGTGCCGGGGGACAGGATCGCGGTCTCCACCTCGCCCGGTGCAATCGCGTTCACCCGCACGCCGAGAGGACCGAAGTCATGCGCCATCTCGCGCGTCAGCGCCGCAAGTGCGGCCTTCGACGTCGCATAGGCCGCCCCGGCAAAGGGATGCACCCGCACGCCCGCGATGGAGGTGACGTTGACGATCGACCCCTTGGCCGCCGCAAGCTCGGCTTGCAACCCCCGCGCTAGAATCACGCTGGCGAAGAAGTTCACATGGAACACCTGCCCCCAGACCCGCAGGTCGGTGTCCAGCGTGGACAGCCGCGCGCCCCCCGGCCCCTTCGGACTGATCCCCGCATTGTTCACCAAGGCATCCAGCCGCCCGCCGATCTTGCCCTTGATCGTCTCGATGGCCGCAATGGTCTTGTTCGGATCGGCGAGGTCCACCTCGATATGGTTGTCCTCTCCCCCCGGCCAGGGACAGCGCGGATCGAACGGCTGGCGCGAGCAGGTGAGCACCCGCCACCCTTCGGCCGAAAAGCGCTTGACCGTGGCATGCCCGATCCCCCGGCTCGCCCCCGTCAGCACCATGACTTTCTGCTGTGACATGCCGCTCTCCGTTCCGGGGAACCCTACGCCATCCGCCCGGCCCCGCAAGCCGTCTTGGCAGAAGGGGGCAAAGCCGCTAGCACTCGGGGCCGAAACCGGGGGCCGCGGGATGAGAAGACAAACCATGACCATGCAGGATGCCCAGGCCACAGCCCATGTCCTGTCCGAGGCGCTGCCCTATCTGCAGCGCTATGCCGATGCCGTGGTGGTGGTGAAGTTCGGCGGGAATGCCATGGGCGACGATGCCGCGATGGCGGAATTTGCGCGGGACATCGTCCTGATGCGGCAGGTCGGGGTGAACCCGGTGGTCGTCCACGGCGGCGGGCCGATGATCAACGAGATGCTGGAGAAGCTGGGGATCAAGAGCCACTTCGTCCG
>CAZVIS010000331.1:0-1081 GCA_964627355.1 uncultured Rhodobacterales bacterium
CGCCGCCTGCGGCTTGGGTCTGGGCTTCGGCCATCGTTTACCCCTTGTCTTCGTCTGATTTCGGTGCCGGTGCGGCGGCCAGCGCGGACAGAAGCGCCGGGTCTTGGATGATCTGGCCGATCAGGTTCTCGGCCCCAGTCTTGCCATCCATGTAAGTCATCAGGTTGGAAAGCTGCGTGCGGGCGTCCAGCAGCTTTTTCAGCGGCTCGACCTTGCGGGCGATCGCGGCCGGGCTGAAGTCGTCCATGCTCTCAAACGTGATGTCAACGGCCATGTTGCCCTCGCCCGTCAGGGTGTTGGGCACGGTGAAGGCGGCGCGCGGCGCCATCGACTTCATCCGGCTGTCGAAGTTGTCCACGTCGATCTCGAGGAACTTGCGGTCCTGGATCGGGGGCTGCGGCACCTCTGACTTGCCGGCGAGGTCGGACATGACACCCATGACGAAGGGCAGCTGAACCTTCTTCTCGGCCCCATACAGCTCGACATCGTATTCGATCTGGACCCGCGGGGCGCGGTTCCGTGCGATGAATTTCTGCGAACTCCCGGCCATCATTTGCTCCGTGTCATTGTTCTAGTCGCTCCAGACCATGCAGCCACAGGCCACCCCCGGTCAATAATCGTCATCCGGTGGCAGGCCGCCAATCCGATAGACGTTGTCCCTGCCATCCGGCGCCATGTCCTTGATGATGTCGACAAAGCTCGCGCCAACCAGACGCTTGCAGCGCTCCAGCATCATCGGAAGCGGGCTCGACGGCTCGGCACGGTTGTAATAGGCGATCAGCCGGTCGAGCGTGTTCTTCACGTCCTGCTGGTTGTTGATCGCGCCCGATCCGCCACCGGACGGGCCGGACCAGCCACCCGAAGCGCCACCACCGGACCCGGACCCGCCGGGCGCCGCCTCGCCGCCACCTGCGTCGTCCTGCGCTTCGTCCTCACCACCCGAAACACCGGCGTTCGAGAACTTGCCCAGTACCACCTTCAGCAGCTTTTCCAGCGGCTCTAGATCCGGCTGGTTGCTTGGCGTCCGCTCGGCAAAGACGGCGACGATCGCCTTCACGTCGTCCAGCGCCTGCTTCACCGC
>CAZVIS010000331.1:1181-3883 GCA_964627355.1 uncultured Rhodobacterales bacterium
CCGCGCACATAGCCCGTCACCTCGGCAAAGCCGGGAAACCCCTTGGTACGCAGCATCGAATAGGCCAGGAACACCGCCGCGCGCAGGTCATGGCTGCGCCCGAGGACATCCATCGCCTGGGTAATGACCTCGGTATGGTCCGGTTCCTCGGCGGCAATGATCGACTCGCCGATCTGACGCTCTTCCCCCGGTTGCGCCGCAAGTTCGAGGGAAATGAACGCGGGATCGTATTCGAGGTTTTCCCCCGAAGGCTCCTCGTCGCCATGGCTCTTGATCAGATCGGCCAGATCCATCTTTGCTTACAATCGCCCATTATATGCACCATGACCTTGCGGCCACGGCGCGAAGGTTAGCAGAACCGAACCTTCAATCCAGAAAATTCTTAGCCTTCTTTCAAAAACTTGGACCGGTTTGTACCAGTTTCGCAAAGTGTAGCGCGCAGGTCGCGCAGATTGCAAGGGGCAGCAAGGACAGGCACGATCGGCGCTTGACCGGACGGGGGGCCGCGCGGCATCCTCCAAGCTGTTGGTTGAACCATTTTCAGATCGCAGAGGGGTGTCCCGTGCCCGAAGATGACGAAGGCGACAACGACGGCCTGTCGCTCGACGCAATGCAGATCAAGAAGTTCATGAAACTGGGCGCAAGCCGCGAGTTGACGTTTGCCTTCGTGCCCGGCGCAGGCGAGGAAGAGCCGCTCTTCACCATCCACCGCCGCAAGAAGCCCGACAACCTTGGCAAGGCCGCCAGGAAAGAGGCCGATCAGACCAAGGTCGGCTACGGCACCATGACGGTCGAGGGCAAGACGCTGATCCTGTCCTGCGACAAGTCTGTGCCGAGCATGGGCAAGAAGTTGAAAAAGATGTTGCGCCAGATGAAGGTACCCTTCGACGTCAAGCTGACCGACGCCGACGGAAACGAGATCGCCTGAGGCGCGCGATGGCCCGGCGCGCCCCGGTCGAAGATGACGACGATGATGACGACGACAAGGAGTATGTCGTCAGCGGCGACGAACTGAAGAAACTCGTCCGCCTCGGCCGCAAGCGCCCGATGCCCTTCGCCTTCTGCCCCTCGGTCGGCGAGGATGTCAGCCTCTTCGCCACCCACCGCAAGAAATCGGCCAAGCGGATCGGCAAGGCCACGAAAGAGGACAGCGGCCAGACCAAGGTCGCCTGGGGCACCTTTGTCATCGTGGATCGGGTGATGGTGCTGACCTGCGAGCGGGAACTGCCCTCGATCGCCAAGAAGCTGAAGAAGCACATGAGGGCCGAACGGCTGCCTCTCAACATCCGCGTGCTGGATGCCACGGGCAAGGAACTCGAATCCGACATTGAGGACCTGAGCGGCGAGGACGATCCCTTTGCCGACCTTGACGCAAAGGACGCAGGCGGGGACCACCTGCAGACGCGTCTTGCGGCCCTGAAGGACAGCGTGCTGGACGCCGCCGGTATCGCGGGCGACCGGCTTCGGGACCTGTTCGCCGCGGCCCTGCGCGCGACCGAGGCCGGCAGCCGCGACAAGGCGCAGAAGCTGGTGGCGCTGGTCGAGGCGGACGTGCGCCGCCTGCGCAACTCGGGCGGGCGCCCGACGGTGATGGCGCGCGCGGTGGCCAAGGCGGCGCCTGAGCCTGCACCAATGGTCGAAGCGGCGGAAGATGAAGAGGCCGCCGATCCCGCAAAGCTAAAGCGACAGACCACCGCCGCCGCCCGCCGTGTCGCGGCTCTGCGCCCTCGCGTTCAGGCGCTGGAAGACCCGGCGGCCGACCGCCTGACCTCAGCCCTTCGGATCATCGCCCGCCAACTGCGCGCCGGGCAGCCCGAGGGGACCGAGGACGCGCTTGACCGCATCGAGGCCGCCCTCGAGCGGGTCGAGACCCGCGCGCAAGGCTGAAGCCGGGGCCAAATTCCTTACTCAAGGAATTTGCAATTTTCTTGAGTAAGAAAATTGCGTCACGCGGCGAGGGCGCGCAAGCCCAGGATCGCCCGCGCTTCTTGCCAGGTCGCCACCGGGCGCCCGTACTTGCCGCACAGTTCCACCGCCCGCTTCACCAGCGCCGCGTTCGAGGGGGCCAGCCGGTCGCGGTCCAGCCGCACGTTGTCCTCCATCCCCGTCCGGGTGTGCCCGCCCTTCGCAATGGCCCATTCGTTGATGACGATCTGCGCGGGCCCGATCCCCGCCGCGCACCACTGGGCATCCGGGGCAAGGCGGCGCAGGGTCTCGATGTAGAAATCGAGGATCGGCTCGTCCGCCGGCATCGCGTTCTTCACCCCCATGACGAACTGCACGTAAAGCGGCCCACGCAGGCGCCCGTCCCGCGCCATCGCCGCCGCCTGCACGATATGCGACAGGTCAAAGGCCTCGATCTCGGGCTTTACGTCAAAGCGGATCATCTCGGCGGCGAGCCAGTCCACCAGATCCGGCGGGTTCTCGTAGACCCGCGTGGGAAAGTTGTTCGACCCCACCGAGAGCGAGGCCATGTCGGGCCGCAGGGGCAGCATTCCGCCGCGCGTCTGCCCCGCCCCCGACCGTCCGCCGGTGGACAGTTGCACGATGAGGCCGGGGCAGTGCCTTTCCAGCCCCTCTTTCAGGCGGGCGAAGCGCTCCGGGTCCGCCGTCGGCTTGCCCTCGTCATCGCGGACATGGCAATGCGCGATGCTGGCGCCGGCCTCGAAGGCCTCCTGCGTGCTCTCGATCTGTTCGCTGAT
>CAZVIS010000332.1:0-3864 GCA_964627355.1 uncultured Rhodobacterales bacterium
TCGGGGGGCCGAAGTTCTGGCCCTCGCTCAGCCCCAAGAAGACCTGGGCGGGCACCGTCGCGGGCTGGATCGGGGCGGCGGGGATCGGGGCAGGGTTCGTCTGGGCGGGGCAAGCCTCACCCTTGCTGATCCTGCTGTCGCCCGTGGTGGCGCTGGCGGGCCAGATGGGCGACATCGGAGAAAGCTGGCTGAAGCGGCGGGCCGGGGTCAAGGACGCGTCGAACCTGATCCCGGGGCATGGAGGCCTTCTGGACCGGTTCGATGCGCTGACAGGGGCTGTGGTGGCGGTCATGGCGCTTGGCTTGGTGATGAACCTGCCCCTGCCGCAACCGATGCCCTTCACGGCCCCATGATGCGCAGCGTTTCGATCTTTGGCGCCACCGGGTCGATCGGCGAGAGCACCTTCGACCTGTTGATGCGGGCCGGGGGGCCGGACACCTACCGCACCGTCGCCCTGACCGGCGCACGCAACATCGCGCGCCTTGCCGAGATGGCCCGCGCCCTGCGGGCCGAAATCGCGGTGACCGCCGACGAAACCCTCCTCCCGGCGCTGCAGGACGCCCTCGCAGGGTCCGGCGTTCAGGCGGCGGCCGGGCCAGAGGCCATCCTCGACGCCGCCGACCGCCCCGCCGACTGGGTGATGAGCGCGATCGTCGGCGCCGCAGGCCTTGCCCCCGGCATGCGCGCCCTGCGGCATGGGCGCACACTCGCGCTGGCGAACAAGGAAAGCCTCGTGACCGCCGGGCCGCTTCTCATGGCCACCGCACGGGCCCACGGTGCCACCATCCTGCCCGTGGACAGCGAGCATTCCGCCGTGTTCCAGGCCCTGACCGGAGAGGATCCCGCACGGGTCGAGCGGGTCATCATCACCGCCTCGGGCGGCCCCTTCCGCACCTGGCCCCTCGACCGCGTTGCAGCGGCCACGGTGGCCGAGGCGGTGGCGCATCCGAACTGGTCGATGGGGCAGCGCATCTCGATCGATTCGGCGTCGATGTTCAACAAGGCCCTCGAACTCATTGAAACGCGTGAGTATTTCGGAGTATCGCCCGAGCGGATCGAGGCTGTGGTGCATCCCCAGTCGATCATCCACGCCATGGTCGGCTTCTGCGACGGGGCGCTGATGGCCCACATGGGCCCCCACGACATGCGCCACGCCATCGGCTATGCGCTCCACTGGCCCGACCGGGGTGCCCTGCCGGTCGAACGCCTCGACCTTGCCCGCATCGCCCAACTGACGTTCGAGGCGCCCGATCCCGTCCGCTTCCCCGCCCTGCGCCTGGCGCGCGAGGTGATGCAGGCGGGCGGCCTGGCCGGGGCAGCGTTCAACGCCGCCAAAGAGGTCGCTCTCGACCATTTCATCGGCGGAACCTTGCGCTTTCTGCAGATGGCGGATGTGGTGGAGAAGACGCTCGCCCGCCTTTCGCGCGGAAATGGTCTTGGAAATGCCCCGTCCACCCTTGAGGAGGTGCAGGCAACGGACCATCTGGCACGGGCAACCGCGACACAGATCGCGCGACAGGAAAGCAGGTAAGGTTTGGACGTCTTCGCCCTCATTCCCTCGTTCGGCAACCTCGCCTTCACCATCGTGGTGTTCATCGTGGCCCTGTCGATCATCGTCGCGGTGCATGAGTACGGGCACTACATCGTCGGGCGCTGGTCGGGGATCCATGCCGATGTGTTCAGCCTGGGCTTCGGGCCGGTGCTGTTTTCCCGGGTGGACCGGCGGGGGACACGCTGGCAGGTCGCGGCGTTGCCCTTTGGCGGATACGTGAAGTTCAAGGGCGATGCGGACGCGGCCTCAGGTCCCGACGGGGCAGCGCTTTCGGCGCTCAGCCCCGCAGAGCGGCGGCGCACCATGCATGGCGCGCCCCTGTGGGCCCGCGCGGCGACCGTAGCGGCGGGGCCCGGCTTCAATTTCGCGCTGTCGATGCTGGTCTTCGCCGGGTTCTATCTTGTGCAGGGGATTGCCACCGATACGGCAACCGTCGGTCGGCTGAAGGCCACGCCCTTTGCCACGGAAAATCTGGTCGAGGGGGATACCATCGTCGCCCTGAACGGCACGCCGACACCGGACATGGAAACCTTCCTCAAGGTGGCCGACACCCTTACCCCGGCACCGACAGCGGACTACACCGTCCAGCGCGGTGCCGAGACGATTATGCTCACCGGACCTTATCCGCTGCCGCCCGTGGCGGATTTCGTTTTCCCGCAATCTGCCGCGCTGGACGTCGGCATGGCGGCGGGGGACGTCATCCTGTCGGTGGACGGTCAACCGATCCACGCCTTCGAGGAACTGCGCACTCTGGTCGGCGCCTCGGGCGGCAAGCCGATGCTGCTGAATGTCTGGCGCGACGGGCAGACGCTCGACATCGCGCTCGTGCCCCGCAGCCGCGACAACCCGTTGCCCGACGGCGGGTTCGAGACGCGGTGGGCGATCGGACTTTCGGGCGGTCTGGTATTCGAGCCTGCCACCCGTACCCCCGGTCCGGGCGAGGCGGTCGTGCTCGCGGCCGAACAGACCTGGCGCACCATCACCACCTCGCTGTCAGGACTGTGGCACATCGTGACCGGGGCGATCTCGACCTGCAACCTGCAAGGACCCGTGGGGATCGCCGAAACCAGCGGGGCGGCGGCCTCGCAAGGGGTGGAAAGCTTCATCCTGTTCATCGCGGCCTTGTCGGCCGGGGTCGGGCTCCTGAACCTTTTCCCCGTTCCGATCCTTGATGGCGGACATCTGGTGTTCCACGCCTACGAGGCTGTAGCCGGCCGCCCACCAAGCGAGCGCGCCCTGCGGGCGTTGATGAGCGTGGGCGCAGCGCTGCTCTTCGGCCTGATGATCTTTGCGATCGGGAACGACCTCATCTGGTGCTGACCGTAGCCACACCGCGGAATTGCCGCAAAGCCGCCACAATCCTTGGCTACCCCCCGCTGCAACTCAGAAAGGGAGGCCCAGATGCAGAACGTGATCAAAGGGTATCGTGGCCTTCAGGTGCTTGTCGGCCTGAACTGGGACCGTCTGTTGTCGCTTGCGATCATCTTCGCCGCGCTGTTTGCGGGCGCCTATGTGATCGACCTCACCAACCCGAACTGACCGGACCGCCAGGCAACCTCACCCGCGCCCCCGCCGATCCGGCGCGGGGCCGCTTTGCATGCCGGCCGCAACCCGCCACCCCCCCGTCCAGCGCCCCTTTTGACAAGCATCTGCAATCCCGTTAGTCAGTCTGAAGACGGTGCAGGGTGCGGGGACAACCGATGGATATTGCGGCTTATACCACAAGGGCGCGCAAGATGTTGGGGTTCGCCCTGTGCAAGTCGGCCGTCTTCGGGGTTTTCCTTGCCATCGCAACGCTTTGCAGCGCACTCTTCAGCCCGGCCCTTGCGCAGAGCTTTTCCTTTTCGAACGTAACCGTCGAAGGCAACGAGCGGGTGGATGCCGGGACGATCGTTTCCTACACCGGAATCGAACGCGGCACACCGGTTAGCGCGGGTCAACTTAACGACGCCTACCAGCGTGTCGTCGACTCTGGCCTGTTCGAGACGGTCGAGATCGTGCCCCAGGGCGGCACCCTGCTGATCCGCGTCAGAGAATTGCCGACGATCAATGTCATCAACTTCGAGGGCAACAAGCGCCTCAAGGATGAGGCGCTGGCCGAGCTTGTGCAGTCTGAGGCACGGCGCGTCTTTTCGCCGTCGCAGGCCGAGGCGGACGCCGCTGCCATCGCCGACGCCTATGAACAGGCCGGACGTCTCGCCGCCTCGGTCGAGCCGCGCATCATCCGCCGCGACGGGAACCGCGTGGATCTGGTCTTCGACATCCGCGAAGGCGGCGTGGTCGAGATCGAGCGTGTGGGCTTTGTCGGCAAC
>CAZVIS010000333.1:0-1534 GCA_964627355.1 uncultured Rhodobacterales bacterium
CCCGACCCGGGGACTAGTCAAGGGGGCATGGCACATCCCGTCCTGCCCAACCCCCTTGCCCGCCGCCTGTTCCTGCACCGTCACGCGCTGGCCGAGGCGCCGGCGGGCCCAGGAAAGGGGGCGGATCTGGCCGCCCTCATCGACCGGATCGGCTTTGTCCAGGTCGACAGCATCAACGTGGTCGAACGCGCCCATCACATGATCCTCGCCGCCCGCCGCCCGGCCTATCGGCCGTCGGCCCTCGACCGCTTGCACGAGAAGGACCGCGCGGTGTTCGAGCATTGGACGCATGACGCCTCGGTTCTGCCGATCAACCTCTTCCCCCACTGGAAGCACCGCTTCCGCCAGTATGAGGAGACGCGGGCCGAACGTTGGCGAGCGTGGCTGGGCGGGGCGCATGAGGAGAAGCTGGATACCATCCTTGACCGCATCGCCGCCACCGGCCCCGTCACCACGTCGGATGTAGGCGAGGATGAGGTGCGCTCCAAGGGCGGCTGGTGGGAGTGGCATCCCTCGAAGGCGGCCCTCGAATGGCTGTGGCACACGGGGAAAATCTCGGTCCTGCGCCGCGACAGCTTTCGCAAGGTCTATGACCTGACCGAACGGGTGATCCCTGCGGCCTACCTGAACGCCGAGACGGGGGAAGACGAAACCACCGACTGGGCTTGCAACGCCGCGCTCGACCACCTCGGCTTTGCCACCTCGGGCGAGATTGCGGCCTATTGGGCGCTGGTCCCGCCCGAGGCCGCGCGCCGCTGGTGCCATGATGCGCTGTCGCGGGGCGAGATCTGCGAGGTGCAGGTGGAAGGCGCCGACGGCTCCCTTCGCCGCAGTTTCGCCCGGCCCGACATCCTGACAGAGGCCGCCGCTGCGCCCGAACCGCCCGGCCGCCTCCGCGTCCTCTCTCCCTTCGACCCCGCCCTTCGCGACCGCAACCGGGCGGAACGGCTGTTCGGGTTCTTCTACCGGATCGAGGTCTTCGTCCCCGAGGCCAAGCGGCAGTATGGCTACTATGTCTTCCCCCTGCTGGAGGGCGCCCGGCTGGTGGGCCGGATCGACATGAAGGCCTACCGGGACCGGGGCACGCTGGAGGTTCGCGCGCTGTGGCCCGAGCGGGGGGTTGCCTTCGGCAGCGGGCGGGTCGCGAGGCTGGAGGCAGAGCTTGACCGGATGGTGCGTTTTGCGGGCTGCGAGCGGGTGCAGATCCTGGATGGCTGGCGGCGCGAGGCGCGCTGACTGTGCGCGGGCGAAGGGGCACTGTTCGGGCTCGCAAGAAGCCTTCGGCCTCTGCCCATGCTAAGGGTGCCGCGCAAGAGCGGAGGGTGAGATGGGACAACTCGTCGATGGCGTCTGGCAGGACGTGTGGTATCCCACCGCGGCCACGGGCGGGGCCTTTGTCCGCAAGCCCTCGACCTTCCGCAACTGGATCACGGCGGATGGCGCGGCGGGTCCCTCGGGCAGCGGGGGCTTCAAGGCCGAAAGCGGGCGCTATCACCTTTATGTCTCGCATGCCTGCCCCTGGGCGCATCGCACG
>CAZVIS010000333.1:1634-3849 GCA_964627355.1 uncultured Rhodobacterales bacterium
GCCGACTGGCGCCTCTTCACCACCCTCATCCGCTTCGATCCGGTCTATCACGGCCACTTCAAGTGCAACCGGGCGCGGATCGTCGATTACCCGAACCTCTGGGCCTATACCCGCGAACTCTACCAATGGCCCGGGGTAGCCGGAACGATCCACCTCGTCCACATCACCCGCCACTACCACTACAGCCACGAAACGATAAACCCGCACCGCATCGTGCCCACTGGCCCGAGGCTCGACTACATGGCCCCGCACGGGCGGGGCTAGTCGGCCTGCCAGCCGTCGATGGCCACCATCGCCTCGGCCGCCGTCTCGACATAGCGGAAAAGCGTCAGGTCCCCCGGGGCGATCAGCCCCGCCTCGGCAAGCGCCCCGAAATCCACGATCTTCTCCCACCAGGCCCGCCCGAACAGCAGGACCGGGATCCGCTTCATCCGCCCTGTCTGGATCAGCGTCAGGCTCTCGAACAGTTCGTCCATCGTGCCGAAGCCGCCCGGAAAGACGCAGACGGCCATGGCCCGCATCAGGAAGTGCATCTTGCGGATGGCGAAGTAGTGAAAGTTGAAGCAGAGGTCGGGCGTCACATAGGGGTTCGGCGCCTGCTCATGCGGCAAGACGATGTTGAGGCCGATGGACCGGCCCCCCACATCCGCCGCCCCGCGGTTGCCCGCCTCCATCACCCCCGGACCGCCCCCGGTCACGATCACCCAGTCGCGGCCCCCGCCTGCCAGCGACCGCTCGGTCACCGCTTGGGCAAAGCGCCGCGCCTCGTCGTAGTAGGGCATCAGCATGGCAAGGCCGGGGGTCCGCGCCACCCCCTCCGGCCCCGGGATCCGCGCCCCACCGAACAGCACCACGGTCGAATCCACCCCCGCCGCATCCAGCGCCATCTGCGGCTTGAGCAGTTCCAGTTGCAGCCGCACGGGCCGCAGCGCCTCGGCCGTCAGAAAATCGGGGTCGTTGAAGGCCAGCCGATAGGACGGCGCACGGGTCTGGGGCGTGTCGGGCACCTGCCGCGCGGCAGCCACATCCTGCTGGCTGTCGCGGAAGGGGTGGCTGCGGGGATCGTCGTCCATATCTGTCTTTCGCTGAAGCGTTGCGTGGCGTGCGTCGCCCGACTATAGGCTCGGCCCCGACCGCTTGAAGCCCGAAAAGGGGACATCCGATGGATCACGCCGAGCTTGAGACCACGATCAACGCCGCCTGGGAGGCGCGCGACACGATCACGCCCCACACCAAAGGCGCCGTCCGTGATGCGATCGAGGGGACGCTCGATGTGCTCGACCGCGGCATGCTGCGCGTGGCCGAACCCCGGCCGGATGGCAACTGGCATGTGAACCAATGGGCCAAGAAGGCGGTCCTCCTCGGGTTCCGTCTCAAGGACATGGAGGCGCATGCCGGTGGCCCGCAGGGCGGCGGCTGGTGGGACAAGGTGGACAGCAAGTTCAAGGGCTGGGGCGAGAACCGCTGGCGCGCTGCCGGTTTCCGCGCGGTGCCCTCGGCGGTCGTCCGCAAGTCGGCCTATATCGCGCGGAACGTGGTGCTGATGCCGTCCTTCGTGAACCTAGGCGCCTATGTCGATGAGGGCACGATGGTGGACACCTGGGCCACCGTCGGGTCCTGCGCGCAGATCGGCAAGAACGTGCATCTGTCGGGCGGCGTCGGCATCGGCGGCGTGCTGGAGCCGATGCAGGCAGGCCCCACGATCATCGAGGACAACTGCTTCATCGGCGCGCGGTCCGAGGTGGTCGAGGGCTGCATCGTGCGCGAGGGCTCGGTCCTCGGCATGGGGGTCTTCATCGGCAAATCGACAAAGATCGTGGACCGCGAGACCGGCGCGGTGATGTATGGCGAGGTGCCCGCAGGATCGGTCGTCGTCGCGGGGTCGATGCCGTCCAAGGGGGGCATCCACCTGTACTGCGCGGTGATCGTGAAGAAGGTCGATGCGCAGACGCGGTCGAAAACCTCGATCAACGAGTTGTTGCGGGACTGACCCTCAACCTACCAGAAGGCCCGCAAGACGGCCCTGCGCCTCCATCCGGGCAAGCATGGGGCCCGGGTGATCCCCGGCCATCGCGGGGAACAGGCGGACAAGCTCGTCGAAGCCTTCAGGGTCCAGATGGTGCAGGCCTCGGGGGTCGGGATAGCAGCTCTCGCTCCACAGCCCGTTGGCGCGGATGATCTCGTGCCGGTCGAACATCAGGTGGCAATAGGTCAC
>CAZVIS010000334.1:0-3846 GCA_964627355.1 uncultured Rhodobacterales bacterium
GGTTCAAGCTGTTGATCGGGCTGGGTTTCCTGCTGGTCGTGTTCTTCTCGCCCGATGGTGTTCTCGGGTTCTGGGAGAAATGGCAGGCCCGCAAGCGCCGCGATCCCTTGCTGGGGGGGCGCTAGATGGTCGCGACCTCCACCGCAGAACGTCTGGGCTCGGTCTCCACCGGCAATGCGCTGGAGTTGCGGGGCGTGTCCAAGATGTTCGGCGCGCTGGCCGCGATTTCGGACGTGACGATGAGCGTCCGGCCCGGCGAGCGGCGCGCGGTGCTGGGGTCGAACGGGGCGGGCAAGACCACGCTTTTCAACTGCGTCACGGGGGATTTCCTGCCGACCTCGGGCACCATCCGTCTGTTTGGCGAGGATGTGACGGCTTTTCCGGCCTATGAGCGGATCCGCAGGGGTCTCAGGCGGACCTATCAGATCAGCCTTCTGTTCGGCGGGCTGACGGTGGCGGACAATGTGTATCTGGCCTGCCGTGGCGTGTCGCGCGGGCGGTTCTCGCTGCTGCGGCCCCGGCGCGGGGATGTGCTGGTCGCCCGCGCGGCGGAACTGATCGAGGCGGTGCATCTGACGGCGTGGAAGGATACGCTGGTCGCCAACCTCTCCTACGGCCAGCAGCGGCAGCTTGAGATTGCGCTGGCCCTGGCCGGGGCGCCGCGCTTCATCCTGTTCGACGAGCCTGCGGCGGGGCTGTCACCGACCGAGCGGCGCGAGCTTGTGGCGATCCTGACGGGCCTGCCGCGCCACATCGGCTTCATCATCATCGAGCACGACATGGACGTGGCGCTGCGCGTGGCCGAAAGCGTGACGATGATGCACAACGGCCGCATCTTCAAGGAAGGCACCCCGCAGGAGATCGAGGAAGACCCCGAGGTGCAGGAGCTCTATCTCGGCGACGGGAGCCACGCCCATGGCTGAACGCCCCCGCACCCCGGCACTGGAGGTCAAGGGCCTCAACGTCTTCTATGGCGCTTCGCACGCCCTGCAGGGGGTGGATCTGCGGCTGGATGGGGGCGTGCTGTCGGTCGTGGGCCGCAATGGCATGGGCAAGACCACGCTCTGCAAGGCGATCATGGGGTTGGTGCCGGTGGCCTCTGGGTCGATCCTGTTTGGCGGGCAGAGTCTTGTGGGCAAGTCGCCTGCGGACATCGCCCGGATCGGCGTTGGCTATGTGCCGCAGGGGCGGCGGTTGTGGCGGTCGCTGACGGTGGATGAACACCTGCGGATGGTTGCGACCAAGGGCGGGGCGTGGTCGATCGAGCGGGTGTATTCGACCTTCCCGAGGCTGGCGGAACGGCGCGGCAATGGCGGCGCGCAGCTGTCGGGGGGCGAGCAGCAGATGCTGGCGATCTCCCGCGCGCTTCTGATGAACCCGCGTTTGCTGGTGATGGACGAGCCGACCGAGGGGCTGGCGCCGGTGATCGTGGCGCAGGTCGAGGAGATGCTGGTCCGGCTGGGGGAAGAGGGCGACATCGATGTCCTCGTGATCGAGCAGAACATCGGTGTGGCCTGTGCCGTAGCCGACCGTGTGGCGATCATGGTCAACGGGCAGGTGAACCGCCATGTCGGTGCGCGCGAGCTGTCGGCGGACCGCGCCTTGCAGCAGCGCCTTCTCGGCGTCGGGCGGCATGGGCACGAGGAGGTGGCGGTGGCGCAAGCGGTGGCCGCGCCTGTGACTGCAAGCGCGCCGAAAATCTACATGTCCAACCCCGTCCGTCCGACCCGCTGGTCGCAACCCGTTCCGGTGGCGAAGCTGGAGGCGACGGCCAAGGTGGTGACGACCGCCCCGCTTGCTGCACCTCAGGCGGACCTGCGGCCCTTGGCCTCGCCCGGCCAGCAGGTGGTGCTGGTGGCGGGGACGCTGGACACCAAGGGCGAGGAGTTGCGCTTCATCCGTGACCTCATCCGTGCGGCGGGGGTGCCGGTGCGCATGGTGGACCTGTCCACTTCGGGAGCCCATTCCGGGGCCGAGATCCCCGCGCACCAGATTGCGGCCTTTCACCCGAGGGGCGCGGCGGGGGTGTTCACGGGCGACCGGGGGGCCTCGGTCGCGGGGATGACGGTGGCCTTTGAGCGGTGGATCGCGCGGGCCGAGGGGATCGCGGGGATCATCACGGCGGCGGGGTCCGGGGGCACCGCGATGGTGGCCCCGGCGATGCGGGCGCTGCCTTTGGGCGTGCCGAAAATCATCGTCTCGACCGTCGCCTCCGGCGAGGTGCGGCAGTATGTGGGGGCCGCCGATATCCTGATGCTGAACGCGGTGGCCGATGTACAGGGCCTGAACGCGATCACGGAGGAGGTTTTGGGCAACGCCGCTGCCGCCATGGTGGGGATGGTGCAGGCGCGGAAAACGCTTCGCCCGAAGGCGCGGAAGCCCGCCGTGGGCCTGACGATGTTCGGCGTCACGACCCCCGCTGTGCAGCAGGTGGTGGCGGCGCTGAAGGACGACTGGGACTGCCTTGTCTTTCACGCCACCGGCATCGGCGGGCAGTCGATGGAGAAGCTGATCGACGGCGCGCGGGTGCAGGGGGTGATCGACCTGACCACGACCGAGGTCTGCGACATGATGATGGGCGGCGTCTTCCCCTGCACCGAGGATCGCTTCGGCGCGGTGATCCGGACGCGGATGCCCTATATCGGGTCGGTTGGCGCCTTGGACATGGTCAACTTCGGCGCGCCCGAGACTGTGCCTGAAAAGTACCGCGGCCGCACTTTCTATCCCCACAACCCGCAGGTCACGCTGATGCGCACGACCTCTGCCGAATGCGCCGAGATGGGCCGCTGGATCGGCGCGCGGCTGAACGCGATGGAGGGGCCGGTGCGGTTCTTCCTGCCGGAGGGGGGGGTGTCTGCGCTGGATGCGCCGGGCAAACCCTTCCACGACCCCGCCGCGCGGGCGGCGCTATACAGCGCCTTGGAATCCACCGTCCGCGCCACCCCCACCCGGCAGATCATCCGTCTGCCGCATCACATCAATGACCCAGGCTTTGCCGCCGCCGTGGTGGCCGCCTTCCGCGCACTGAACGGCAGCCGCACCCCGCGCCGGAAGGAGGCCACCCGATGAACCGCGCTGATATCCTTGCGAAATTCCGGGCCATGATGGCGCGGGGCGAGCCTATCATCGGCGGCGGCGCGGGCACGGGGCTTTCGGCCAAGTGCGAGGAGGCGGGCGGGATCGACCTGATCGTCATCTACAACTCGGGGCGTTACCGGATGGCGGGGCGGGGGTCGCTGGCGGGCCTGATGCCCTATGGCGACGCGAATGCGATCGTGGTCGAGATGGCGGCCGAGGTGCTGCCGGTGGTGAAGCATACGCCGGTGCTGGCCGGGGTCTGCGCGACTGACCCCTTCCGCATCATGGACCGCTTCCTCGACGAACTGATCCGCATCGGCTTTGCCGGGGTGCAGAACTTTCCGACCGTAGGGCTGATCGACGGCACTTTCCGCGCGAACCTGGAAGAGACGGGGATGAGTTACGCGCTGGAGGTGGACATGATCGCCAAGGCGGCGGCGAAGGGGATGCTGACGACGCCCTATGCGTTCAGCGAGGCCGATGCGGCGGCGATGGCGGGTGCGGGTGCGGATATCATCGTCTGCCATCTGGGGCTGACGACGGGTGGCAGCATCGGGGCGGGGACGGCGCTGAAACTGGCCGACTGCCCGGCGCTGGTGGACAAGTGGGCGGCAGCGGCGCTGGCGGTGAAGCCGGATGCCATCGTGCTGGTTCACGGCGGCCCCGTGGCGATGCCCGAGGATGCCGATTTCGTCCTGAAGAACACCAAGCATTGCCACGGCTTCTACGGCGCCTCGTCGATGGAACGCCTGCCGACCGAACTTGCAC
>CAZVIS010000335.1:0-3834 GCA_964627355.1 uncultured Rhodobacterales bacterium
CCGCCGCCCCGATCCGCGAACCTGCCCGATCTGGCCCCGATGGAGCCGGTGCCGCCCGGCCCGGTGTTCCGGACCGCCGGAGCGGTGCTGGGGATCGCTTCGGTCATCGTGATCTGGCCGGTCAGCCTGATGCGATCCGGCTGGATGGCGGCGCGCGGCGTGGACCTGCGGCTGGTGGACTGACCTCAGGCCGACCGGTGGATCGGGTGCGCGGCAAGGGCCGCCGCCTGATCGGGCGCAAGATCCTCCAGCCGGACGACGTAGGTGTGGATCGAGAACACGACCGCCCCCGTCTGCGGCAGGCGCAGCAGGCATTGGCGTTCGGACCGGATGAAGGGCATCGCCTCTTCGGCCATGTCCTTGGGGGTAGCTTCGGACAGCGGGTTGAAGAGGGGCGCGCGCGAGTGGTGCGCGTTCATCCGCCACAGCGGCGTGTCGGGCCGGATCGCCGCCATCAGGCGGTGGACGCGGCGGGCCACGTCCTCGGTGTATTTCGCGACCGGCAGGTGGATCCGCAGCATCGGGCGGCCCAGCTTTTCGCCGAGGCGCCAGCCCGCCGGAAAGCACAGGATCGCGCCGGTCAGAAGGTAGTCGCCGTCCGCGTCCTGCTGCATCAGGCAGAAGTCGTTCTGCAGAAGGCGACCAAGCGTCAGCAGGGGGCGGGCGGGGTCCAGCGCGACGGTCACCCCGTCCGGCCGCAGGGCATGGCCTTCGGCCAGCGCAAAGCCGAGGGCGGGCAGGCGCGGCAGGACCATCGCATAGAGTTCGTCCGCCGCCGCCCGGGCCTGCGGCAGGACGGCATGCACCTCGCCCTCCCGCGTGGCGATCAGGTCGTCGCGCAGGGCCATCTGGGGGCCGTAAGCCTCGTCCACGCGCAGCCAGTCCGCCATGTCAAGGGGCTGCGTCCCCGGCATGCGGCGGGTGTGGGCCTGCAGCCAGGGAACGGCGGGAAGGCGGGCGTGAAGCGGTGTCATGGAACGGGTGGGTAGCGCGGGACGAAGGCGAGGGGAAGGGGCCGGCTTGCGACCGGTTCCGCCGGCCGCACGCCGACGGGGATGTCCGCAGGCCAGACCGGACGGGCGGCGGCCACTTTCCCGACCGGTCGCGCTCCCGCCCCCTTTCGCCTTTCGGCTCAAGGCGTTGGGGGTGGCAGGGGGACGTTCCGTCCCCCTCTGGGCCGTTCCGGCCCATTCACCCCCTGGAGGATACTTGGGGGCAAAAGAAGGGGATCGATGCCGCCTGCGCCACCCGTTGCCGCCGGGCACCCGGGGGGGGCGCCGCCCTGCGGCGCCGGGGGCCAGGCCCCCATGGGCCGGTTGCGCAGCGCTGCCCCCGGGGGCGGAAGGGGGTCCAAGGGGGGGCATGCCCCCCCTTGCCCGGTCATCATCCCCGGCCGTTGCAGGATGGGGCGCATCCTTGCCCCGCAGTTCATGCCCCGAAACCGACCGCCCATGTCGCGCCAAGGCAAGCCTCCGGCCCGCCCGCGCCGGACGCTGTCCTTGACCCGAGCCGAGGACGCGCCATGGACACCCCCTACGCCGAACGCCGCAAGATCGACCCCTCGCGCGGGGCGACGCTCGCCGACGGGTCCCTGAACGACAACGACCGGGTGGAGATCGGGCCGACGCCGCTCGCCTTTGCCGAGTGGGCGGCGGCGGGGCTGGCGCTGCCGGACCTGCCGCGGATGCGGGCGTTCCGGCTGCAGCGGTTGGTGGATCAACTGGTGGCGCGCGACATCGGCGGGCTCTTGATGTTCGACCCCCTGAACATCCGCTATGCCACCGACACCACCAACATGCAGCTGTGGAACAGCCACAACCCGTTCCGCGCGTGCCTCGTGACGGCGGATGGCTGGATGGTGCTGTGGGACTACAAACAGGCGCCGTTCCTTGCGGCACACAACCCCTTGGTGCGCGAGATCCGGTCGGGGGCGTCCTTCTTCTACAACGTCTGTGGAGAGGCGACGGCGTCCGATGCGGCGAGTTTCGCGGGGCAGGTGAGCGAGGTTATGGGCGCGCGGGCGGGCACGAACAAGCGGCTGGCGGTGGACAAGATCATGGTTCACGGCTTGCGCGCCCTCGAACGCGCCGGGTTCGAGGTGCTGGAAGGCGAGGTCGTCACCGAACGCGCCCGCGCGGTCAAGGGCCCTGACGAGATCGCCGCGATGCGCTGCGCCAGCCACGCCTGCGAGGCGGCAATCCACGGGATGGAGGCCTTTGCGCGCACGGAAATCCCTAAGGGCGCCGTCACCGAGGATGCCGTCTGGGCCGAGCTTCACGCGGGCAACATCCGCAGGGGTGGCGAGTGGATCGAGACGCGGCTTCTCGCCTCGGGTCCCCGCACGAACCCCTGGTTTCAGGAATGCGGGCCGCGGGTGATCCAGAACAATGAGATCGTCGCCTTCGACACGGATCTCATCGGCGCCTATGGCATCTGCGTGGATATCAGCCGGACCTGGTGGATCGGCGACCGCCGCCCGACCAATGCGATGGTCAGCGCGATGCACCACGCGATGGATCATATCCGCACGAACATGGGCCTGCTGAAGCCCGGTGTCACGATCCGCGAACTGACCCACGAGGGCCACCATCTTGCCCCGGAGTACCAGCGCCAGAAATACTCCTGCCGGATGCACGGCGTGGGCCTGTGCGACGAGTGGCCCTTTGTCCCCTATCCTGACGGCTGGGTGGATGGTGCCTTCGAGGTGGCGCTGGAACCGGGCATGACGCTGTGCGTCGAGGCTCTGGTCAGCCCGGAAGGCGGCGATTTCTCGATCAAGATCGAGGATCAGGTGCTGATTACCGAGACCGGTTTCGAGAACCTGACGCGCTATCCCTTCGATCCCGCGCTGGCTGGGTGAGGGGCACGCGGGGATCCTTCTAGAACCGTCCTCCATCCTGCGGCATTGTCGCTGCGCGACAGGACAGGAGACGGCGCGATGGCCAGCGAGAAATTCACCTTCACGGGCCATGCGGGCGACGACCTGTCGGCGCGGCTTGACATGCCGGACGGGCCGGTGCGGGCGGTGGCCCTCTTTGCGCACTGCTTTACCTGCGGCAAGGACATCGCCGCCGCGCGGCGGATCGCGCAACGGCTGGCGGTGACGGGCATCGCGGTCCTGCGGTTCGACTTCACCGGACTGGGCCATTCGGGCGGGGAGTTTGCCAACACCACCTTTACCTCGAACGCCGAGGATCTGGTCCGGGCGGCGCAGGCCTTGACCGACCGGGGCATGGCGCCGGGGCTGCTGATCGGCCATTCGCTTGGCGGGGCGGCGGTGCTGGCGGCGGCGGGGCGGATGCCTTCGGTGCGGGCGGTGGTGACCTTGGCCGCGCCGGCCGACCCCGCGCATGTGCTGCACAATTTCGAGGGGGACCTGCCCCGCATCGCCGCCGATGGCGTGGCCGAGGTGTCGCTCGGCGGGCGCAAGGTGTCGATCGGGCGGGACTTTGTGGAGGATGTGACCAAGGCCGCACCCCTGTCGGCGGTGGCGGGGCTGAAACGCGCGCTTCTGGTGATGCACGGGCCGCTCGACCGGACTGTGGGCATCGACAACGCCGCCGCGATCTTTCAGGCGGCGCGGCATCCGAAAAGCTTCGTCACGCTGGACGATGCCGACCACCTGATCTCGGATCCGGCGGATGCCGATTATGCGGCCGAGGTGATCGGGGCCTGGGCCTCGCGCTATCTCGACATGGCCCCGGTGGAGGTGCCCGAGGGGGTGCCCGAAGGTGTCACGCGGGTGCGGGAAAGTGATCCGGGGGGGTTCCTGGCCGATGTGGTGACCGGCCGCCACCACCTGCGCGCGGACGAGCCGGTGTCCTATGGCGGCAC
>CAZVIS010000336.1:0-3828 GCA_964627355.1 uncultured Rhodobacterales bacterium
TGCGGATGCCCCTCGGCCCCGGCCAGGAACCACAGGATCTTGACCATCGTGTCATTCGCCTCGGACCCCGAGTTCGTATAGAACACCCGGCCCCGGTCAAAGGGCGACACCTCTACCAGCTTTTCGGACAGCATCACCGTCTGGTCGCTCATCCGCCCGAAGAAGGCGTGATAGCCCGGAAACTTGTCGTACTGCGCCTTGGCGGCCGCGATCAGTCCAGGGTGGTCGAACCCCGCAACCATGTTCCACAGGCCCGAATTCCCGTCGAGGTACTGCCGCCCGTGCACGTCGAACACATAGGGGCCCTTGCCATGCGTCAGGATCACCGCGCCGCGATCGTGGATCGAGGGCAGGTCGGTGAAGCCGTAAAGCGAGGTCGCGTCGGCGCGCGACTCCCACGAATTCGGTGCGTCGTCACGCATGGCGGTCATCCTTCGGGTCAGAGATTTGCCGGACAGGCTATCCGGCTGCCCGGACATGCGCAATCGCCGCCGCAGGGTGCGGCGGCGAAGTGCCGTTGCGGTCGGTCGTTATGCCGCGCCGCGCCGATGCTCTTCGGCAGTCTGCCGGACCTTCGCGCCGGCGGTCAGGATCGCCTCGGCCAGCGCATCGCAGTCGGCGGGCGTCAGGCGGGCGGGCAGGCGGATATCGGCACCGCGCATCAGCATCGCGCGGGTCTTGGGCAGGTCAGGCTGCTCGCCCAGGAACTCCCAGTTCCAGAAGGCGCGTGCATTCCCTTCGGACAGGCCGAAGATCGACACCGGCGCCCCCATCTCGCGCGCCAGCGTCTGGAAGGCCCGCGCCTCGTCATCCGTCCAGTCGCCGGTCAGCATGAACTGGAAACTGTCGGGCGCGCGCTGTTCCGGCTGCAGGGCGGCGGGCACACGGAAGTAGGGCACCTGCGACAGGTGCATCGCCACCCGGTCGTGGTTCACCAGACCCCGGCGCGCGCGCAACTCGACCAGCGGAAGCTGCGGGCGGATCACCGCGGCCGACAGGTTCTGCATCCGCAGGTTATAGAGCGGCAGCTTCTTCTGCCACTTGCCCGCGATCTCGGCCAGCCCGTGATGCGTCTTCCAGTTCGCCTCATAGGCGCCCGACATGATCGCCGCACGGGCCGCCAACTCGGGGTCATCCGTAATCAGCATCCCGCCTTCGCCCGCGTTCACCAGCTTGTAGGACTGAAAGCTGAAGCAGCCGGTCTTGCCGATGGTTCCCAAGGGCTTGCCGCCCCACGAGGCACCCAGCGAATGCGCCGCATCCTCGACCACCGGAATGCCCACCGCATCGCAGGCCTCCATGATCGCATCCATGTTCGACGTGTGGCCGCGCATGTGCGAGATCATCACCGCTCCCGCGCCGGGCAGCTTGGCGCGGAAGTCGTCCGTGTCGATGCGCATCGTGTCATCGACTTCGACCAGCACCGGGGTCAGCTCGGCATGCAGGACCGAGGAGGGCACGGCGGCAAAAGTGAAGGCCGGGATCAGGACGCGTGCATCGCGCGGCAGGTCCAGCGCCTTCAGCGACAGGAACAGTGCGGCGGAACAGGACGACACCGCAAGGGCGTACTTGACGCCCATCAACTCGGCGAACTCGGCCTCCAGCCGGGGCACCGGGGCTTTGTCAGGGGTGGTGTAGCGGAAGAGGTCCCCGCTGGTCAGCAGACGCTCGATTTCGGCGCGCGCCTCGGCCGGGATGGGATCGGCCTCCTGCAGGTTGATCTTGCCGGCAGCAGGCTCTTGCCCCGATCCGTCGTTCCACATGGCTCGCTCCCCGCGATTGCATGATCATCATTTAGGGCTTTCGGGCCCCGTAATCCAGTATCTTGCGGTCGGGGGTGCAGGGACCGGCGGCCTTGTGCCGCAAGATCACACTCCCAACCGGTCCCGCATCGCATACCACGTCATTGCCAGCACCAGAAGCGGCCAGCGCAGGGCGACCCCACCGGGAAAGCGCGGCTGCGGCAGGCGGGCCATCAGGTCGAACCGTTCCATTGTGCCCGCGACCCCTTCGGCCAGCACCTTCCCCGCCATCGTGGAGAGGGCGACCCCGTGGCCCGCACAGGCCGAGGCGGCCCAGACGCCCGGCATCGGGCGGATGAAGCAGGGCATCCGGTTCATCGTGATGGCAAGCGTCCCGCCCCAGGCATGGTCGATCCGCACATCCGCGAGATGGGGGTAGATCGCAATCATGTGCCGTCGAACCCGCTGCGCGATGTCGGTGGGAAAGCGGTAGCCATAGGACTCGTCGCCCCCGAACAGCAGACGCCGGTCCTTCGACAGTCGCCAGTAGTTCACGACGAACTTCGAATCTGCCACCGCGACGTCTTGCGCCAGCACCTTGTCCGCACGATCCCCCAAAGGCTCGGTCGCGATGATGAAGTTGTTGATCGGCATCACCCGCGCCTCGACCTCTGCCGCGAGGCCCGCAAGATAGCCGTTCCCCGCAAGGATCACATGGTCACAGGTCACCTGCCCGGCATCCGTCCGCACCACCGGCTTCGCCCCCGGGTCGATCCGGTGCACCTCGGACCGCTCATGGATCACCGCCCCTGCGGCCATCGCAGCCCGCGCCAGCCCGATAGCGTAGTTCAACGGATGCAGATGTCCCGCGCCCCAGTCGATGGTCCCGCCCTGAAACGCCTCGGATCCGATCAGCGCGCGGATGCCGTCGCGGTCCAGCTTCTCCCCTTGGGTATAGCCATAGTCCCGCGCCATCTTGTCGGCATAGGCATGGTCCGCCCGCACCTCGGACGCGGAACGGCAGGCATGGGCCACGCCCGGCCGATAATCCGTCCCCGGCGCCCCGGCCGCAAGTTCCCGCGTCAGCGCCTTCGCCTCTTCCGCCATGTACCACAGGCGGCGGGCATCCTCGCGCCCCACCATCGCTTCAAGCGCGTCCTGATCCAGCCGCTGCCCGCTGCCGACCTGCCCGCCGTTCCGGCCCGAGGCGCCGAAGCCCACCCGCTGCGCCTCGACCACCACGACGCGCATGCCCCGCCGCGCCAGATGCAGCGCCGCCGACAGGCCCGTATACCCGGCCCCCACCACACAGACGTCCGCCGTCACCTGCCCCCTCAGGGGCCGCAAGGGCGGCAACGGATCGGCAATCGTCGCCGCATACCACGACGGCGGATACGCCCCCGCGCGGTCATTGGCATGCAGCAGGTTCATACGTTCAGAAGCAGATGTTCCCGTTCCCACGGGCTGATGACCTGCAGGAACTCCTTGTATTCGTTCCGCTTGACCGAGTCATAGACCTTGCAGAACTCTGGTCCCAACGCCTCGCACAGCGCCGTGTCCTCTTCCAGCAGGTCCAGCGCGTCGCCCATGTTGTAGGGCAGCTCGCTCTCGCTCATGTAGGCGTCGCCCTTGCATTCGGGCTTGGGCTCCAGCCCCGCCTTCAGGCCCAGATACCCGCAGGCGAGCGAGGCTGCGAGCCCGAGGTACGGGTTGCAGTCCATCCCCGCCAGCCGGTTCTCCAGCCGCCGCGCCTCGGGTCCCGAAACGGGCACCCGCAGCCCGGTGGTGCGGTTGTCCCGCCCCCACTCCAGATTGATCGGCGCTGCAAAGTCCGGAACGTACCGGCGATAGCTGTTCACATAAGGCGCCAGCAGCGCCACCGCCCCCGGCAGGTGCTTCTGCATGCCTGCGATGAAGTGCAAAAACGCCGGCGTCTCGTTGCCCTTGCGGTCCGAAAACAGGTTCTTCCCCGTCTTCATGTCCACCACCGAATGGTGGATGTGCATCGCCGACCCCGGCTCCCCCTCGATCGGCTTGGCCATGAAGGTCGCAAAGCAGTCGTGCCGCAGCGCCGCCTCGCGGATCA
>CAZVIS010000337.1:0-3827 GCA_964627355.1 uncultured Rhodobacterales bacterium
TCTTCTCGGGCAGTTTCACGGGATGGGGTCCGTTCGTGATCTTCGTCGTGTTCATCCTGGGCCTGATCGGCGGGTGCTCGGGGTCAAGCTCGGGCGCTCTCAGCGTGTTCCGCGTGCTGGTGCTGATCGAGGCGATCGGGCGGGCGGTGCGACGGATCGCTGCACCCGACCGGATCATGCCCCTGCGCTATGACGGGCGGACGGTCGGGCAGGACGCGGTGCAGGGGCTGATGCTCTATGTGAACGGATTTCTTCTGGCGATCGGCGTGATGAGCGTGGCGCTGACGCTGACCGGGGTGGACGCGGTCTCGGCGATCTTTGCCGTTTGGACATCGATCGGGAACATCGGCTACGGCTATGGAGACATGCTGGCACCGACGGGCACCTTCGTCGCCTTCCCCGAGGCGGCGAAGTGGCTCTTGATCCTGACGATGCTGATGGGGCGGCTGGGGCTGCTTGCGCTGTTCGTCGTGGTGCTGCCGCGGTTCTGGCGGGCCTGAGCTACTTCCAGCAGGACACAAGGACGGTCATCGCGGTTGCCCGGTCGGCCAGGTCCTGCGGGGCGAGGGCGCCGTCGCGGACGACCGGCGCCGGGGTGATGCCTGCGGCGGTCAGCCGGGCGGAGAGGGCGCCAGAGGCTACGGCAAAGGCCACTTCCGGCGGCAGCACCCGCGCCCCGCCCGTCGCGCGGGGCAGAAGCATCCCGAGCACGGTGCCCGAGGCGTCGATCACCGGGCCGCCAGCATCCCCCGGCAGCGCGGCCAGGGTCAGGCGGCGCAGGTCGGCTTCGCCCTCCAGCCCTGTCGCGCCGTCGAGGGTGCCGTAGGTCAGGGCGGGGGCGGGCAGGGCATCCTCGTAGGAATAGCCCGAGACCACAACCTCGGACCCGGGGCGCACCTCGGCTGCGTTGAGGCCCGCGACCTGCGACGGGGCCAGCGGACTGCGCGGGGTCAGAAGCGCCACGCCAAGCGCCGCGTCGCGGAAGGTCGCGTCGGCCTCGACCTCGCCGTCCAGGGTCAGGCGGGCGCAGCTCTCGGTCACCTCGGTCGTGGTCAGTACCGCGCCGGTGGCCGAGACGTAGAAGCCGGTGCGGCTGAGCGCCGGGCGGCGAACCTCCATCCCGGCGAGCATGCCCGTCCGCGTGGTATCATCCAGCGGTACGAGGCCGGGGTCGAGCGCCCGGCTGCCCACGGGTTTGAAGCTGGCCTTGAGCGCCTGCAGCGTCCGCCCGGCCAGTTCGGCCGCGCGCGGCTCCCACGTCAGCATATAGCCCTTGATGAGGCCGCCCGAGAGTGTTGCCGTTGCGTAAGTGGCGATGCGGCCATCCGCGCCCTCAATGACAAAGGACCGGTCGCGCAGCTCTCGCGCGCCCGATAGCGGCACCGAGTCGAGGGTCTGGAGCACGTCGTAAAGCCCCGACAGGGTCGCCTCATCCCCCGGCTGGCTGATGAGGGACAGGCGGATCCCGCTGTCGCCCTTGGCACGGTACTGAACAAAGGGCGGATCGTAGCGGTCGAATTCCACAAGCGCGGCGGGCAGCGACAGCGCGATGCCGGACTCTGGCTCGGTCACCGGTTGCAGGTCGAGTTCAGCCTCGATCTTCGTGCGTTCCCCGATCAGGGCGGCGCGTTGCGCGGTGGTCAGGATGCCGGTCGGTTCCAGCCCGCGCGCGGTCTGCCACGCGGCCATCGCGGCACGGGTGCCGGGGCCGAAGGCACCGTCGATGGCGGCGTCGTAGAAGCCGAACCATTGAAGCGCCGACTGGATCGCCTGCCGTTCCTCGGTGACCAGCAGCGCTTCTGCGCGGCGCGCCTCGGCCGGGGTTTCGTCGGGAAGGGCGACCGGTTCCGGCGGCGCGGCCTCGGGGGTCACGGCGGGCGGTTCGGCTGCGGCGAGGGGCGCCCCCTCCGGCTGCACCAGCGGCGCGGACGCAGGGTCGGCGCCCACGGGCCAGAACGGCACGCGATAGACCTCGCCCCCCGCGATGAAGCTGTCGCCGGGGATCAAGTTGCCGTTCAGCAGCGTCGCCAGCCGCGCGGCCGCGACGTCGGGGGTGTAGGGGCCAAGGGCGATGGCATACCAGCCCGAGGCCATGCGAAAGCCCACGACATCGGGGAAGGCGGCGGCATAGGCGCGCGCACGCTCCTGCGCGTCGGCCAGCGTCGGCTGCGCCTCGATCTGCACCCAGGCGCGGCCCGTGCCCTGCGCCAGGGCTGCCATCGCGGACAGCATCAGCAGAACGACCACGGCCAGTCCCCGGCCGACCTGCAAGCACAATCCCATCCGCACGTCCCCGTGTTCTGCTTTGTCCGGGGCAGACCATATTCCGCAAGGGAATGCCAGAGCAACCGCACCGCAGGCCGCAGGGCCCCCGGGCCGCATTGACCCCCGTCGCCCCGGTTCGTAAGAGGTGCCCGAACCCTTCTGCTCTGACACGTTCGCAAGGATGCCGCCCATGCAGACCACCGCCCCCCGCAGCTTTCAGGAGATCGTCCTGCGGCTGATGACCTACTGGGGGTCCAAGGGCTGCGCCGTGCTGCAGCCCTATGACATGGAGGTGGGGGCGGGCACCTTTCACCCGGCGACGACGCTGCGATCCCTGGGGACAAGGCCCTGGGCTGCGGCCTATGTGCAACCGAGCCGCCGCCCGACGGACGGGCGCTATGGCGAGAACCCGAACCGGTTGCAGCACTACTATCAGTATCAGGTCATCATCAAACCCTCGCCCTCTGACCTGCAGGACCTCTATCTGGGGTCGCTGGCCGCGATCGGCCTCGACCCCGCGCTGCACGACATCCGCTTTGTCGAGGATGACTGGGAAAGCCCGACCCTTGGCGCCTGGGGCCTGGGGTGGGAGGTCTGGTGCGACGGGATGGAGGTCAGCCAGTTCACCTATTTCCAGCAGGTGGGCGGGCATGACTGCAACCCGGTGTCGGGCGAGCTGACCTACGGGCTGGAGCGTCTGGCGATGTATGTCCTTGGCATCGACCATGTGATGGAGATGCCCTTCAACGACCCGCAGTCCCCGCAGCCCCTGACCTATGGCGACGTGTTCCGCCAGACCGAACAGGAATACAGCCGCTGGAACTTCGATCAGGCCGATACGGGCATGCTCTTGAAGCATTTCGAGGATGCCGAGGCGGAATGCGCGCGGACGCTGGCGGCGGAGCCACTGGACAAGGCCGGGCGCCGGATCGTCATGGCGCATCCCGCCTATGACCAGTGCATCAAGGCGAGCCACCTCTTCAACCTTCTCGACGCGCGCGGCGTCATCTCGGTGACCGAACGGCAGGCCTACATCGGGCGCGTGCGCGCGCTGGCCAAGGCCTGCGCCGATGCCTTCCGGCTGACCGAGGCGGGGGCTGACGCGTGACCGCACGCTTTGCCATCCTGTTCATCCTTGTCTCTGCCCTGCTTGCGGGGGCCGCGATGTACTACCTGCAGGTCTATGCCTATTACCGCGAGCTGCCCGCTCAGACGCAGGTCACCGTCACCCGAGCCGACGGAATGGAGGTGCCGATGGAGGTATCGGGCTTTCGCGGCATCGACGCCGACAGCTCTCCGATCCGCTATCGCGCCTGCTTTACCGCCACGCAGGTTCCCCTCGACCTGACGCCCTATCCGGGGGCCGAGGCGCTGACCACCCCCGCCTGGTTCGACTGTTACGACGCGCCCGCGATTGGCGCGGCACTGGCGGATGGCACGGCGCGGGCCTTCCTTGGCCAGGCCAACATCACCTGGGGCGTGGACCGCATCGTGGTGGTGATGCCCGATGGCCGGGGCTTCTCCTGGCACCAGATCAACGCCTGCGGGCGCGAGGTCTTTGA
>CAZVIS010000338.1:0-3810 GCA_964627355.1 uncultured Rhodobacterales bacterium
GATGCGCGGACGCGGCAGGTAGACGGCGTGCACGGTGAAGGTAAAGCTTTCGCCCGAGGGCAGGACGTAGGCGAATTCCATCTCGCAGGCCTCGCCGTTGATCGCCTGCGTCACCAGCGTCTGGTCGGCGAACCGCACCTCGATCCGGCCGGTCAGCGCCGCGATGGACGGGTCCGCCCCGTCGATCCGGCCATCCGAGCGGATCGTCTCGATCCGGTCGAGGTTGTTGGCATAGGTGATCTCGGCCGAGACCACGTTGCCCAGAGCGGTCCCATTCCGCGTGATCGCGCCGTTGAAATGCCCGAAGCGCTTCAGCTCCAACGCGGCGGGCGTTCCGGCGCTCGTCGTAGTCCCGACCGTTTCGCCCTGCGCCACCAGCCGTGCGGTTGCGGTCAGCAGGCCGGACCGCTGCATCTGCCAGGTGATCTGGTCGAGCACACAGCCCGAGTACATCGCGTAGCGCGGCACCTCCGGCATGCCGGTCTCGATCGACATGCTGGGCAGCGTCCAGGACCCGGACTGGAACTCGTGGCTGTACGGTGCTTCCGCGCCGGTGGTCGTCGGCGTCCCGAAGGCCGCCTTCAGCCAGAAGCCGAACGCCTCGGCGTCGAGCGGCACAACCACATCACCGTCGGCCGTCACCGCGTCCTTGATCGGCGCCAGCGGATCGCGGCCGTAGCCCAGAAGCTCCGAGTTCAGCAGCGGTTGCTCGGCACCGAGCGAGATGCTGGCGAAGGGCATGCGGGTGAAGCCGCTGCCGGGTGGCGTTCCATAGGTCGTCTCGAACGCAAGCGCCATCAGCGCCCGCGCCCCCTGGGCTCGTGCCATGGTATTCTCCTCGGGTTGTCGGGGTCAGGCCAGTTGGTCAGCCGTGGAATAGTGCAGGACCACCGGGATCACGGCGGCCTTGAGACTGGCTGCACCCTCGACCGGCAGATCGACGGGCCGTGGCGCTTCCGCCTCGACCCAATCGCAGAGCCCGCCCAGCGTGCGGTCGGCGGCGAGCGCCGTGCCGATGGTGGCGGTCAGCGTATCGAAGGCGGCGTCACGGCCGGAGCCCTGCACGACCGCCTCGATCTCGGCGCGGTGCTGGTAGTGGTAGCGTAGCGGCGAGAGCGTCACCTCCGGTTCCCCCGGCTCGCCATCGCGCAGGATCAGCAGCCCCTCGCTCGGCACGCGCTCGGGAAGCACCTCGCCGCGCAGTGCGGTGGCAGGAAGCGCCGAGAGCCGCGCGTACAGCGCGGCGAGGATGGTTTCGCGGGCTGTGGGCATGTATTTGAGAAACCTTGGCGCTTCGCTATCGTGTGTGGAGAGGGATCAAAGAGTTGGGTGTGCGATGCTCGCGGAAGATTGGCTTGAACGAACTCAACCCGGCTACCAAGAGCTCTCGAACGTCGAGCGATCAGCGGTGGCCGGATTCTCTATCGTCTGGAGTGTCTTCGAGGCGCGGGCTCTTTCGACGAACGCAAACGCAACTGCCATCGTCCGATTTGTCGACGAAAACGCAGCGAGCTTTGGTTCGGCTGAGCCCTTCGGAGATGCCTTGGCGTATTTCCGGCAGAGGTACGTGTCAGACGGCCAAACCAATCACAAGTTTGAAAGCCTGCACTTTCGACGAAACGACAGACGGGAACTCGTGGAAGCTGTTCTGCTGGGACAAGAAGCTACAGCGATCGAGATTGTCACAGCCTTGCTAATCATTGTCTTTCGGCTGCGAAATAACCTCTTTCATGGAATCAAATGGGCCTACGAAATGCGCGATCAGCAGCGGAACTTCGAGAATGCGATAGCCGTCCTGACGCGCGTCCTCGACTCCAACGCGGCATGAGTGTTGAAATGGCGGTCTCAGGTTAGCCGCCCCTCCACCCAGTTCGCCACGATAAGCCCCGGCACGCTGTCCAACGCTCGATCTGCATCCCGCGCCAGATCCAGCCGCTTCGGCAACTTGACCTGCGGTACCAACAGGAAGATCGGCGCGGTGACCTTGCCGCGCCCGGTCTTGGAGCGCGACACCACCGCCTGACCCTTCGTGTTCAGCCGTCCCTCCGCCACCAGCAGGCTCGGGCCCGTGCGGCGATAGACGAACCGTAGCCGCAACCCGCGTCGCCGTTCCCATTCGCCGGGCGTAATCCGGCCGCCGCGCAGGGACTTGCCTGCGGCGGGCAGCGGGATCGCCAGCCAGAAGCCGTTCTTCGACCGGATCAGCGGTCCCGTGTCATGCGCACCGACGATGACCGGGGCCTTCGACCAGACCAGCGCTGCCGCGTCCATGCTCTCGCCCGACCTCGGGAAGTTCTGGCTCCGGATCGAATTGGCGAGCCGAGGCCCGAGCCCCGCGCCGGTGATCTGCAATCGCCAGGCCAACTTCAGCCCCGTCCCGGCCTCGCGCATGGCGGCCGTCACCGCCCGTTCGCCCGCCGCGACCTCGGCAGCCATCATCGTGACGATGTCGGGATCGATGTCGAGCTTCAGTTTCATGGCCATCACGTGGGCCTCAGATCGACGGTCCAGACCAGCCGCTCGCGGTCACGGACCGGCTCGCCCTGAATGAGGAAGGCGTCGCCGTCGATCTCTATCCTATCGCCGGGGCGCGGGTTCGGCACCTCGGCGACGCGCACATCGATCCGTGTGGTCTCCGACCAGAGCTGCGCATCGCCGAAGTCGGTTACCGCGTCCGCGCGCCGGGCGACGACGCGCACCAGCACGGGCGCGCCGCCGTCGGCGATGTAGACCGCGTCCCGGCCGACATTGGGGTCGGCGAAGAGCGCGCCGACGGCGGCGGCGAAGGCGCTCATCAGAACGTCGCGTTCAGGCGGACCCGGCCGATGGTGTCGCCCGCGCCGCTCGCCACCGCCTCGACGGCCGCTCCGATGAGGGTGTTGTCGGTCGCGACCGTGGTGCAGCGCTTGTTCGTATCGTCCCAATAGACCTTGGCGCCGACCGTCCAGGCCTGCGAGCCGACCTTGGTGATGTCGAAGACGCCGACGAGCGCGGTCTCGACGGGCTCGGCGATGGCGGCGTCCCCGGCGGCGATGCCGAAGATCGAGCCGACGAGCAGGCCATCGCCGGAGGCGACGGCATAGGGCGCGGTCAGGGTGATGGTGTTGCCGGGCTGGACATAGTTTTTCATGACGGGGATCCTTTTGGAAAGACGAAGGGCGGCCCGATTGGACCGCCCGGATGTCAGGCTTCAGCATGGGGTGCGGGTTACGCGCCCGGGTTCTTGTAGAGGCCGCGCCAGTCGATGGCCTTGGCGCCGAAGTCGAGGCGGCACTTGATCTCCACACCATCGACGTCGAAGCCGTTGCGCGTCTCGATGTAGGCGCCCTGCTGACCCTCGAGATAGGCGTACTCGATGGTGTCGATCTGGTTCGGGCTGGCCGCCAGATACCAGGCGGTCTCGCTCGCCGCGTCGAGCCGGGGCTCGCTGATCGGCGCGAGCGTGCGGATTGACTGCGGCACCACGCTGGACGTCGCGGCGGGCACCAGGTTCTGCGCGACCAGCTGTTCGGCCTTCAGTTCCAGCGAGGCGGGCACGATCAGGAAGGCGGGACGGACGTTCAGCACCGTTTTCTTGTCGAGGCCGGTCTGCTTGGCCATCGCCGCCCGCGCCGCGCCGACCGCCTCGACCGCAAGGGCCGCGCCGGTGCCCGCGAGGTTCTTGTGGGTGGTGTGGAATAGGGCGTTGCCATCGGCCATGGCCGGGTTGGCGGTGATGATGCCCCAGACGACGTCCGATTCCAGTTGGGCGATGGAGTTGCCGTACATCGCCGGGATCCGGGTGAAGGCGTCGAGATCGTCGTTGATCAG
>CAZVIS010000339.1:0-3805 GCA_964627355.1 uncultured Rhodobacterales bacterium
TCGCGCCCCGCACGCTCGACAAAGGGGTCCGTCACCACGGCCAGCATCGCCTCGAAGGGCGCCATATCCCCCGCCGTCGCCGCCGCCAAGGCCTCTTGCACCCGATGGTTGCGCGGGATGTAGAGGGGGTTTGCGGCCCGGATACGCGCGGGCGACCCCGCGTCCAGCCGGTCCCGCCAGCCTGGCAGCCAGTCGGCAAGGTCCAGCCCCGCCGCCGCAAGGAACGCCCCCTCACCCTCCGCCGCTTCGGCGAGCCTGCGGAAGGTCAGCGTCCAGTCCGCCCCCGCCATCCGGGCAAGCAGATCGTCCGCCAGCGCCCCGTCCCCCGCATCCTCGCCCGCCAACCCCAGCTTGGCGCGCATCACCGCGACCCACTCCGTGCGGTACCGCCCCGCAACCCCGCGCAAGACCTCCATCGCCGCCTCGACCGCCCGCCCCTCGTCGGCGTCGATCAGCGGCAGCAAGGTCTCGGCCAGCCGGGCGAGGTTCCAGCCCAGGATCAGCGGCTGGTTTGCATAGGCATAGCGCCCCGTCTGGTCGATGGACGAAAACACCGTCCCCGGCGCATACCCCTCCATGAAGGCGCAGGGGCCGTAGTCGATGGTCTCGCCCGAAATCGCCATGTTGTCGGTGTTCATCACGCCGTGGATGAACCCCAGCCCCATCCACTGCGCGATCAGCCGCGCCTGCCGCCCCGCCACCGCTCTCAGGAACCCTAGCGCATCCCCCGCCGCCAGCCCCGGATAATGTCGGGCAATGCTGTAATCCAGAAGCCGCGCCACCCGCTCCTGATCCCCCCGTGCGGCGAAGAACTGGAACGTTCCCACGCGGATATGACTGGCCGCCACCCGCGCCAGCACCGCACCCGGCAAGGCCGTCTCGCGGTAGACATCCTCGCCCGTCGCCACCACGGCCAACGACCGCGTGGTCGGCACGCGCAGCGCATGCATCGCCTCGGACACCAGATATTCGCGCAGCATCGGCCCGACGGCGGCCTTGCCATCCCCGCCCCGCGCAAAGGGCGTCCGCCCCGACCCCTTCAGCGCCAGATCCACCCGTCGCCCGTCCGGCGTAACGATCTCTCCCAGAAGATGCGCCCGCCCATCGCCCAACTGGGGGGAGAACCCCCCGAACTGGTGCCCCGCATAGGCCAGCGCCGCAGGCTCGGCCCCCTCGGGCAGCACCGCCCCGGAAAACCACGCGGCCCCCTCGGCCGCCAGCCGCTCGGGGTCCAGCCCGAGGTCAACCGCCAGCCCCCGGTTCAGCGCCAGAAGGCGCGGCGCGGGCGCCACCTCGGGCACGTCGCGGATGAACGCCCCCGGCAATGCGCGCAGATAGCTGTTGTCGAAACGGAAGGCGGCGGTCATCTAACGGGACTTTCGCAGGGCTCCGCCATGATATGCGCCCGCCCCGCCCACAGGGCAAGGCGCAGACCTGCACCTCGGGACGGGAATAACCTTCAGGGTGGGATTGGTCGGAGTGGAGGGATTCGAACCCCCGGCCCTCTGCTCCCAAAGCAGATGCGCTACCAGGCTGCGCTACACTCCGACGCGCCTGCCCTAGCGCGCCGCGCGGCGTTTGGAAAGGTCACTCTGCACATGGCCAGGCCGCAATGCCCTGATCCAGCGCCGGATGGCGCAGGACCGTGCCGGGGACGATCCCCAGCCGTGCCGCCAGACCGCCGTTGATCTCCAGCACGGCCAGCACGCCCTCGCCCCCGTCGATGGTCGTCAGGTCTCCCGGCACAGCACGGGCGTGGACCCACGTGACCGTCCCCGTCGCATCCGCAAAGATCATGTCCAGCGGGATCAGCGTGTTCTTCATCCAGAAGGTCGCGCGTTGCGGCGCGTCATACAGGAACAGCATCCCCGCCCCTGTCGCCATCGCCTCGCGGAACATTAGGCCCTGTGCGCGCTCGGGATCGGTATCCGCCACCTCGACGCTGAAGCGCATCGTCGCGCCGCCGGGCAGGCGCAACTCGACACTGCCCGCGCTGCAGGCCGCCGCCACCGGTGCCGCCATCAGCAGCGCCAGCACGGCACCCAGGATCAGCCGTTTCGGACCGCTGCTTCCCATGCCACCACCTGCGCCGCCATCCGCCCCCGCTTGCCCTCGATCACACGCAGACAGACGGCCTCACCCGATCCCAGGCTGGCGAACCCGGACGAGCGCAGCACCTCGACATGGATGAACACATCCTCGGGCCGTCCGAACACGTTGGCAAAGCCGAACCCCTTGCCCTTGTCGAACCATTTGACGCGGGCCGGTTCCAGCGGCAGGGCAAGGATCTCTTCCGTCGTGGCCACAATGCCTTCGTCAGGGCTGACCACCCCCTGCATCAAGGCCTGTGGCGGCTCGATCTGCAGCACCTCGACGGCCTGCGCACCGCGCTGCGTCACCTGGACCCGGACGGTGATTCCCGTACCATCCGCGACCGACCCCTGACCGAAATTGCGCAACACGTTGGCGTGCAACAGGATGTCGCTCGCCGAGGCTTCCGCCACGATGAAGCCGAACCCTTTGACAGGATCAAACCATTTCACGTGACCTTGCAGGACCTGCAAGGCCTTGTCGTCATCCGTCATGTCAGAGCCGTTTCCCCAGATAAGACTCCGCGTCAGTTGTGACGCCATGTCGCAATCCGGTTCAAGCCCAAAAGCAACAGCTTTGCCAGAGTTGCCGACGCGTCAGGGATTAAGGCGTTGCACAGACCATGCATCGCTCATCCCGTCGCGCGACCAGCGAAAGCGGTCGTGCAACCGGAAGTCGCCGTCGGCCCAGAACTCGATGTCGACAGGGCGGATCCGGATACCGCCCCAGAACGGCGGGCGCGTCGGATTCACGCCCTGCTGCGCCGTCACCTTCGCCACCTCGGCCATCAGCGCCATGCGCGATGACAGCGGTTGCGACTGCGCGCTGGCCCAGGCCCCAAGGCGCGATTTCAGGCTGCGGCTGTTGTAATAGGCATCCGCCTGCGGGCCCTCTTCCCGCTCGGTCACGCCGCGCACGCGGATCTGGCGGCGCAGAGATTTCCAGTGCATCACGAAGGCCGCCTTGCCGCTCGCCGCGATCTCATGCCCCTTCTTGCTGGTGTAGTTGGTGTAGAAGACAAAGGCATCGGCCTCGATCTCCTTCAACAGCACCATCCGCACGTTGGGCATCCCTTCGGCATCCACCGTGGCCAGGGCGATGGCATTGGGGTCGTTCGGCTCGGTCTTTTCCGCCTCGGCCAGCCAGGCACGCGCGATGGCAAAGGGATCCTCGCCCGCAAAATGTCCGCCACGATCCATCGGCACGTCCCCCTGTTGCAAGGTCGCAGAACCTAGGGCAAGCGCCGCGCCCCGGCAACCCGCCCCGCCCTTGCGACCTTTCGCCCTTTCGCCTACACCTGCCGCCCAACAGCAAAATGTACGGCGGGGGATGGGAATGGCAGCGGGATTGATGGCCGGCAAGCGCGGCCTCATCATGGGTCTTGCCAATGACAAGTCGATCGCCTGGGGCATCGCCAAGGCGCTGTCCGACCACGGGGCTACGATGGCCTTTTCCTATCAAGGCGAGGCGCTGAAGAAGCGGGTGGATCCGCTGGCCGCCTCGATCGGGGCCACGCTCCTGCACGAATGCGACGTGTCGGACGAGGCCTCACTCGACAGCCTGTTCGACCGTCTGCGCGCCGAGTGGGGAACCCTCGACTTCGTCGTCCACGCCATCGGCTTTTCCGACAAGAACGAACTCCGCGGCCGCTACGTCGATACCTCGGCCGCGAACTTCCGCATGACGATGGACATCTCGGTCTATTCCTTCACCG
>CAZVIS010000340.1:0-3778 GCA_964627355.1 uncultured Rhodobacterales bacterium
CCTTGGCCTCTTCGATCAGGGTCAGCACGACCTCGCGGTTGACCACGTCAAGGCTGGCCGTGGGTTCATCGAGCAGCATCACCGGATAGGCATGGGCAAAGCCGCGCGCGATGTTGACGCGCTGCTGCTCGCCGCCCGAAAAGGTGGTGGGCGACAGGGACCACAGCCGCTCGGGGATGTTCAGCCGAGCCAGCAATCCCTCGGCCCGCGCCAGCGCCTCGTCCTTCGCGACCCCTATGGCCAAGAGTGGCTCCGCCACCACCTCGCGCGTCGGCACCCTCGGCACAACGCGCAGGAACTGGCTGACATAGCCGAGCGTCCTTCGCCGCAGGGCGATGATGTCGCGCGGTGCCGCCCGCGCCACCTCGACCCCAGCCACGCGAATCGAGCCCTCCTGCGCGACGTAATTCCCCCAGACCATCCGCATCAGCGTGGACTTCCCCGCCCCCGACCGGCCCGTCAGACCCACGCATTCCCCGGCCGAAACCGTCAGCCCCGCCCCCGCCATCACCGGGATCACCGTCCCGCCCTGATTGTGCAGGGTGAAGCTTTTGCCCAACCCCTCGACGGCGATCATCACGGTCACAGCCACTTCCTCCATTTGAAGAACAGGAACGTCCCCACGGCGGACGCGATCATCAGCGCAATGGCCATGGGGTAGCCGTAAAGCCAGTCCAACTCGGGCATGTGGTGAAAGTTCATGCCGTAGGCGGACGCGATCACGGTGGGCGGCAGGAACACCACCGCCACGACCGAGACGATCTTGATCGTCTGGTTCTGGGACAGGTTGATCATCCCCAGCGTCGCATCTGTCGTCAGCTGTATCCGGCTCGACAGGAAGTCGGCGTGCACCTCCAGCGCATGGGCGTCGCGCATCAGCCCCTTGACCAGATGTTGCATCCCGTGGCCCCGGTGCCCCTCGACCAGCGTCTGGCCAAAGTAACTCACCATCCGCTCCATCGTCATCAGCGCCAACCGTACCCGGCTGATCGCCTCGCCCTCGCGCCCGATCCGCTGGAGGGCGGCCTGCAGCGACATGGCCTTGGCCCGCTCGCCCTCGGCGTAAACTTCGCGCGCGACAGTATCGATGCCCTTGCCGGTGTTTTCCAGCAGGTCGGCCAATCGCCCGATGATCTCTTCGATCAGGCTGAGAAAGATGAGGTCGGAATCGGCGCAACCCGGCCCCACCTTGTCGGCCCGCATCCCGTAGGTCTCGAACGGGCGGGGAGAGTGGTGGCGGACGGTGTAGATCTGTGCGGGCGTCAGGATGAAGGTGACCGGGGCCGCAATCTGCTCGCCCGTGTCGTTCCGGCCCGGCAGGACGGCGGTCATGTAGTCCATCCCGTCCTCACGGTAGAGACGGTTCGAGATCTCGATCTCTTCCATGTCCTCCAACGTGGGCACATCGACACCAAGCGCCTTGGCCGCCGCCACCTCGGCCGCGTCGGGCTTGAACAGATCGACCCAGGACGCGGCGGACAACGGCGCCCCTTCGGCCAGTTTCTCGAGGCAGACACCGACGGTGCGATAGGCGTGGATCATGGCGCTAGACCTGCAGGACCGAGGACACCAGCAGTTGCGTATACCCATGCTGCGGGTCGTCCAAGACCTGATCGGTCAACCCGGCCTCGACCACCCTGCCATCCTTCATCACCATCAGGCGATCCGCCAGCAGCCGGACCACGGCAAGGTCATGCGTGACGATGATCGCCGAAAGGCCCATCTCGCGCACCAGCCCCCGCAGAAGGTCCAGAAGCCGCGCCTGCACGCTGACATCAAGGCCCCCGGTCGGCTCGTCCATGAACACAAGTCGCGGGCCTGTGACGAGGTTACGCGCGATCTGCAGGCGCTGCTGCATGCCGCCCGAAAACTGCCGGGGCCGGTCGTCGATCCGCGCGGGGTCGATCTCGACCCGCGCCAGCCAGTCCTCGGCCGCGTGCCGGATGCGGCCGTAATGGCGCGCGCCCACGGCCATCAGACGCTCACCTACGTTCCCACCCGCCGAAACCCCCATCCGCAAGCCGTCGCGCGGGTTCTGGTGGACAAAGGCCCAGTCGGTGCGGCCAAGCATCCGCCGCTCTGGTTCCGACATCGTCACCGTGTCGCGCGGGCCTGTCTTGGTAGCGAAGACCACGGTCCCTGCGTCAGGCGTAAGATGTCCAGCGAGGCAAGACAGCAGCGTCGATTTCCCCGACCCCGACTCCCCCACGATCCCCATGACCTCTCCGGGCCAGAGGTCAAAGGACACGTCCGCACAGCCGATCCGCGCGCCATAGCGCTTGGTCAGCGCATGGACCGACAGAAGGGGAGAGGCGATTGCGCTTTGGCTGGTCACGCCGCATCCTCCACCGTCGCCGCATCGCGCCGACCGGCGCAGAAGTCCGTGTCCGAACAGACGAACATCCGCCCGCCCGCATCATCCATGATGACCTCGTCCAGATAGCTGTCCGCCGACCCGCAAAGCGCGCAGAAATGGTCCGCCCGGGAGGCCGCAAAGGGATAGTCCTCGAAGTCGAGGCTGACCGCGCTGCAATAGGGCGGCAGCGCATAGATCCGCTGCTCGCGCCCCGCGCCGAAAAGCTGGATCGCGGGACAATCCGCCAGTTTGGGGTTGTCGAACTTGGGGATGGGAGAGGGATCCATCACATAGCGCCCCTCGACCTTCACCGGATAGGCATAGCTCGTCGCGATCTCGCCGTGCCGCGCGATATCTTCGTACAGCTTCACATGCATGAGGCCATAGTCCTCCAGCGCATGCATCCGCCGCGTCTCGGTCTCGCGCGGTTCGAGAAAGCGCAGGGGTTCGGGGATCGGCACCTGATAGACGAGGATCTGCCCCTCGGAGAGCGGCGTCTCGGGAATGCGGTGGCGGGTCTGGATGATCGTGGCCTCAGGCGTCCGCTCGGTCACGGCAACCCCCGCAGTGCGTTGAAAGAACTTGCGGATCGAGACGGCGTTGGTCGTGTCGTCCGCCCCCTGGTCGATCACCTTCAGCCGGTCGTCGGGCGTCAGGCACGCCGCCGTCACCTGCACCCCGCCCGTGCCCCAGCCATAGGGCATCGGCATCTCGCGGCTGGCGAAGGGCACCTGATAGCCGGGCACCGCCAACCCCTTCAGGATCGCGCGGCGGATCATCCGCTTGGTCTGCTCGTCCAGATAGGCGAAGTTGTAATCGCTCATATAAGCCCCCGCCCCGCCAAAGCCTCGGCCAGCGCCGCAGGCCCGGTGAAATGGATCGCATCCATCCCCGCCGCCCGTGCGCCGATCACGTTCTTCTCGCTGTCGTCGATGAAGACGCAATCCAACGCCTTGACCCCCGCCCGCTCGCACAGCACCTGGAAAATCCGCGCCTCGGGCTTCAGCACCCGCTCGGCGCCCGACACCACGGTAACGCCAAAGGAAGTGGCAAGACGCGGATGCGCCGCATAGGCGGCTGGCATGGTCTCGATGGACGCATTGGTGATCGCGTGGATCGCATGCCCCCGCGCCCGCAAGCCCTCCATCAGGGCCCAGGTCCCCTCGATGGCCTCAGCTACCGCCAACGGGTAGCGTTCGACATAACCCGCAAACAGCGCGGCATCGGCGGGATCCGCGATCTCGCGCGCCAGATCGGCAAAACGCTCGCCGCCATCGGCCCGCAGGTTGCGCACGGAAAAATCCGTGCGGATCAGGAAGGCCTCCACCGCCTCACGCGTGCCAAGGTCGGGTAGAAAGGCAAGATAGGGGTCCCAACGGACCAGCACATTGCCGATGTCGAACACGATGGCCTTCATTCCGC
>CAZVIS010000341.1:0-3773 GCA_964627355.1 uncultured Rhodobacterales bacterium
GCGCCGAGGCCCGCGCCACCCGCGCGCAGGCCTTCATCGCGCTGAACATCCGGCTTGGTGCGGGGGCCTCGGCTGCGGTGACACCCTCTGCCCCGCCCGGCTAGGTCTGCCCGAATCTGTTAAGGAATGTGGCAGGGATGGTCATGGGCCGTTTCCCGCCGGCGTCCAATCGTTGCGATAACGCCACAGATTCCCGGCCAAGCCCGTGAATTACCTGCAGATTTGGGGGCTTTCCGCCGCCGTGCCGCAATCCGGGCACGTTTCGGCCATGAGCGCGCGCCAGCTTGTGACCCTGTTCACCCTTGGCGCGGTTACGTACCGGTCACAGGGCAAGGCCACCATTTCCCCGCGCCTCTCAAGGGCCGCGGGGATCCTCACGCGACAAGGGACAACGGGACATCATGGCAACGACGATCACGGTATCCAGCGCCGCTCAATTGACTGCGGCCCTGTCAAAGGCAGGCAGCGGCGACACGATCCTTCTGGCGGGGGGGGATTACGGCAATCTCTTCCTCGGCACCACCACCGCCTTCGGCAAGGGGTTCACCAGCCCGGTGACGATCGCCGCCGCCGACCCCGCGAACCCGCCCGAGTTCTCCGGCCTCGACCTGCGCGGCGTGTCGAACCTGACGTTCAAGGACGTGACCTTCGACTACACGTTCCAGACGGGGGATGCCCTCTACACAGCCCCCTTCAAGGTCGGCTACGGCAGCAGCAACGTGACCTTCGAAGGCTGCACCTTCGACGGCGACGCCGCCAAGGGGGTCTCGGCCACGGCGGACGGCTATGGCTATGGCATCGGCCTCTCGATCCGCGACTCCAGCGGGGTACGCGTCGAGGATTGCGAGATGCAGGGCTTCTGGAAAGGGGCGGTGTTCACCAGCATCAACAACTTAACGGTGGCAGACAACGACATCCACTCGATGCGGATGGACGGGCTGAACTTCGTGGCTGTGCAGGGCGCGGTGATCGAGGGCAACCATATCCACGATTTCAAGACGTCGCCCAATTCTGGCGACCACTCGGACATGATCCAGTTCTGGACGAACGGGTCCACCCGCCCCTCGACCGACATCGTAATCCGGAACAACATGCTCGACATCGGCGAGGGCGACTTCACCCAGTCGATCTTCATGCGCAACGACCTGGTCGACCGCGGACTGGCCGGACCGGAAATGTTCTACCAGCGCATCACCATCGAGAACAACGTGATCGTCAACGCCCATACCCATGGCATCACCGTGGGCGAGGCGGCGGGCCTTACCATCCGCAGCAACTCGGTCCTGCATGCCGATGGCGGCAATGCGGATGGCCTCGATACCGACGTCGAGATCCCGAAGATTTCGGTCGCCGAAACATCGACTGGCGTCACGATCACCCAGAACGCTACTGCGGCCATCAACGGCTTCAGCGGCCAGTCCGGCTGGACGGTGACGAAGAACGCCATCGTGCAGGATCAGAACCCCTATGCGGCGGGCTGGTACGGCAATGTCTTCGTCGCTTCCTCGTTGCAGACGGTCGATGGGGTGCACAGGTTTGTGGCCCTGCCCGGCAGCCTTCTCGACCAGCTCGATGCCGGCGCCGTGGCCACCCTGACCCCGTCGGCCAACACCGTGCTCGACGCGGCCTTCCATGTGATGACGCCGGTGGCGGGCGACCAGATCCGCAACTTCGACGCCAGCCTCACCACCGGGTCGCAGCCCGCGGGCACCACTTATCTCTGGTCCTTCGGCGACGGCAGCACCGCCACCGGCAAGACCGTGACCCACAGCTACAGCAGCGGCGGCACCTATGACGTGAGGCTGACCGTCCGGACGCCCGACGGCAAGATCAACAGCGAGACGCTGGCGGTCGCGGTGGACGGCGACGGCCTGGTGCGGCTGGACGACAGCGGCGCCTTCGCAGTCTATGCCGGCTGCGAGGAAACCCTGTTGGCACCGGCAAAGACAGCCTCGGCGAACGGCGTGCAGCTTGGTGCCGCAGGCGTCAGCGCCGCGATCGACCGCGAGCATGTGGCCTCGATGCTCCAGACCCGCGACGTCACCATCGCGCTGACGCTCGATGCCGACAAGGCGGGGACCGTGGGCGAGGTGGCGCGCCTGCACGGCAGCTTCGTCATCGCGGTCGATTCCAAAGGCGCGGTCGTGGCCACCGCCATCTCAAGTCTCGGACAGGAGGTGAAACTCGTCTCTACCGGTGTCAAGGTCAACGACACCGCCGCCCATGACATCGAACTGCGTCTCGAGGGCGGGCGGCTGCAGCTCTGGGTCGATGACAAGAAGACCGCGGATGCCGCCTTCGAAGGTACCTTCGCCGATGCGGGCACGCATGACCTGACCTTCGGCAACGCTTGGGGCAAGACCAACTTCTACGGCGACCTTCTTGCCTTCGAGGCGCTGGTGAACGACGGCGCAGGTTCGCAGGCTTTCACCGACGCCCCCTTCACCGCTGCCAAACCCGTCGCGCTGCCGTCCCCGGCGGAACTGCCTGCCCCTGAACCCGATAGCGCAGCAGAGGCGGTCACGGTGGCCGGCGACGGCCTCGTGCGGCTCGACGACAGCGGCGCCTTCGCCGTCTATGCTGAGGGCGCGGAAACCCTTCTGGCACCAGCAAAGACCGCCTCGGGGAGCGGCGTGCAGCTTGGCGCCGCAGGCATCAGCGCTGCGATCGACCGGGAGTACGTCGCAAAGATGCTCCACTCTGACGATGTCACCATCGCGCTGACGCTCGATGCCGACCAGGCGGGGGCCGCGGGCGAGGTGGCGCGCCTGCACGGCAGCTTCATCATCTCGGTCGATGCGACGGGCACGGTCCTGGCCCGGGCCTTCTCGAGCCTCGGACAGGAGGTGCGGCTCTACTCCACCGGCATCAAGGTCAACGACACCGCCGCGCATGACATCGAACTGCGTCTCGAGGGCGGGCGGATGCAGCTCTGGGTCGATGACAGGAAGACCGCGGATGCGGCCTTTGAGGGTACCTTCGCCAATGCAGGCAGCCACGACTTGGCCTTCGGCAACGCCTGGGGCAAGACCAATTTCTACGGCGACCTCACCGCCTTCGAGATCATCGTGGACGACGGCCCAGGCTCGCAGGCCTTTACCGACGATCCCTTCACTGCCGCCCATACGATGGATCTGGCAGGGCCAGTGATGTGACAGAAGGGGCGGCCCGACCCCGGGCCGCCTACCCCTCCAGGAGCCGCTGCCCCTGGGGCCGCAGGCTGCCGTCGGGTGCTACGTAGCGGTAGAGGGTGGCGCGGGTGATGCCGAGTTCGGCGCAGAGGGCGGCCACCCCCGTCGCGCGGTTGGCCATCGCGGCCTGGGCGAGCCTCAGTTGCGCGCGGGTCAGGCCGAAGGCCCGCCCGCCCCGCCGTCCCCGCGCCCGGGCGGCCGCCAGCCCGGCCATCGTCCGCTCGCGGATGAGATCCCGCTCGAACTCGGCCAGGGCCGCGAAGATGCCAAAGACCATGCGCCCCGCGGGCGTCGTGGTGTCCAGCGCCGCCCCCTCGCCCGTCAGCACGCGCAGGCCGACGCCCCGCGCATTGAGATCCCGCACCAGCCCGACGAGATGCACAAGGCTGCGCCCCAGCCGGTCAAGCTTCCACACCACCAGCACGTCGCCGGGCCGCAGCGCCTTGAGGCACCCCTCAAGCCCCGGCCGCGCGTCCACCGCCCCCGAGGCGCGATCCTCCCAGATGTCCCCAGGGCCCACCCCTGCAGCCACCAGCGCATCGCGCTGCAGGTCCGTCACCTGCGAGCCGTCGGCCTTGGACA
>CAZVIS010000342.1:0-3763 GCA_964627355.1 uncultured Rhodobacterales bacterium
CTGCGCGCCACCCGCGCCGTCCCCGGCTTTCACGCCGCTGCCCGCGTGGTGCTGGTCGAGGCCTCGCCCGCCTTGCGCGCGGTGCAGGCGCGGACACTCGACTGCCCCACGTGGATCGACAGTGCCGACGACCTGCCCCAGACCCCCCTCTTTCTTCTCGCCAACGAGTTCTTCGATGCCCTGCCCATACGCCAGTTCCTCCGTACCCCCGAAGGCTGGCGCGAGCGGATGGTGGGGCTGGCTGAAGGTACCCTGACCTTCGGCCTCTCGCCCCCGATCCCCTGCCCCGACCGCCGTTTTGCCGCCGACCCGCCCGGCACCCTGATCGAGATCTGCCCTCAGGCTGCCCCCGTCATGCAGGCCCTCGCCGATCGGATCAGCCGCCAGGGCGGCGCAGCCCTCATCATCGACTACGGCGGCTGGCGGTCGCGGGGTGATACGTTGCAGGCCCTGCGCGCCCACACTCCCGACGCCCCCCTTGCCCACCCGGGCGAGGCCGACCTGACCGCGCACGTCGATTTCGAGGCACTGGCGCTGGCCGCCCCCACCATCGCCCATACGGCGCTGACAGGGCAGGGCACGTTCCTCCGGCGCCTCGGGATCGATCAGCGGGCGGCGCGGCTGGCCGCCGGCCTGACGGGCGCGTCGCTTGACAGCCACCTTGCCGCGCATCGGCGCTTGACCCACCCGGCAGAAATGGGTTCGCTCTTCAAGGCGCTGGCATTCCACCCGCACAATTCGCCGCCACCGCCCGGATTCGCCTGATGCCCGGAAGACACCCGATGCTCGAGATCATCACCTCGGACGCGCTGCCGTTCCGGCATGGGTTCTTCACGCGCAGGGGCGGGGCGTCCTCGGGTATCTTTGCGGGACTGAATTGCGGCGCAGGATCGACGGACCAGTCGGACATCGTGGCCATCAACCGCGCGCGCGCCGCCGCCGCCCTCGACCTTGGCCCCGAGGCGCTGGTCAGCGTGCATCAGGTGCATTCGCCCGATGTCGTGACGGTGACTGGACCCCTGACGATTCGTCCGCGGGCCGACGCGATGGTGACGCGGACACCGGGCCTGGCGCTGGCCGTGCTGACCGCCGACTGCCAGCCGGTGCTCTTCGCCGATCCCGTGGCCGGGGTGATCGGCGCGGCACACGCCGGATGGCGTGGCGCGTTGCACGGTGTGCTCGAGGCGACGATTGCGGCCATGGTCGCCCTAGGCGCCACGCCCGCCGGGATTCGCGCTGTCATTGGCCCCACCATCAGCCAGCCCGCCTATGAGGTCGGCCCCGAGTTCGTCGAGGGGTTTCTGGCCAACGATCCCGACAATGCGCGCTTCTTTGCGGGTGGCACGGGCGACCGTGCGCAGTTCGACCTGCCTGCCTACGGCCTGCACCGCCTGCGCGCGGCAGGCCTGCATCATGCAACCTGGACACGGCATTGCACCTACAGCGATGCTGACCGCTTCTACTCGTATCGCCGAAGCAATCATCTGGGCGAGGCAGACTACGGCCGTCTTCTTTCCGCCATTCGCCTTTAGGTTGCGGAACATTCAACTCTGTGTCATGACTATTCCGTAGTGAGGGTAAGATTTCGGCCGTTTGCCAGAAGAAAACCGCAATGTTACCCCCGGCGATACCCCGCACGCCTAATCGTTGCCACAAAAGGTCAGTAAGCCTCTTGTGGTTATCAATGCGGAGAGGAGCATATCATGGCGCCAATTCCTGCAACCGGATCAGCGGCTGACGATAGCGAAGACCTGCTTCCGCGCTGGATGAAGTCCGTCATCGCCCATAAGACAGATGGGCTGCCCGCGCTGCCCTTCCAGCGTGCAGCCAAGCAGCATCCGGGATCTCTTCCCGCTCCGGCTCACCGCGCCGTCGCGATTGCCGCTCGCTGAACGCCCGGGTTAGGCCGTTCGCTTCAAGCGCTCCTCCAGCACATCGAAGGGCACGCCCGGATCATCCTTGGCGCAGCGGATGACAAGGCTGGTCTTTACACTCGAAACATTCTCGGCCTTCAGCAATTCACCGGTCAGGAAGGTCTGAAACGACGACAAATCCGGTGCGACGCATTTCAGGATGAAATCGATCTCGCCGTTCAGCATGTGGCATTCACGGACAAGTGGCCACGCCCTGCAGCGATCCTCAAAGGCACTCAAATCCGCCTCGGCCTGGCTGTGCAGGCGCACCATCGCGAACACGGCAACCTCGAACCCCAGTTCGCGCGCGTCGATGTCGGCGTGATAGCCCTTGATGTATCCCGCCTCCTCCAGCGTCCGCACCCGACGCAGGCAGGGCGGCGCCGAGATGCCCACCCTTCGCGCCAGTTCCACGTTCGTCATCCGCCCGTCGGCCTGCAGCTCGGCCAGGATCTGACGGTCGATCGGGTCCAGCTTCGATCCGGCCATGGTGTCCTCATCTTGGGCAATTGCGCATTGCTTACGCGAACGTGCCGTCCCCCGCAATAAAGTTTCACCTGCGCGCAAGAATTGGAAACCGCCCCTCCCCAAGGCATGACGGCCTTGCAACGCATGCCCTTCCTTCCGCCCTGCGGCCCCGCTACATCTGACGCCCACCCCCGAAGGAACCCGCCATGGCCGAGACCCGCCACACCCGCCTTCTCATCATCGGCTCCGGCCCCGCAGGCTATACCGCCGCCGTCTATGCGGCGCGCGCGATGCTGGAACCCCTGCTGATCCAGGGTCTGCAACCGGGCGGGCAACTCACCATCACGACCGAGGTCGAGAACTGGCCTGGCGACAGCCACGTCATGGGCCCCGACCTGATGGTGCGGATGGAAGAGCATGCCAAGGCCATGGGGGCCGAGGTAATCTCGGACTACATCACCGCGCTCGACCTTTCCGCACGCCCCTTCACCGCCCGCGCCGACAGTGGCATCACCTACACCGCCGACGCCCTGATCCTCGCCACCGGCGCGCAGGCGAAATGGCTGGGCCTGCCGTCCGAGGAACGTTTCAAGGGCTTTGGCGTCTCGGCCTGTGCCACCTGCGACGGGTTCTTCTACCGCGGCAAAGAGGTCGTGGTGATCGGTGGCGGCAACACCGCGGTGGAAGAGGCGCTGTTCCTGACCAACTTCGCCTCGAAGGTCACGCTGATCCACCGCCGCGACACCCTGCGGGCCGAAAAGATCCTGCAGGACCGCCTCTTCAAGCACCCCAAGGTCAGCCTCCTTTGGCACCACGAGGTGGCCGAGGTTCTGGGCACGGACACTCCCCTTGGCGTGACCGGCGTCCGCGCCCGCGACGTCCGCACGGGCGCCACGCAGGACATCCCTTGCGCGGGCTTCTTCGTGGCCATCGGCCACTCGCCCGCGTCGGAACTGGTGAAGGACCAGCTCGAGCTGCACAACGGCGGCTATGTGAAGGTCACCCCCGGCGGCACCGCGACCTCGATCCCCGGCGTCTTTGCGGCGGGCGACCTGACGGACCACATCTACCGTCAGGCCGTCACCAGCGCCGGAATGGGCTGCATGGCCGCACTGGACGCCGAGCGGTTCCTCGCGGGCCACTGACCGGACCTGCATTCCGCCCCGCGCCCGGCTTTCGCGGACAACGTTCCACTTCAGGCGGGACCGGCGACATTTCCGCCTTTTGTTTGGGACAAATTTGCCAGTCCGCTTGCGGCAGGCAGAGCTACGGCGTTAGGAGGCGCGGGAATTGTCCATCTCACGCCGCCAGCCACCGGAAAGACCGCCGTCCATGTCCATCTCGAACCTCGCCCCGATCCCCGAACTCTACGTCTCGGGCGA
>CAZVIS010000343.1:0-3758 GCA_964627355.1 uncultured Rhodobacterales bacterium
CGACCCCGCCCCCCGGCGCACACCACAGATCCGACCGCTGCCCCGGCCAGGCGTTCACGAGCAGCAGCCGATCCTCCCGCAGGATCAGCGCGCGCACGGCCAGACGCGGAGATTTCGCCTTCATGCCTCTTGGTCGCCGAAGCGCCGCCCCAAGTCCAGCGCCTCAGCGCCGCGCCAGCGAAGCGACCGCCACGCCTCCCAACACCAGCACCGCCGCCACCCCGAACCGCCACCCCACCGGCTCGGCCAAAAACACCACCCCCGCCCCCGCCGCAATCACCGGCACCGTCAACTGCGCCACAGCCGCCCGCGCGGCCCCCAACCCCGGCAGCACCGCATACCACAGCGCATAGCCCAGCCCCGAGGTCACCGCCCCGCTGACCACCGCCAGCGCCACCCCGCCCCCCGTCGCCTCGAACGACACGCCCGAAGCCAGCGCCACGCCCAAAGCCACCGGCAGCGCCAGCACGAAATTCGCGGCGGTCCCCGCCAGCGCGTCCCGGCTGCCCCGCCCGGCGAGCGAATAGACGCCCCACCCCACCCCCGCCGCCGCCATCGCCAGTGCGGGCAGAAGTGGCACCGCCGCCCCTCCCGGCGCGCAAAGCAGAACCAGCCCCGCAAAGGCGATCCCCGCCCCCAGCCAGCGCCGCCCCGGCACCGCCTCTCGCGCAATTACAGCCCCGGCGAACATCGTGATCTGCACGCACCCGAACAGGACCAGCGCGCCCGTCCCCGCCTCCAGCGCCCGGTAAGCTGCGGAAAACCCGAAGAGATAGACGAGCAGCCCTGCCACCCCAGCGCCGCGCCCTGTCCACCCGGGCCACAGGTCCGCGCCCCGCGCCAGATGCCGCCAGCCCACCAGCGCGGCCAGCATCCCCGCCCCCGCCGCCACCCGGATTACCGCAAAGCCCTCGGCCCCGATCAGCCCACCCCCCACGGCCATCCGGTTCAACACCGAATTCGCCGCAAAGGCGGCCATGGCCAGCGCGGTCAGCAGGGCCAGACGCAGGGCGGGGGGAACGCTCATCGCCACAGGCTGACCGGCCCGGCAGGCCTTGTCCAGACCGTGACGCAACGTCATCCTTGGGCCGGGCGGATCGTGGGGCCTACATCCACCGCATGCGATCCGCGATTGCGCTTCTGTCCCTGTTGAACCTGCCCCCCGCGCCCGCCCATGCCGACTGCGTGGTGCTTTTGCATGGATTGGGCCGGGGTCCGGCGTCCCTGGCGCTCATGGCGCGGTCGCTGGCGGGGCAGGGATACCAGGTCGTCAACCTCGGCTACCCCTCGACCCGCGCGCCGGTCGCGGACCTTGCCGCGCATGTGGGAGAGGCGGTTGCCGCCTGCGGTCCCGGCCGGGTCCACTTCGTCACCCATTCCATGGGCGGGATCCTCCTGCGCCAGTGGATGGTCGAGCATCGCCCGCCGAACCTCGGCCGCGTGGTGATGCTGGCCCCGCCGAACGCAGGCTCGGAACTGGTGGACCGCCTCTCCCCCCTCGCCCCGTTCCGCTGGATCAACGGCCCGGCGGGGATGGAACTTGGCACCGGCCCCGACGCCCTGCCCGCCCGCCTGCCGCCCGTGGACTATCCCGTGGGGGTGATCGCGGGAACGCGGTCGCTCAACCCCCTCTATTCCGCGATGATCGAAGGGCAGAACGACGGCAAGGTGTCCGTCGCCAGCACCGAGGTCGCGGGGATGGCCGACCACATCACCCTGCCCGTGACCCACACCTTCCTCATGTGGGATCCGTCGGTGATCGCGCAGACCCTGACCTTCCTGCGTGAGGGGCACTTCCTCAGGGATTGAGGTGCCCGGTCCACCAGCCGAGGTCGCTCGACAACCGGATCCACAAAAGCGCCGCCCCCGCCGCAAGCCCCGCAGGTCCCACGACATAGGCCAGCACCCGCAACGGCCCCGGGCGCGTCTGCCGCAACGTGACCAGCAGCACCAGCAGCAACACCGTCAGCGCCAGATCCAGCCCGAAATGCATGTAGGCCAGCGCCGCCGGAGGCCACTCGCCCCCGGGCAAGGCGACCGCCTTCCAGATGCTGAACAGCAGAAACGCCGACATGAACAGCACGACAGGCGCCGTATTCGGCACAGGCTTGGTATCGGCCATGGTGTCCCCCCTTTGCCCCGACCTGCGACAAGCTGACACAACCGCCACCATCCCCGCAAAAGGAAAAGGGGCGGCCCTTGCGGACCGCCCCCCGTTTTCCTTCAAGCGTCAGGCGATCAGAAGTCGCCCATGCCGCCCATGCCGCCGCCCATGCCGCCACCGGCACCGGCACCCGCCTTGTCGGCCGGCTTGTCGGCGATCATCGCCTCGGTGGTGATGAGCAGCGACGCGACCGAGGCCGCATCTTCCAGCGCGGTCCGCACGACCTTGGCCGGGTCGATCACGCCGAAGGCGAACATGTCGCCGTACTCTTCGGTCTGGGCGTTGAAGCCGAACGACTTGTCGTTCGATTCCCGCACCTTGCCTGCCACGACCGAGCCGTCCACACCGGCGTTCTGCGCGATCTGGCGCAGCGGAGCTTCCAGCGCCTTGCGGACGATGGCGATGCCGGCGTCCTGGTCGCTGTTGGCGCCCTTCAGCCCGTCAAGCGTCTTGCCCGCCTGGATCAGCGCCACGCCGCCGCCGACGACGATGCCTTCCTGCACGGCTGCACGGGTCGCGTTCAGGGCGTCATCGACGCGGTCCTTGCGCTCTTTCACTTCGACTTCGGTCATGCCGCCGACGCGGATGACGGCAACGCCGCCTGCCAGCTTGGCCACACGCTCCTGCAGCTTTTCCTTGTCGTAGTCCGAGGTGGTGTCCTCGATCTGCTGGCGGATCTGGCTGACGCGAGCCGCGATCTCGGCCTTGTCACCGGCGCCGTCGATGACGGTGGTGTTGTCCTTGGTGATCGAGACCTTCTTGGCGCGGCCCAGCATGTCGATCGTGACGTTCTCGAGCTTCATGCCGAGGTCGTCCGAGATGACCTGCCCGCCGGTCAGGATCGCGATGTCCTGCAGCATCGCCTTGCGACGGTCGCCGAAGCCCGGGGCCTTCACGGCCGCGATCTTCAGGCCGCCACGCAGCTTGTTGACGACCAGCGTGGCCAGAGCCTCGCCTTCGACGTCTTCGGCGATGATCAGCAGCGGACGCTGCGACTGGATCACGGCCTCCAGCAGCGGGACCATCGGCTGCAGCGACGAGAGTTTCTTCTCGTTGATGAGGATCAGGACATCCTCCATCTCGGCGACCATCTTGTCGGCGTTGGTCACGAAGTAGGGCGAGAGGTACCCGCGGTCGAACTGCATGCCCTCGACCACTTCAACTTCGGTCTCAAGGCCCTTGTTCTCTTCAACGGTGATGACACCCTCGTTGCCGACCTTCTGCATCGCGTCGGCGATGAAGCGGCCAATCTGCGCCTCGCCGTTGGCCGAGATGGTGCCGACCTGGGCGACTTCGTCCGAGTCCTTGACCGGGCGCGAGGCGGCCTTGACGGCGGCGATCACCTTGGTCACCGCGAGGTCGATCCCGCGCTTGAGATCCATCGGGTTCATCCCGGCGGCGACCGACTTCAGGCCGTCCTTGATGAGGGCCTGGGCCAGCACGGTCGCGGTGGTGGTACCGTCGCCCGCGTCATCGGCGGTGCGGCTGGCGACTTCCTTCACCATCTGCGCGCCCATGTTCTCGAACTTGTCGGAAAGCTCGATCTCCTTGGCGACGGTGACGCCGTCCTTGGTGATGCGCGGGGCGCCGAACG
>CAZVIS010000344.1:0-3737 GCA_964627355.1 uncultured Rhodobacterales bacterium
CGCAAGATGCAGGACGCCTTCTTTCTGGTGGTCGGCAGCCGGACTTGCGCCCATCTTCTGCAGTCGGCCGCCGGGGTGATGATCTTTGCCGAGCCGCGCTTCGGCACGGCGATTCTGGAAGAGAAGGACCTCGCCGGTCTGGCCGACGCGCAGGTGGAGCTGGAGCGCGAGATTGCCCGCCTGCTGTCCCGCCGCCCCGACATCCGGCAGCTGTTCCTTGTCGGCTCCTGCCCGTCCGAGGTCATCAAGCTGGACCTCGCCCGCGCGGCAGAGCGGGCGAACATCGCGCATCCGGGGGTGCGGACCTACAACTACTCGGGCTCGGGCATCGAGACGACCTTTACCCAAGGTGAAGATGCCTGCCTTGCGGCGCTGGTCCCTGCCCTGCCTTCGACCGAGGCCCGGGAGTTGCTGGTCGTCGGCGCCCTGCCCGATGTGGTCGAGGATCAGATGCTGGCGCTGCTAAAGGCCCTCGGCATCGGCCCCGTCCGCGTTCTGCCTGCGCACCGCGCGGCGGAAGCCAGCGGCGTCGGCCCGAACACCGTCTTTGCCCTGACCCAACCTTTCCTCGGCGACACGCATGCCGCCCTGACCCGCCGCGGCGCCCGGCCCATTCCCGCGCCTTTCCCCTTTGGCGAGGATGGCACCACGCGCTGGCTGCAGGCCATCGCGACCGAATTCGGCGTGGCCCCTGCGCTTTTCGAGGCCGTCACTGCCGCCCCACGCGCCCGCGCGCGTCGCGCCATTGCAGCGGCGGCCGAGACACTGGCGGGCAAATCCGTCTTCTTCTTTCCCGACAGCCAGCTGGAAATCCCCCTTGCGCGGTTCCTGACCGCCGAGTGCGGGATGCGCGCGGTCGAGGTCGGCACCCCGTTCCTGCACCAGGCCATTCACGGGCCGGATCTGGCGCTCCTCCCCGCCGGGCCGGTCATCGCCGAAGGGCAGGACGTGGACCGGATGCTCGACCGCGTGCGAGCCTCTCGCCCGGAACTGACGGTCTGCGGCTTGGGGCTGGCCAACCCGCTGGAGGCCGAGGGGCTGACGACCAAGTGGGCGATCGAGCTGGTCTTCAGCCCGGTGCATTTTTACGAGCAGGCGGGGGATCTGGCGGCCCTGTTTGCGCGCCCTCTCCGCCGTCGTGCGGCCCTGCGCCAGCACCCCAACCGGCTGGAGGCGGCGGAATGAAGCTGACCCTCTGGACATACGAAGGTCCGACCCACGTCGGCGCGATGCGCGTTGCGACCGGCATGACCGGCCTGCACTACGTGCTGCACGCGCCGCAGGGTGACACCTATGCCGATCTCCTCTTCACGATGATCGAGCGTCGGGGCGCCCGTCCGCCCGTCACCTACACCACCTTCCAGGCGCGCGATCTGGGGGCCGACACGGCGGGCCTGTTCAAGACCGCCTGCATGGACGCGTATGACCGCTTCCGCCCGCAGGCGATGATCGTCGGCGCCTCTTGCACCGCCGAACTGATCCAGGACGATCCGGGGGGGCTTGCGTCCACCATGGGGATCCCGGTGCCGGTGATTGCCCTCGACCTCCCGTCCTACAGCCGGAAAGAGAACTTCGGCGCGGACGAGACCTTCCTGCAGATCGTGCGCGCGCTGGCCAAGCCGATGGAGCGGACGGCGGCGGTGACCTGCAATCTGCTGGGGGCCACGGCGCTTGGCTTCCGCCACCGTGACGACATCACCGAGATGACGCGGATGCTGGCGGACATGGGCATCGCCGTGAACGTCTGCGCGCCCATGGGCGCCACCCCCGCAGACATCGCCCGCATGGGGGCCGCGCATTTCAACGTTCTTATGTACCCCGAAACCGGCGAAAGCGCCGCGCGGTACTGCGAGAAGGCGTTCGGGCAGAAATACACCCGCGTCACCCCGATCGGCGTCAACGCCACCCGCGATTTCCTCGCCGAGGTGTCCGCCCTTTCCGGCCTGCCTGTCCGCACTGATGAGGCTCGGCTGCGCCAGCCGTGGTGGTCGGCCTCGGTCGATTCGACCTACCTCACGGGCAAGCGCGTGTTCCTCTTCGGCGACGCCACCCACGTCATGGCCGCCGCCCGCATCGCCCGCGACGAGATCGGCTTCGAGGTCTGCGGGATGGGTTGCTACAACCGCGAATTCGCCCGGCCCATGCGCGCCTTTGCCAAGGATTACGGCGTCGAGGCGCTGATTACCGACGACTATCTGGAGGTCGAGGCGGCCATCGCGGCGCTGTCGCCCGAGCTAATCCTCGGCACGCAGATGGAGCGGCATATCGCCAAGCGTCTGGGCATCCCCTGCGCCGTGATCTCGTCCCCCGTCCACGTGCAGGACTTCCCCGCCCGCTACTCGCCCCAGATGGGGTTCGAGGGGGCGAACGTCATCTTCGACACCTGGGTGCATCCCCTGGTCATGGGGCTGGAGGAGCATCTGCTGACGATGTTCCGCGAGGACTTCGAGTTCCACGACGCGGCAGGCGCCAGCCATCATGGCGGCAAGGCGGTCGCGCGCGAGGAAGCGGCAATTCCCGTGGAGGTGCAGGAAGCCTCCGGCGGGGATATTTCGGCCAAGGTGAATGAGCCGGTTTCAACCGGGTCGGACGTCATGGTCTGGCTGGCCGAGGCCGAGCGCGAGTTGCGGAAGATCCCCTTCTTTGTCCGCGGCAAGGCCAAGCGCAACACCGAGAAATTCGCGGCCGACAAGGGCCTGCACGAGATCAGCGTCGAGACGTTGTACGAGGCTAAGGCGCATTATGCTCGTTGACCGCGCCATCCTTCCGGCGGCCTACAACGTGGTCATCATCACGTTGGACCACCATGCGGCGGGGCCTGCGGCGCGGGTGCTGCCGAAGCTGGCGCTGGATTATCCGGGGCTGAACGTTTCGATCCACGCCGCGGCCGAATGGGCCGAGAATCCGGGCGCTCTGCAGGTCGCCAAGGATGCGGTCGCGGGCGCGCAGATCATCGTCGCGAATCTGCTGTTCATCGAGGAGCACATCACCGCGATCCTGCCCGACCTGCAGGCGCGGCGGGATGCGCTCGATGCCTTTGTCGGCGTGATCGCGGACGAGCAGGTCGTCCACCTGACCAAGATGGGCAGCGTGGACATGTCAAAGCCCGCGACGGGCTTGATGGCACTGTTGAAGAAGCTGAAGCCCAAGACGAAGAAGCGGTCCTCGGGCGAAAGCCAGATGAAGATCCTGCGGCGCATCCCGCAGATCCTGCGGTTCCTGCCCGGCAAGGCGCAGGACATGCGGTCCTATTTTCTGGCGATGCAATACTGGCTGGGCGGGTCGGACGACAATGTCGAGCAGATGATCCGGATGCTGCTGTCGAAGTACGCCTCCGAGAAGGCCTGGCGCGGGACGCCGGTGAAGGCGCCGGTCGAGTATCCCGAGGTTGGGCTGTACCACCCGTCGCTGGCGGGCCGGATCACGACCGATCCCGCGCTGCTGCCGCGACCTGCCGGTGCGACCAAGACCGTGGGCCTGCTGCTGCTGCGGTCCTATGTGCTGGCGTCGGACACCGCGCATTACGATGCGGTCATCGCGGCCTTTGAGGCCAAGGGGATCGCGGTGATGGCGGGTTTTGCGGGCGGCCTCGACGCCCGGCCTGCGGTGAACAGCTACTTCCTTGGGCCGGATGGTGCGAAGATCGACGCGATGGTGTCGCTGACCGGGTTCAGCCTTGTGGGGGGCCCGGCCTACAACGACAGCGACGCGGCGGTGGACCTGCTGGCGGCGCTGGA
>CAZVIS010000345.1:0-3729 GCA_964627355.1 uncultured Rhodobacterales bacterium
TTTCAGCTGGCGCTGACCATCCATCATTTTTTAAGGATACGGCGACCACCGAGATCTACCCTCTTTCCCTACGCGACGCTCTTCCGATCTGCTGCCCTTGCGGCTGGAACGCGCCGCGCGCGATGCGGCCGGACTGGGCTTAAGTGTGACGTCCTGCAAGGTCATGGTCTGCTCGCTGGCCGAGTTGATGGAGGCGCTGCCTGACCTGTCGCTGGTGGCGATGGTCGGCGGCCCCGGCGACGGCCTCGGCGTGATGGTGCTGTCGCCTACGGTGCTGGCGGGCACGGTCGAGTGGCAGACGCTTGGACGCGTGCTGCCGAATGTCCCCGTGCCGCGCAAACCGACGCGCACCGATGCCGTGCTGGTGCAGCCCATGATCGACCGGGCCCTGCAGGGATTGGGTTCGGCCACCGATGGAACCGACGACATGATCTGGGCTGCAGGGTTTCGCTATGCCTCGTGTCTTGAAGACATGCGCGCGCTGGCGCTGATCCTCGACGACGCGCCATTCCGGGTTCTGAAGGCGGAAGTGGCGCTTGCGGGCGGCAAGAAAACCGGGATGGTCCTGCTGGCCCTTCCGGCCGAGGGGCGCGGTCCCGCCCCGCCGCAACGCGCGGATTTGTCCGAGGCGGCGGCGGCCATGGTGTTTCAGGCAGCGCTGACCGAGCAGGTGAATGCGGCGCAAGTCACGATGGACGCGGTGATCGCGCGTGTCTCGCTGCCCCTGTCGCAGGTCATGGCGCTGACGTCGGGCGAAACGCTGCCTCTGCCGGGGGCCAGCCTCGACCGCATCGACATCGAGGCACCCGGATGCGCCCGCACCGCCGGAGGCAAGCTTGGCCAGGCGCGCGGCATGCGTGCCGTCCGCCTGATCGAGGACGCGATGCCGGTCGCGCGCACAGAAACCGATCTCGCCCCGGGTCTGGCAACGCTTGACGACGCGCTGCGACGCACCGGGACGCGGTAACGCATCACCGGGCCCGACCGGGAACCCTGCCCGCCGCGCGCGGTCCTGTTGCCGCGACGTCGGGCATGTGACCGCCCCGCCGCGGCCGGTCAGCGCCCGGCAAGCGCCTCGATCTGGCCGCGCAGGTGGGCCAGCTGATAGCCAAAGCGTGCAGGGATGCCGATCAGGTCATCTGTCGGCAGCTTGCCCGCATGGGCCAGCGCCCAGACGACCGAGGACCGGTTGCCGCTGGCGCAATAGGCCAGGACCGGGCCCGTCGCGGCCTCGATCGCGGCGGCCTGGGCGGTCACGTTTTCCATCGTCAGCGCGCCGCCGATCACCGGGTTGGCAACGAAGGCAAGGCCCGCTGCCTCGGCCGCCCTGCGCATGGCCTCGGTGTGAAGCTCGCCCGGGATCTCGCCGTCGGGGCGGTTGTCGATCACCGTGGTGAAGCCTGCGTCGCGGATGGCGGGCAGGTCTTCCAGCGCGATTTGCGGGGCTACGGCATAGGTGTCGGTCAGGCGGCGGAGGTCGAGCATGGGCGCTTGGTCCTTCAGGCGTGGCGGCCGGCCGGCCACAGGCGGCGGACGGACGGTTGCGACAGCATACCTGCCGCCATCGCGAGAAGAAAGACCACGCCGCCGGTCCCGCCGAAGCTGATCGAGGCCAGGGCAGGCCCGGGACAGAGGCCGGCAAGGCCCCAGCCGATCCCGAACAGGACCGACCCCGTGACCAGGTCCGGCGCCAGGGCGGCGCCCTGCGCGGGGGGCACGCCTTTCAGACGCCAGGCGACCACCATCGGCAGGATCGCTCCCCCCATCACAAAGGCCAGAGTCGGATCCCAGGCGCCAAAGAGGTCCAGGAATCCTTGCACGCGCGCCGTGTCGGTCATCCCCGACAGCAGAAGACCTGCCCCGAAGAGCCCGCCCGCCAGAAACGCCGTGAGGAACCGCATCAGATCACCCCCCAGACGTGGCGCATCAGGACGACCGTCGCCACCCCCGCCCCGATGTAGAACAGCGTCGCCACGATCCCCCTCGGCGACAGGCGCGAGATGCCGCAGACGCCGTGGCCCGAGGTGCAGCCATTGGCCAGCCGTGTCCCCAGCCCCACGCACAGCCCCGCGACCACGATCACCGCGAGGTTCCCGGTCAGATGCGTCGCGGGCGCGAACCAGAGGGCCAGCACCGCTGGCACCCCCACCAGCCCCGCCAGAAACGCGACCCTCTCACCCGCATTCCCGCGTCCCGAACCGTCGATCAGCCCGCCGATGATGCCCGAGGCGCCCATCACCCGACCGTTCGCCAGAAGGAACAGCGCCCCCGCGCCCCCGATCACCAACCCGCCCAGAAGGCCCCAGACCCAAGCCATCATAGCCCGTTCACCGGGACCTTGAGGAAGACCTGACCGGTCTCCTCTGCCTCGGGGAAGTGGCCCGCGCGCATGTTCACCTGCAGGGACGGAATGATGAGGCGGGGCATGGACAGGGTCTTGTCGCGCGCCTCGCGCAAGGCCACGAACTCGGCTTGTGAACGCCCGCCCCCGACATGCACGTTCCGCGCCTTCTGCGCGCCCACCGTCGTCTCCCAGGCAAAGGCATCGCGGCCCGGGGCCTTGTAGTCGTGGCCCACGAAGATGCGGGTGGCGTCGGGCAGGGCAAGGATGCGCTGGACCGAGGCCCACATCACCTCGGCCGACCCGCCGGGAAAGTCGCAGCGGGCGGTGCCGAAGTCGGGCATGAACAGCGTGTCGCCGACAAAGGCCGCGTCGCCGATCACATAGGTCAGGCAGGCCGGGGTGTGGCCGGGCGTATGCAGCACCTCGGCCCTCATCTGGCCGATCATGAAGCTGTCGCCATCGGCAAACAGGCGGTCGAACTGGCTGCCGTCGCGCTGGAACGCCGTACCCTCGTTGAAGACCTTCCCGAAGGTATCCTGCACGACGGTAATCCGCTCTCCAATGCCGATCCGGCCGCCGACACGCTGTTGCAGGTAGGGCGCGGCTGACAGGTGGTCGGCGTGGACATGGGTTTCCAGCAACCACTCCACCCGCAGCCCATGGGCCGTGACATGGGCCACCACCGCATCCGCCGACCGCGTGTCCGTCCGCCCCGAAGCATAGTCGAAGTCGAGAACCGAATCGATGATCGCGCAGGCCGACCCTTCGGGTTCCTGCACGACGTAGCTGATGGTGTTCGTCGCCTCGTCGAAAAAGGCGGTGACGGAAGGTTGCATGGCAAGACCCCGGATGCTGGCGCTAGAGGGCACAATAGCAGCCGTCTCTGACATTTCAAGTTTTGAATATGACGCGCCTTGACGTGGATCAACGCGACGCTGTGGCGCAGGGGCCAAGGTTGGGCATGTTTGGGAGGGTATCGATGACTGACCTTGAGTTGCGTGCGGAAGAGCTGCGGGAAACGCTCAGAGTTCTCGAGGACCGGATGCTGCGGATCCGTGACGATCTGCTGGAACTGGCTGACCCCGATGTCGAAGAGCGTGCGGTCGAGCGCGAGGGGGACGAGGTACTCGAAGAGCTTGGCCAAAGCACGAAAGCGCAGTTGCGGATGATCCGCGCTGCGGTCGCGCGCATCGCCTCGGGCGACTACGGGATTTGCACGCATTGCGGAAACACGATTGCCGAGGCGCGTCTCGAGGCGCTGCCCTGGACACCCTATTGCCGGGACTGCGCGCGGTGACCGGCGACGACAGCGAGCCGCCGGGGCCGTGCCCATCAGATGACCCCGCAGGCCGGGTGATCGCCGCTGCGGGCGCCTTGCTGCAGGC
>CAZVIS010000346.1:0-3716 GCA_964627355.1 uncultured Rhodobacterales bacterium
CAGGGCCACGCCACGATGATGATTCTGGGCGAGATCTGCACGCGCGGCTGCACCTTCTGCAACGTGGCGACGGGCAAGCCGCAGTCGCTGGATGCGTTCGAACCGGGCCGCGTGGCCCATGCCGTGGCCCAGCTTGGTCTGACCCATGTCGTTGTGACCTCCGTTGACCGCGACGACCTTGCCGATGGCGGCGCCGATCACTTCGCCCAGACCATCCGCGCCATCCGCCACCGCGCGCCTGCCACCACGATCGAGGTGCTGACCCCCGATTTCCTGCGCTGCCCACCTTCGGCGCTGGAAACCGTGGTCGCCGCCAAACCGGATGTCTTCAACCACAACCTCGAAACCGTCCCGGGCCTTTATCCCGAGGTTCGCCCCGGCGCGCGCTACTTCCACTCCTTGCGCCTTCTGCAACGGGTCAAGGAACTCGACCCCACGATGTTCACCAAGTCCGGCATCATGGTGGGCCTGGGCGAGGACCGTCAGGCCGTGCATCAAGTCATGGACGACCTTCGCGCCGCCGATGTCGATTTCCTGACCATCGGCCAGTACCTGCAACCCACCCCCAAGCACCACCGCGTGGACCGCTTCATCCCGCCCGAGGAATTCGCGGCCTATGAGACGGCAGCCTACGGCAAGGGCTTCCTCACGGTCTCCGCCACCCCCCTCACACGGTCGAGCTACCACGCCGGCGACGACTTCGCCCGGCTGAGGGCAGCAAGGTTGGAGAAGTTGGCGCGGGGGTAGCATGTCGGGCTACCCCGCGGAGGGTTGCGGCGGTCAGCGGGGTGACAGCCGGGCAAAGGCTGTAGCCGTTTCCTCCAGCAATCTGCGCATCAGGTCCGCTGCCGGAAGATCGCGGTTCAAGGCGGCGCTCTGGCCGTAAAGGTGGAAGTTCGCCGCGTCCTCGTCACCCGCAGCGACCAGCGGATCGGACAGGGCGTACATCTGCATGAAGCCGGGCAGCGGCGCGCGGCTGGCCTCCATCGCCTCGGCATAGCGCGAGCGCAACGTGCGCGCGGCGCGCCCCGAGAAGGCGTCGCTCATCATCGTGTCGGTGTCCTGCGCCCGGGCAAGGCGGGCGCGGCGGGCGGCGTCGGTTCCGGCCTCGGGACAGGACAGGAAGGCCGTGCCCATCTGCACCCCCGCCGCGCCAAGCGCGAAGGCCGCCGCAATCCCGCGCCCGTCGCCGATCCCGCCCGCCGCGATCACGGGCACGCTCACAGCATCGGCCACTTGCGGCACCAGCGCCAGCGTGCCGATCCCGTCCCCCGGCGCCCTCGGGCGGTGCGCGCCACGGTGGCCCCCGGCCTCATACCCCTGCGCGATGATGGCATCCATGCCCGCAGCCTCCAGCGCGCGGGCCTCGGCCAATGTGGTCGCAGTGCCCAGAAGCAGGCATCCCGCCAGTTTCAGCGCCGCCACCGCCGCGGGGCCCGGGGCACCGAAGTGAAAGCTGACGACCGGGGGGCGAAGGTCGAGGACAAGCGCCAGCTTCGTGTCATCAAAGCCCGGCCCGATCTCGGGCAGCGTCCCAGGCGGCTCGCCAAGGCCAAGCCGGTGATACCAGGGCGCAAGGCGCTCGCGGGTGTGCTGCAGGACGGCAGGGTCGGTGTGGGGGGCATCGCGGATGAAGAAGTTGAGGTTGAAGGGCCGGTTCGTCTTGGCCCGCATTTCCGCCGCAGCCGCGCGCACCTCTTCCGCCGTCCATTCCGCAGAGCCAAGCGAGCCAAGGCCACCCGCGTTGCTGACGGCACTGGCGAGGGCTGGCGTAGCTGCTCCGGCCATGGGCGCCTGGATGACGGGATGCTCGATCCGCAAGAGGTCGCACAGGCGTCGGTCGGGCCACATGTCGGTCTCCTCCCTCGGTTTGGCGATATTGGCCGAAAGGGCCCATGCTGGCCACCCTTGACCGCCGCCTGCCCCTCTGGCACCCCCACAGGCGGATGACAGGTGAGTGACATGAACCTCTTCAACGATATCCGCGACCTCGTGCTGGCCGAAGTGGCGGCGATGGTCGCGGCGGGCGAGCTTCCGGCGGGGCTGGAAACGGCTGCCATCGCGGTGGAACCCCCGCGCGATGCCGCCCATGGCGACATGGCGACCAATGCCGCGATGGTGCTGGCCAAGCCCGCGGGCCTGCCCCCCCGCCAGATCGCCGAAGCCCTCGCTGCGGGCCTCGCGGCCGATCCCCGGGTGGACGCCGCGCAGGTGGCGGGCCCGGGCTTCCTGAACCTGACGCTGAAGCCTGCCGTCTGGCAGGGTGTGGTCCGCACGGTTCTCGACGCAGGTCCGGACTATGGCCGCTCCACGCTTGGCGCGGGCAAGAAGGTCAACGTCGAGTTCGTGTCGGCCAACCCCACCGGCCCGATGCATGTGGGCCACGTCCGGGGTGCGGTCGTGGGCGACGCCCTCGCGCGGCTCCTCTCCTTTGCGGGCTACGACGTCACCCGCGAATACTACATCAACGACGGCGGCGCGCAGGTCGATGTCCTCGCCCGCTCCGCCTATGAACGCTACCGCGAGGCCCACGGCCTGTCCCCCGAGATCCGCGAGGGGCTCTATCCCGGCGACTACCTGATCCCGGTGGGCGAGGCGCTGAAGGAAACCTTCGGCGCGGCGTTCCTCGACAAGCCTGAATCCGAATGGCTGCGGCCCATTCGCGACGTCGCCATCCGGCGCATGATGGCGATGATCCGCGAGGATCTGGCGGTGCTCGGCGTCGAGATGGATGTGTACTCCAGCGAAAAGGCCCTCTACGGCACCGGCAAGATCGAAGAGGCGATCGAGCGGCTGCGCGCCATGGATCTCATCTACGAGGGCGTTTTGGAACCGCCCAAGGGCAAGACCCCCGACGATTGGGAACCGCGCCAGCAGACCCTCTTCCGCTCGACCGCCTTCGGCGACGACGTGGACCGCCCGGTGAAGAAATCGGATGGCAGCTGGACCTATTTCGCCCCCGACATCGCCTATCACTACGACAAGGTGCAGCGCGGCTTCGACGCCCTCATCAACGTCTTCGGCGCGGACCATGGCGGCTACGTCAAGCGGCTGAAGGCTGTCGTCGGCGCCCTGTCGAACAACCGTGTGCCCCTCGACATCAAGTTGATCCAGCTCGTGAAGCTTTTCAAGAACGGCGAGCCGTTCAAGATGTCCAAGCGGGCAGGGACCTTCGTCACCCTGCGCGACGTGGTGGAACAGGCGGGGGCCGATGTCACCCGCTTCATCATGCTGACGCGCAAGAACGACGTGGCGCTGGACTTCGACTTCGCCAAGGTGCTGGAGCAGTCCAAGGACAATCCCGTCTTCTATGTGCAGTATGCCAACGCCCGGGTGAACTCGGTGATGCGGAAGGTGCAGGGGATGGACCTCGGGGCAGGGTACCCGGGCCTCCTCGACCATCCGGCGGAACTCCAGATGCTGAAAAAGCTCGCCGAATGGCCTCGCCTCGTGGATATCGCTGCGCGCGGGAACGAGCCGCACCGCGTGGCCTTCTACCTCTACGAACTCGCCTCCGACCTCCACGCCCTCTGGAACCGCGGCAACGACGAGCCTAGCTTGCGCTTCGTGCAAGAGGGCGACCTTGCCACAACGGCGGCGAAAATCGCCCTCGCGCGTGCCGTGGGCGTTGTGATCGGCTGCGGTCTTGCTATCCTTGGCGTGAAACCGGTCGAGGAAATGCGCTGACAACAGGCGCAGACGTCCGGTCCGAGGCA
>CAZVIS010000347.1:0-3649 GCA_964627355.1 uncultured Rhodobacterales bacterium
GGTCAGAGTCGAGCGGCTGCGTCCCGGCAACCGTGTGCGCACGCTCGACCACGGCTACCAGCCTGTCCGCTGGGTCGGCTGCCGCAGGCTGGATACGGCCGAATTGACCGCCTTTCCCAACCTGCGCCCGGTAGTCATCCGCAAGGGCGCGGTGGGGAATTCCCGGCGGATGCTGGTGTCGCCGCAACATGGATTTCTGGTCGGCGGGCAATTGATCCGCGCCAAGCATCTGGCCGCAAGCTGGGGCGGCAAGGTCGCCCGAGTGGACCGCAGCGCGAACACCGTGACCTATGTGCATTTCTTGTGCGATCGGCATGAAATTGTGTTTGCCGAAGGGGCCGCCACCGAAAGCCTTTATCCCGGACCCCAAGCCTTGCGTGCCCTGGCGCGACACGCCCTGACAGAGGTGTTGACGCTGTTCCCCGATCTCGCCGCCGGTATGGTCCTCCGTGACTCGGTTGAAGCCACCTATGGCCCTCCGGCGCGCGTCTATCGCAAACCACCAATCGCGAGGAGCCGGAAAGGCGCCTTGCGAGACATGTCCACGACCCCAGAGCATGATCGCGAGGCACAGTCCGTTCCGTCGCAGCGCATCGGAAACCTGAATCGGGCATGTCATTCTTGCTGAGAATTCATTGCAGACAGTAGGGTTACCCGGCAAACGCTTCGATCCGGCGACCCAGGGTCAGGACACATGGATCTTCCACTTTCGGCGTGATCCAGGCTCCGCAGATAGACTGACCGATAAGCCACCTTTTCGGGCTGACGGAGGCGCAGATGGCACGGCTGCGGAACTACTTTCCCAAGAGTCACGACAAGCCGCCCGTCGACAAGCGCATGCCATCAGCGACGCCGATGGCCGCCTGATCGGGTTCTTCACGACTGCGGGCCAAGTCAGTGACGATACCAGCGCGGCGGCGCTGCTGAGCAGCCTGGCAAAGGCCGGTTGGCTGCCGGCCGACCGGGGATGTGACCCCGACTGGTTAAGGGAAGCGTTGAAAGACAAAGGGATAATGCCCAGCATCCCAAGCCGGAAGTCGCGCGGCAAGCCCATCAAGCACGACAAGCGCCGCTACGGGATCGAAATCATGTTCCGACGTCTGAAGGACTGGCGCAGGGCGGCGACCCGCTACGATAGATGCCCGAAAGTCTCCCTCTCCGCCGTCGCCCTCGCACCAACCGCAGTGTTCTGACCATATTGCGACAAGGAGTCATGACCCTAAGCCTTTGGAAAAACTGATGCTTGCGTGCGATGGCGGAGGGGATGGGCCTGATTTCCGACCTGCTCCATGGCAAGGATACCGATCTCAATTCAACCTAAGCTGGACGAGAGGCCAATAAATCCTACTTCGCAGGAAGAGGATGCGCGCGTTCAAGCAGCGAAAAAGTCTGGGGCGAGGCATTCGAGGACAGGATGGGGCAACTTCGCACGGCTGACAGAAGCCGATCTGACGATGCGCGAACACCCCTTGCACAGTTGGAAGCTTCGATGGCCTTGACGGAGCGTGTGGATTCCGATGGACTCCTGAGGCTATCTGGCAAGGACTTGTAGAGTGGATCGTCCGTCGCAAGGTGTCATCCGGATCGGTGATTGCGCCCTTGACCTCGATGCGTTGCAACTGATGCGCGTTGGCACTCCCGTCCATGTGCGCGCCCGAACGTTTGGAGTGCTTCGCCACCTTGCTCTGAATCCTGGTCGCGTGATCAGCAAGGACGAACTGTTCGACACACTTTGGTCCGGGGTCACTGTCACCGAGGGTACGCTGACCCAATCGATCCGCGAACTGCGTATGGCCCTCGGCCCCGACGGTTCAAGGGCACTTCGCACGGTGCCTCGTCGGGGTTACGTGCTGGACGTGGGGCCTATCGGTGCACGCGAAATCAAGGAAGTGCCTACCCCAGCACGCCACATGTCAGTTGCACCCATACTCGCCGTTCTTCCATTTGAGAATTTTTCTCGCGAGCCGCGGTGGGATCGGCTCTGCGATGGCCTTGTAGAGGATATGATTACCGACTTTTCCCGGCACCCGGATTTGCTGGTGATCGCTAGAACATCCTCGTTCGCCTGGCGCGGGAAAGCCACCGACGTCCGCGAGATAGGCCGCGCACTGGGCGCGGACTACCTTCTTGAGGGAAGCATTCAGGCCGAAGTTGGCAAAGTCACCGTGACAGCCCAACTCGTGACAACGCAGGCCGGGGCCCACCTTTGGGCAAACCGATACGTCCAGACCGAGGAGGAAATCTTCTCGGTTCAGGCTGACGTTGTCGGTCGGGTCGTCGCAGCGGTTGCAGGTTTCTCTGGAGTTATCCCGCGAGCCGTGCTGTCGCGCGCCCGTCGAACTCCTGCAACGCTGCATGCCTATGAGCTTTACCTTGGCGGCTACGAGCAGGAGGCGAGGCTCGACAAAGAGGGCACGCTGCTGGGGATCGAGTTTTTAGAACGCGCCTTGGAGGCCGATCCGTCCCTATCCAGGGCGTGGACCGTACTCGGTTTCGCGCTTGCCAATGCGGTGTCAAACGGTTGGGCGGAAGATCCTGACGCGTTTCGAGAGCGGCAGCGCGACGCGATACGTCGCGCTGTTGACCTTGATCCGGCAGACGGCGTTGCCCTTGAAGAGCTTGGTGCCATGCTAGCTCGACAGGGGGACCCCGAAGGAGCTCGCCAAGCCTTTGAACGGGCGGCTGAAGCTGGCGCAAACCATGCCGACACGCTGGCTTTGCTTGGGAAGTACATGGTTGAGGTTCTGGATCGCGCCGGTGATGCGGTGTCCATGATGAGGCGTGCATTCTTGCTCAATCCGTTGGCACCGCCCTGGTACCATCTCGGCGCAACGCGGGTTGCCTACTTCAGCGCAGACTTCGAAGAAGCCGTCTGGCAATCTCAGCGCGCGCCGAAACTGAGAGTCCCGCAGCTTTTTCGCGTCCTTGCACTTGCGCAACTTGATCGCGTGGCCGCAGCGCAAGTTGCATCCCAGCAGTATCTTGCGCAATTTGGGCCGAACGGGGTCACTGGTGCGCTCTCGGCGCTTCCGCCTCTCTGTCCGTCTGCACAGGCCTTGTTGACCGAGGGCATATGCAAAGCAGGCCTCGAAGGCTAAGCGTCACTTGATTGATCCTTACGTAGTCCTTTTGCAGGTGCCAACGCCGGTGTTGGCAAGCGCACATCGTATTCTCCCATCTGCACCCGACCTCCGCTGCGAAATTGGGGGCGAACTGGTTCCACAAGAAGCGGACGGTCTGATGGCTGATTTCGAGGCCACGCTTGTGGAGCCGTCCTCGACGTCGCGCACGAGTATGGGGAAGCCGACGTTAGGAGCACCGCAAGGGAGATGATCTTGGGGCTGGCTCTGGATCGACGGAAGACGCAGCGGCGGGGTCGGGGCATGCGCGTGGGTGTGCGGGTTCCCTGCCCCGTTCAGGCCACTTCTTCCGACAGAGACCTTCCGGTGACTTCCCTCCGACAACACCGACCTTAGGGTCAGGACCCACTGATCTGCTTGATGGCTGTCGGTCGTCGTGATTCAAGCTCCCGACCTGACGGGCGTGATGATGAGCAATCTTTTCTGGCTTACGGAGGCGCAGGTCGAGCGCTGCTGGTCTGCCCCGATCGGGTGGTCCGGTTTCAGTCTTAGTGGATGACAGGTCTTGG
>CAZVIS010000348.1:0-3619 GCA_964627355.1 uncultured Rhodobacterales bacterium
GGCGGCCAGCACCCGCGCCGTCTCGCGCCGACCGGCGGGGGTGAAGTGGGTGACGACAACCCGCTCCCCCCTTGCAAGAAAGGCGCGGATGAGGGGGATGGCGGATCGAACCTCGCCCAGGCTGACGGCATGGACCCAGACCGACCGCTCCATCCTCTGCGGATAGCGGCCCAAGCGTTCGGCGAGGTGCTGCGCGTAAAGGGGATCCCTGCGCCCGCGCCACCAGAGGTAGGCGAAGGCGAGCGGTAGCCCTGCATGCCAGAGAAGCGTGTAGAGAGGCAGGAACCAGCGCAGCCTCATCGCACCATCCCGCAGAGCGCCTGTGCCAGCCGCGCAAGATCATCGGTTCGGGACAGGGCGAGAGCGCGACCGCGTTCCGCCATGGCGGGCAGCCCGGGGTCGTCGAGAGAGGCCAGCACATCTTCGGCCCGGGTCACGGAACGTGCTGCGCCTATGCCATGCAGATCCCGGTAGTCCTGCGCAAAGTTCTCAGTCCCGGGGCCATGCAGCACCGCACAACCGAGGCGCGCCGCCTCCCACGGATTGTGCCCGCCGATCCCGAACCCGCCCCCGATCAGCGCGACCGATGCCAGGCGATACCAGAGGCCCATCTCGCCGATCGTATCGGCCAGATAGACCCCCGGCCCTGGCGCCTCTCCCATGGACCGGCGGGCCATTGGCAGCGGCACCGCAACCGCCCGACCCGGATCGCGGGGCGCGAGGATCAGGACAGCGCCGGGATCCCGCTCCATCACCCAGGCATGGGCGGCCAGCGCCACCGCCTCGTCCCCCGGATGGGTCGAGGCGGCAAGCCAGACGCGCCGCCCGGCCAGCAGGTCGCGCAGCCGCGCCAGTTCCCCTTCGTCCGCCGCCAAGGGGGGCGCCGCGGCCTTGAGCGTGCCGGTCACCGCTACCTCTCCCGCACCTAGCGCTGCCAGATGTCCCGCGGTCGCCTCGTCCTGTGCAGCAATCAGGGCAAACCGGCGGAAGAGATCGGCGAAAAGCCCCCGCGCCCGCCGCCGCGCCGCAAAGGCACGGGTGTTCATCCGCGCATTGACCAGCGCCAGAGGCACGCCCCGCGCCGCAGTCGCCACCACCGCGCGGGGCCACAGATCCTGCTCGGCCCAGATCGACAGGTCGGGACGCCAGTGGGACAGGAACCGCGCGACCGGTCCCGGCAGGTCCAGCGGCAGGAACTGGTGCTGCGTGCGGGCGGGCATCTGGCCGGCAAAGGCGCGGGCCGAGGTGAGGGCGGAAGAGGTGACGAGAAATGACAGGTCGCCCCGAACCGTCGCCATCGCGGCAATCAGGCCGCGCAGGGCCAGCACCTCGCCCAGGCCCACGGCATGCATCCAGACCAGGGGGCCATCGGGCCGGGCCACCCCCGGCACCCCCAGTTTCTCGCGCCAGCGGGCGGGGTCCTCCTTGCCCTTGGCGAGCCTGCGCTGCAGGTGCCGCGCCCCAAGGGGCGCCAGCGCCGCCGTCAGCGCGAGATAGCCCGCCAGCAGTGGCCCGGTCCGCGCCACCGGCAGGCGGAGATCAATCGAGGTCACGGAAGGCCTTTTGCAACCCGCGCTGCCAGAACCCTTCGTCCCGCAGGACGGCAAGGAACCGGTCCGCCGCCCGCCCTTCGCCAAACCCCGTGTGGCGCGGCGCCGCCCGGCCCCAGTCGTTCGTCAGAAACCCCAGGATCGCCGCCCGGTCAAAGGCATCGCAGGTCCGGATCGACGGGGCATCCGACCTGCGGTTCTGGCGCGTTCCCACATCCAGCGAGGGCACGCCCAGAAACGGCGCCTCGCGCACGCCTGCGCTGGAATTTCCCACCATGCAGGCCGCGTTCTTCATCAGCTCCGAGAAGTGCGCGAACCGCATCGAGGGGATGACGCGGAAGCGGTCGGCCGGAAGCCCCTCGATCACCAGGAAAATGCCTTCGGACCCAGGGTCGTTGTTCGGCGCGATGATGACGAAGGACCGGCGCGATTCCTCCAGCGCGGAAAACAGTGCCTCGGCCTGCGCGCCCATCCCGGCAGCCTCGGACGTCACGGGGTGGAACACCGCGATGCCATAGTCCGAAAACGGGATTGCATAGCGCGCCCGCACCTCGTCCAGTGTCACGCCGGACGGCTGCGCGTGGAAATCGAGTTCGGGCGAGCCGATGACGTGGATCGTCTCGGGCGGCTCTCCCAGCGCCATCACCCGGCGGGCGGCGGCGTCAGACGAGACGAAATGGACCGAGGCCAGCTTGGTGTTGCAGTGTCGGAACACCTCGTCGATGGTGCCCGAGACCTCTCCCCCTTCCACATGCGCCGAGCGGATGTAGTTCGTCGCCGCCACCAGCGTGCAGGCCAGCGCCTCGACCCGGTCGCCATGGGTGACGATGAGGTCGGGGCGATGCTCGGTCACATAGTCGGAGAACCCGGTCACGGTCTTGGCCAGCACGATGTCCTGCGCATCGCCCGGGCGCTGGTTCAGAAACTCATGCACTGCAACGCCAGGCATCCGGTGCACCTCGTTCTTCGTCACCCCGTAACGGTCAAGCATGTGCATGCCCGTCACGAAAAAGGCCACCGGAAACCCCGCATCCCGCGCGGCAGCCGCCAGCGGCTCAAGCTTGCCAAAGTCGGCCCGGGTCCCGGTGACGAAAAGAAGCTGGCGGGTCATGCGGGGCACCGGGTTGCATCGCGTCCGGGATAGCGGGATCGCCCGCGGGCCGCAACGGCGGACCTCATCCCGGCAGGCGCCCGCCATTCTCGCGCCAGTACTCGACCATCCAGGGCACCGGCCCGTTGCCCATATGCGGCAGGCGGTCCCAGAAATGGCGCCCAGGCTGCATCAGATCGGACGGACGGGGGCGGCCGTGAAAGGCCACAACGCGGGCGGTCGGCGGCGGGCGGCGGGGCGGCACGAAAAGGTCAAGGCCGATCGGCTGGCGCAACGTGCGCTTGAAGCTGATGACCCACCCCTCGGGCCAGAAGCCTGCATCGGGTGCCATGCTGTGGACGTACTGCTGCTCCTGCCGCCAGGTGGTCCAGATCGCGGCGGGGTCAGCGCGGAACCGTTCGGCAATCTCGGGCAAGCCACCAAGGTCAAAGGCAAAGATCATCGAGCCGAACTCGGGCGCGTCGGTGCGGGCCGCGCGGCCCCACCCCTCTCCCGCATCAGTGCCGACGATCGGGCCGGGCACCGTGAAAAAGGCGTCGAGGTCCCGGACAATCACCATGTCGAGATCCACGAACAGCGCCCGGCCGCGAAGACCGTGGAAATGCCGGTCGAACAGCGCGATCTTGGGCCAGACGCCCGGCCTGAACCAGTCCTTGGGGGCCAGACCGAGATCGGGGATCGGCAGCACCTCGACCCCCGGCGCCAGCCCTGCCCCGTCATCGGTCAGACAGACAAATCGAAAGTCCCCGGTCATCGCCTTGCGACACGAGCTGTGAAGGACGTTGACGTAGTCCGGCCCGAAGGCCGTGCCCCACTTCATGCAAAGAATGAAACGATCGGCAGTCATTCCTTGCCCCCTGCCAGCGGCAGCGCACGATTTAGTGGCCAAAGCATCACTTTAATTGCCAGCCACGCCGCCCGTCGCAGGTAGTTCCCCGCCTTGAGCAGATAATAGGGC
>CAZVIS010000349.1:0-3617 GCA_964627355.1 uncultured Rhodobacterales bacterium
CCGGGGGCAGGCAGGCGCAGGCCGGAACGCTTTGGCGTCCCGGCGTCCAGGTGGATCTGCCGCGCGTGGCAGAGGCGGTGGCCTCTGCCATGGTGGCGTGATGCCCGTCATCGAAGGGGAGCCACCTAACCTCCCCCAGTCCCTAACACTTCCTGAATCACCCCCACCTAACCCCTTGATTTTCATAAGCCCAACCCTGTCGCACGCGTGGACAGCCCCCGTCGCACGTTTTCCCGGTTCACCTTGCCCCCCCGATGCGGCATACACCTGCCCGACCCCTGCCCCGGTGAGACCATGCACGACATCCGCACCATCCGCGACAACACCGCCGCCTTCGACGCCGCCCTCGCCCGGCGGGGCATGCCGCCGATGTCGGCCGAGGTGCTGCGAGTGGACGAAAATCGGCGGAGAGCGATCCTTTTTGCCGAGCAGGGACGCGCCGAATTGAACGGACTCGCAAAGCAAGCTGGGGCTGCCAAGGCGCAAGGCGACGACCAAGCATTTGAATCGCTTCGACAGGGAATTGCTGCGCGAAAGCAGGAAATCAGCGATCAGGAGGAGTTGGCCAAGCAACTTGACCAAGACCTGCGCGACCTCCTCATGACCCTGCCCAACACCCCCCTCGACGACGTGCCCGACGGACCCGACGAGACCGCGAATGTAGAACTTCGCCGGTGGGGCAGCCCCCGCGCCCTCGACTTCAAGCCCGCCGAGCATTTCGAGATCAAGGGCATCGCCGGTGGCCTCGACTTCGCCACGGCCGGGAAACTCTCCGGCAGCCGCTTCGTCGTCCTGCGCGGCACCGTCGCCCGCCTGCAACGGGCGCTGGCGCAGTTCATGCTCGACACCCACATCACCGAACACGAGCTTGCTGAAACCTGGACGCCGGTGCTGGTCAAGCCAGAAGCCATGTACGGCACCAACCAGCTGCCGAAGTTCGCCGAGGACAGCTATCAGACCACAAACGGCTGGTGGCTGATCCCGACCTCCGAAGTCACCCTGACCAACACCGTCGCGGGCGATATCGTGGAGGAGGCCGCCCTGCCGATCCGCCTGACCGCCCATACGCAGTGCTTCCGCTCCGAGGCGGGTAGCGCGGGCAAGGACACCGCCGGGATGCTGCGCCAGCACCAGTTCGAAAAGGTCGAGATGGTGACGATCTGCACCCCCGATCAGGGCCGCGCGGAACACGAGCGGATGACGGAATGTGCCGAGAACATCCTCAAGAAACTCGGCCTGCCCTACCGGGTGATCGTGCTCTGCACCGGGGACATGGGGTTCGGGGCGCAAAAGACGTATGACCTCGAGGTCTGGCTGCCGGGGCAGAACACCTATCGCGAGATCTCCAGCGTCTCGGTCTGCGGGCAGTTCCAGGCGCGGCGCATGAACGCGCGGTTCCGGGCGCCGGGCGGCAAACCGGAGTTCGTCTGCACGCTGAACGGGTCGGGGCTGGCCGTGGGGCGCACGCTGATCGCGGTGGTCGAGAACGGCCAGCAGGCGGACGGATCGGTGACCTTGCCGGGCGTCTTGTCCCCCTATCTGGGCGGCGCGACCCGGATCACGGCGGACGGCACGCTTGCCTGACTAGCCGCCGTAGACGACGCGGACGTAGTTCTTGGTCTCGTCATAGGGCGGGATGCCGTCGTGCTTTTCCACCGCCTGCGGCCCTGCGTTATAGGCCGCAAGCGCCAGCCGCCACGAGCCGAACTTGTCGTACATCATCCGCAGGTAGCGCGCCCCGCCGTCGAGATTCTCCTGCGGGTCGTTGATGTTCACGCCCAGAAGGTCGGCGGTGCCAGGCATCAGCTGCGCAAGGCCGGTGGCCCCCTTGGGCGACACCGCGCCGGGGTTCCAGCCGCTTTCCTGCTGGATGAGGCGCAGGAACAGATCCTCGGGGACGTTGTGGCGGCGGGCGGCGGCCTTGGCATCGGCCAGATACGCGCCACGGTAGTTGCCGCGATAGCGCGGCAGGGCGGCGTCGATCACCTTGGCCTCGCCGCCGTTCGGTGTCAGACGGATCGAACCGGAATACTGCTTGGACAGCCGCGTATCCAGTAGCCGGGTCTGCGACTTGAAGACGGCGGTGCGGGACTTGGCCCCGCCCGACAGGATCAACCCCTCGGCCAGGGCGGGCGCCCCGCCGCACAGCCCCACCGCAAGCACGGCTGCCATCAGTCGTCGCATCTTAGCCCCACACCCGAACCGCCGCGGACTATACGTCAGACGGCGCCGATTTCCAGTGCACGAAATGGGGAGGGGTCAGGCACCGATGCGCGGCTTGTCGCCGACCGCCGCCGACGGCGGTGCATCGATCAGCGGCGCGCGCATCAGGTCCTCGATCAGCACGCTGACAAGCTGTGCCCGGCCCGCGACGCCCGCCTTGCGGTAGATCGCGTTGAGGTGCGTCTTGATCGTCCCCTCGGCCGATCCGCGAAAGGCTGCGATCTCGGCGATGGAATAGCCCTTGATGGTAAAGGCGGCGACGTCCTCTTCCGCCGGGGTCAGGTTCCAGGCGCGGAAGTAGCCCGCGATCACCTGCGACAGCGCACCAGAGGCCACGCCCAGCGCCTGCGCCTGGATCGCCTGCTGCCGGAGGAGCCGCATCAGGACACGCACCTCGAACAGGATGGCGATGACAAGACCGACCGTCGCGCCAAGTTCGGGCATCAGGTGCCGGTCCAGCAACCCGCCGATGCCCGCCGCACCGAGGTCGCCGAAGACATCGAAGGCGAAGACCACGGTGCAGAGGGCCTGAAACAGAATCAGCGCCACCAGCCGCGCCGGTGGCGCTGTGGCGGGGGCATGCGACGGGGATGCGGTCATGCCCGCATCATTGGCCCCCGGCCAGGGTATCGGGCAAGACCTTGTCGCCCGTGATCATCGCGCGCGGCAGATTCACGCGCAGCCGCACCGATTCGAGCACGACAGCCGCGATATGGACCAGCGCCGAAATCTCGGCCCAGGTGACAAGGACCTCGTGCGCCTCCTCGACCCATTCCACACCGAAATACGTCAACGTGGTCATCATGTAGCCGGTCACGACGATCCCCGTCAGCGTGAGCAGCAGGTTGTAGATCATCAGGGCACCCAGAGGACCGTGCCCGAGATGGACATGGCGGCGGCGGGTCGCCATCTCGCGCAGCTGGTCGAGCGCGGCGGCAGGCGACGGGGGAAAATCGGCAAAGCGCGCATGGCGGGTGCCGATGACGCCCCAGACAAGGCGGAACAGGATCAGCCCGGCAATCGCGTAGCCGATCTTCGCGTGCAGGTCGCCCTCGGCCTCGGTGAACAGGGCGTTGGCGGCAAAGAGGCCGACAAGCGACCAGTGGAACAGCCGGACGGGCAGGTCCCAGACGTGAACGGTACGGGTCATCTTCGTGCCTCCTGCACGGGGTGGGCCGGACCCCGTTCCGGGGGGCCCGGCGGGGGGGTGTCAGTCGGCTGACTTGGTCTTGACGATCTTCAGGTCGGCATCGAGGTACAGCTCGACCGTCTTGCCGTCCTTGATCGCGTAGACCTCGACCATGCCGTCCTCGGCGTCGATCTTGCGGACGTCATAGCCCTGCGCGGTCAGGTCGGTGCGCAGTTTTGCCTCGGCCTCGGGGGACAGCCCGCTG
>CAZVIS010000350.1:0-3607 GCA_964627355.1 uncultured Rhodobacterales bacterium
AATTGCGCAAGCGGGGGCAGCAGCATCTCGGCCACCACTTGCGCCACCTGCGCGACCAAGAGGATGAACTGCAGCCAAGCCATCAGGCTGACCGTATCGGCGAGCGAGCCCGTCCCGCCCCGCGCCTGCCCGAAGCGATAGACGGCCAGCGTCCCGGCGAACAGCACAATCGCCTGAATGAAGGCGGTGCGCAGGGGGCTGGCCATGAATTCACCCATGAAATCCTGGGTCTCAACGGGGGCGAGCGCAAAGCTCAGATGCGTGAGCAGCGTAGAGACAACGGCCATCAGCAAAAGCGCCAGCCACCGTTCCTGCAACGTCAGGTCAATGGCCATGATCCGCCGTGCCCCGCCGCGTGGATCCGACACGGTGTCCCGCGCCATGGTCAGAAGACCCATCAAGCTCAGGTCCATTCCGTCTGCCCCCGTTCGGCCACACGCAGGTTGATCGTCCAGAAGGTCAGGAAGGCGGCAAAGGTCAGAAAGCCCGTGGCCGTCAGCTGTGGCCCCGGCCCGATAAGCCCTGCCACCAGACCGGCCAGCAGGACCAGCGGCGTCACCGCGCAAAGCGCCCAGAACAGGGCAAGCCGCGCGCCGTACCAGGTCCCCCGTCCGCCGACCGCCTGCGCCACCAGCCGCCCGAGGGCCGCCAGCCCATACCAGACCGGGATCGTTGCCAGAAGGGCCATGGCACGCCCCAGAAGCTGCGGCGCCATCGGCACCTCGGGGTTCTCGGCCGTCACGCGCGACACCTCGGGCCATTGCGCGATGAAGGCCACGATCAGGAACGCCAGCAGCAGCGTGAAGGCAAAGGGTTCGGACGTCCCGCGCGCCAGGTGACGGCGCAGGACCACCCCCGGGCGGCGCCAGCTTTCCACGATATCCGAGACGAAGGCCATCTCAGGCCCCTTCGTGCCGGGCAAGCCAGCCCTCAAGGCGGCTGTGGATGTCCTCGGCCACCGCCGGTTCCTCGATCTCGGCGATCGCTTCGGCAAGGAAAGCAAGGACCAGAAGGCCGCGCGCCTTGGTTTCGGGGACACCGCGGGACCGCAGGTAGAAGAGCGCCGTCTCATCGATGGCGCCACTCGTAGAGCCATGGCTGCACTTCACGTCATCGGCGTAGATTTCGAGTTCCGGCTTGGCGAGGAACTGGCTGTCCTCGTCCAGAAGCAGGCTTTGGCTGATCTGGTAGCCGTCGGTCTTCTGGGCGACTTGCTTGACCAGGATCTTGCCTTGGAACACCCCAACCGCGCCGTTCTTCAGTACCTTCTTGAACACCTGACGACTTTCGCAGCCCGGGGCGCCATGGGTGATGAAGACCGTGTCGTCGTGGTGAAAGTTGCCGTCACCGACCGAGGCACCAGCGAGATGTGCCGAGGCGCCCTCGCCTGCCAGATCGATCACCGCCTCGTTGCGGGTCAGGCGGCCATTGGCGGTGAGGGTGAAGGACTTAAATCGCGCGCCCGTCGCCAGCCTGGCAAAGACGTGCGTGACCGCGCGCCGCTCATGGTCGCGGCCCTGCACGCGGATGTGGTGGAAGGCGCCGCCTGCGGCCACATCCACTTCCATCACCTTGTTGAAGCGGGCGGCGGCGGGACCGGATTCAAGGATCGTCAGCGATGCCCCCGCCTCGACCTTTACGCAATGGTGCAAGATCGCGTCGGAAGTGGTTGCGCGGTGGTGATAAATCAGCGCTACAGGTCGGGCGGCCCGCCCTGTCGCCCGGATCAGCACGCCATCAGTCGCAAAGGCGGTATTCAGCGCAGCGAATGGCCGCGCGACAGGCACCTGCCCCTGCGCCTCGAATGCCCCATAGATCTCGCGCGCCCAGTGGATGTCGGTGCGAGAGGCTGTGGCCAGACGCTCGATCTCCACCCCGGCCATTGCGGGATCGTCCGACTGCGCAGGATCGAACACGCCATCGACGAAGACAAGCTTCAGCCTGTCGATGCCGTCAAAGGCCGGGGCCTCGTCGCCTGGATCGAACAAGGCAGCGGGCGTCGGTTCCACCGTGTTCAGCGGTGCCGGATCCGTGTAGCGCCAGTATTCATCGCGCCGCCCCGGCAAGCCCATGGCGGTCAGCCGCGCCAAGGCTGCCTCGCGCGCAGGCACCGTCCATCCCGCCCGCTCGAAAGTCAGTCCCCCGATCCGTGCGGCCAGCGCCCCGGACTTTGCCTCGGCCAGCATCACACCGCCTCCCGCAGGATATCGGCGTAGCCGTTGTTCTCGACCTCCAGCGCCAGTTCCGGCCCGCCGGTCTTGACGATCCGGCCATCGGCCATGATGTGCACGACATCCGGACGGATATGGTCCAGCAGGCGCTGGTAATGGGTAATCACCAGAAATCCCCGTCCCGCATCGCGCAAGGCATTCACCCCGTCCGCCACCAACTTCATCGCATCGACATCCAGCCCCGAGTCGGTCTCGTCGAGGATGCACATCTTCGGCTCCAGCATCGCCATCTGGAGGATCTCGTTGCGCTTCTTCTCGCCGCCGGAAAAGCCCACGTTGACCGGGCGCTTCATCATCTCGGCGTCGATCTTCAAGGCGGCGGCCTTGGCGCGCACGGCCTTCAGGAACTCGCCCGAACTCATCTCCGCCTCTCCCCGCGTCTTGCGCTGCGCGTTCACGGCTGTGCGGAGGAAGGTCATGTTGCCAACGCCCGGGATCTCCACCGGGTACTGGAACGCGAGGAACAGGCCCGCCGCCGCGCGTTCCTCGGGCTCCATCGCCAGAAGGTCCTCGCCGGCAAGGGCCGCCGTCCCGTCGGTCACGGCATAGCCGTCGCGGCCCGCAAGCACATAGCTGAGGGTCGATTTCCCCGACCCGTTCGGCCCCATGATCGCGTGCACGCGACCCGCCTCGACCGTCAGGTCCACGCCCTTGAGGATCGCCTTGTCCTCTTCCTCAAGCTTGACGTGCAGGTTCCTGATTTCCAGCATCTTTTCTCTCCTTCGGTCCCCTCACAGGGGCTCCTGCATCAGCCCGATCACCGCGCGCAGATCGGCCATCTCCAGCCGCATCGGCGTCACCTCGAACCGGGCCATCCGGCCAATCCGCCCCACCGGGGCCACGAAACGCTCGACCGCGCGATACGCGGCGCGGGGCGTGTAGTCGTCGAACATCACCACCACCGGGCGCAAGATGCGCAAGGCGGTGGCCAGCACGCAGCCGACGCGAAAGCGGCCATCGACCAGCACCACGTCGGGGTGCCTGAAGTCCGGCCGGTCCCAGACCGACAGGGGATAGTCGGCAAAGCGGCGCCAGTCGGCCTCGCCCTTCGGATGCCCCCATTTCCGCGTCTCGCCGATGTTGCCGTGGTGCAGCGTCACCGGGCTGACAGGCGGGTTAGCAGCGAACCAGTCCGCCATCCGGCGCAGCCAGCGCGGGTCGCTTTCCACCGCAAAGATCGTCTTGCCCGTCATCTCGCCTGCCATCACGGTCGATCCGCCCGACCCGTATTCCAATATGACCCCGGCCCCACGATAGGCCTCGGCCAGCGCCTCGGCCTCTTCACGGGGCATCGTCAGGTCGGGGCGGACCGGCGTCTCATCCAATCCGCACCGCCGTGCCCGAGGCCGTCACCATCATCATGTTGTTGATGACCT
>CAZVIS010000351.1:0-3603 GCA_964627355.1 uncultured Rhodobacterales bacterium
GCCCAGGTCCGCTTTGGCGGCATTCCTGTCGCGTTCCTTCCGCGCCTGCGTATCCCTGACCCTTCGCTCGACCGCACGGCTGGCTTTCTGATCCCCGAGATCACATCATCAAGCGGCCTCGGGACAGGGTTGAAGCTGCCCTACTTTGTTCCGATCGGACCCTCGAAGGACCTGACGATCACACCCTTCCTCGGAAGCGCAGGGTCACGCTCGGTCGAACTGCGCTACCGGCAGGCCTTCCGGTCTGGCACTCTTACGCTGGCGGGGGCCATTTCGCGCGACCGAATTCTTGACGGCGAGACGCGGGGTTACCTTAAGGCCGACGGCGCCTTTGTCCTGCCGCGCGGGTTCCTGCTGTACTTCACGGGCCAGACGGTAAGTGACCGGGGCTATCTGCGCGACTATGGCCTGCCGGGGGGGGACCGGCTCGACAACCGCATCATCATCAGCCGCGCAAGGGCCAACGAGTATATCTCGGCGCGCCTCATCAACTTTTATTCGATCCGTGAGGGGGATGTGAACGCGCTTCTGCCCTCGCTGATTGGTGATGTGGAATGGGTGCGGCGATTCAGGCCCGGCGTGATCGGCGGCACCGCCAGTCTGGGGTTCGAAGCACATGCGCACCACCGCTCCTCGAACCGCAGCGAGGACACTGACGGCGACGGCATCGGCGACGGGCGCGATCTGGCGCGCGGAAGCGTGCTAGCCAGCTGGCGGCGCGATGCCGTCTTGGGACCCGGACTGATTGCAACCGCCCTGGTCGATGTTCAGGCTGATGTCTACGACGTTAGGCAGGATCTGGCGTTTGAGGGCACGACCGCGCGTCTGACCGGCTCTGCCGGGGTTGAGTTACGCTGGCCGCTGACCCGCGCCACGGGGCGCGGCGCGACGCAGGTCATCGAACCTGTGGTGCAGTTGGTGTGGGCCGGGGGCAATGACGACGACATTCCCAACGAGGATTCGCTGCTGGCCGAGTTCGACGAAGGCAATCTCTTTGCCCTTGACAGGCTGCCCGGATCGGATGCGTTCGAGGACGGTCCGCGCGCGACGGTCGGGCTGAGCTTCACGCACTACGCCCCCGCAGGCTGGACCGCCGGCTTCTCGTTGGGCCGCGTCTACCGAAGCGAGGACCCGGGAACCTTCACCCTGGCTTCGGGCCTTGCCGGAACCGAGTCGGACTGGTTAGCCACCTTTCGTCTGAACGCCGCCCCGGGCCTGTGGCTGACCAACCGCGTGGTCTTTGCTGACGGCTTTGACGTGACAAAGGGCGAGGTCCGGCTGGCCGTGGAACGCGAGCGGGTGGGACTTGCCTCGAGCTATATCTGGATGGTCGCCGACCCGGAGCAGGACCGCGACGTCCCGGTGTCCGAACTCGAGCTTGAGGGACGCTACAAGATCAATCCAAGCTGGACGGCCCGGGCCAATGCCCGATACGACTTTACCGCCGAACGGGCCGCCGTGGCCGGGCTTCGGATGGAGTGGCGGAACGAATGCCTGAGGGTCGATCTTTCCCTCTCGCGTCAGTTCACGTCCTCGACTAGTGTGCGCCCCACCACAGATGTCGGCCTGTCGGTGGAGCTTCTGGGCTTTGGCGGGGCGTCGCGGCCCGGTCCGGCCCGCGCCTGCAGGGGCTGACGTGCAATACCGGACCGGGCGTCCTGCCCGGCCCCTCGACCGAAGTCTGAAAGACCCGCCTATGCCTTCGCTTTTCCGTCTTGCCGCCGTCCTTGCTGTGCTTCTTGGCGGCGTTCTGCCTGCCGCAGCACAGGATTTTTCGCCCCGTCTGATCGTGAATGACAGGGTGATCTCGAACTGGGAATACGATCAGCGCCTGCGCATGCTTACACTGTTCGGCGCCCCCGGGGATCTTGAGGTCGAGGCGCAGAAGGTTTTGGTGGACGAGCGCCTGCAACTCGGCGCCGCCGAAAGCATCGGCCTTGATGTCACGCCCGAGGCGGTGCGCGCCGGGATGGAAGAGTTTGCTGCGCGGGCGAATCTTTCGGCGGACGACTTCATCAAGGCGCTGGCACAGGGTGGGGTGTCCGAGGAGTCCTTCCGCGATTTCGTGCGTGCAGGCTTGCTGTGGCGCGAAACGGTGCGCGCCCGGTTTGGCCCGCGCGCCCAGGTGACCGAGTCCGAGATCGACCGCGCCATCGCCAGCACGACGCAGCAGACTTCGGTTCGGGTTCTGCTGGCCGAACTGGTTGTTCCCGTGGTGGACGGGAACGAGAGCGCCGCCCGGGCGGAGGCAGAGCGGATCCGACGTACGATCCGCAACGAGGCCGACTTCAACGAGGCCGCGCGCCGCTTCTCGGCCGCGCCAACCGCGGCGCGGGGTGGCATCCTCGACTGGATTTCGCTGAGCAGCCTTCCGGCGGAGGTCGCTCCTGTGGTGGTCGGCCTTGGACCGGGCCGGGTCTCTGAACCGGTAAAGGTGAATGGCGCCTACGCGATCTTCCTGTTGCGCCAGATCGAAGAGACGCGGACAGACGAGGCGGCACCGCTTGCTATCGAATATGCCCTCTTTGCCCTGCCCGCAAACCGCGATGCGGCGACCGAGGCCGCGCGCATCCGCAATGCGGTCGATAGCTGCGATGATCTGTACGGGATTGCCTTGCGCCTGCCTCCCGAGGCCCTGCTGCGCGAGACGCGGCCTTTGGCCGAGGTCCCTACCGACCTTGCGGTCGAGCTTGCACGCCTGGACGATGGGGAAACCGCGCTGGTCACCCGCAGCGGGCAGCCAGAACTTCTGATGCTGTGCGGGCGCGTCCCGCAACTCGACGTCGCCCCCTCGCGCGAGGCGGTGCGCAACCAGCTGGTGAACCGCCGTCTTGCCGGCTACGCGAACGGCTATCTGGAAGAGCTGCGCGCCGACGCCTTCATCCGCGAACCCTGAGATGGCCGGACAGTCCCTGCCCGTCGCCGTCAGCTGCGGCGACCCGTCGGGCATTGGCCCGGAACTGGTGGTCAAGGCACGGGCCGTGCTGGGGTCTGCTTTGCCTATCGTGTGGCTGGGCGATCCTCGCCACCTGCCGCGTGGCGCGACCTGGCGCGAGGTTGCCCGCGCCGAGGACGCCTTGGGCGTGCCCGCCACACATCTGCCCGTCCTGCCAATTCCCTTTGCCGCAGACGCCCCCCCTGGCCGCCCGATGCCGCAGAACGCCGCAGGCGTGATTGCTGCGATCGAGGGGGCCGTCCGGCTGGTGCGGTCGGGCGAGGCAATGGCAATCTGCACCCTGCCTATCCACAAGAAGGCGCTGATCGACGGGGCGGGGTTTGCCTATCCGGGCCATACCGAGTTTCTGGCTGCGCTGGCAGGCGTCGACCGGGTGGTGATGATGCTCGCCTGCGAGGCCCTGCGCGTGGTGCCCGCGACGATCCACATACCGCTCTCTGCCGTGCCAGCGGCGCTGACGGCGGACCTGCTGGAGGCGACGATCCGCATCACCGTCGCAGGCCTGCGGCGCGACTTTGGCCTGTCCGCGCCGCGGCTCGCCGTCGCGGGGCTGAACCCCCATGCGGGCGAAGACGGGGCTATGGGGCACGAGGAGGCGACACTGATCGAGCCGGTGCTGGACCGCCTGCGCGCCGAGGGGTTCGACC
>CAZVIS010000352.1:0-3602 GCA_964627355.1 uncultured Rhodobacterales bacterium
ACCTTGGCGCCCTTGGCGGCCCAGGCCTCGCCCTTGAAGTCGGTGTCGATGCCCGCCATGATCCGCAGAAGCGTGGACTTGCCCGAGCCGTTGACACCGACGACGCCGATCTTGACGCCGGGCAGGAAGTTCAGGTGGATGTTTTCAAAGCACTTCTTGCCCCCCGGATAGGTCTTGGACACGCCTTCCATGTGATAGACATACTGATAGGCGGCCATGGCGCGTTCCTTGCTGGGTGGTGGGATGGCGCCTGAATAGAGGGAATCCGACAAGCCTTCAACCGGGCTTGGCTGTACAGGGTTTGAGGGCTGCCAAACCTGCGCTAGCAGAGATGTGGCAACTTGGCGGAGGGAGGGCGACCATGTCGGGTCTGTTGGGACGATGGATATGCGTCGTGGCGGCCATGGCCTTTGGCCTTGCCGCCTGCGACCGTCCCATCAAGCTGGCCGAGACGCCGACGCTGTTCCAGATGGGCGCGGGTTTCCCGATGGAGCAGATCCCGGTCTCGTTGCGCACGGTGGAGCCGGACATCCTCTATGTCACTGACCGGCAGCCGAACCTCAAGGATGGCAGGCTTGCGGGCTATGGGTTCGAGAGATCGGATTCGATGGCTTATGGAATCGCCAAGGTGCGGTTCGGCAACTACACCTCCTGGCCCGAACTGCTGGCTCGGACAGAGGAAAAGGGCAAGAGGCGCGAGAGTCTGGTGTCCGAGTCTTATGCCGAGGCGTTGCGCTTTCCCGAGACGCCGCTGCCGCTGACCCGTGTCGGCGACCGTGCCGTCGTCGATGCCGAGGCGTCGCGCGACTATGCGGCGTCGGTCGCGGAGTTCAAGCGCGCGGTGGTCGAGCGGCTGCGCGTCGCCGAGCGCCGGGAGGTGATCATCTTCATCCACGGCTTCAACTCGGAACTGGACGACGGATTGGCGACGACGGCCAGCCTGTGGCATTTCTCGGGGCGGTTCGGCGTGCCGATCAGCTATTCCTGGCCGGCAGGGAACAAGGGCCTCACAGCCTATGTGAAGGACCGCGAGTCCGGCGAATTCTCGATCTTTCACCTCAAGGAGTTCCTGCGCGCGCTGGCCTCGATCCCCGAACTGCAGAAAATCCACATCGTGGCACACTCGCGCGGTGCGGATGTGACAACGACAGCCTTGCGGGAGTTGACCATCTTCGAGAACGGGGCCGGGCGCGACCCGCGCCGCTCGCTCAAGATCGAGACGCTGATCCTGGCGGCGCCCGACCTCGACTTTGGCGTCGTCCGCCAGCGGCTGGCAGCCGAGAACGCCGCTCTGGGCGTGGGGCAGGTCTATATCTACATCAATCCCAATGACGGGGCGCTAGGGCTGGCGCAGACGCTGTTCACGGGCACGCGGATCGGCCGCCTGTCGCCCGATGACCTGACCGAGCACGAGTGGTCCGAGGTCGGGCAGATTCCCAACGTGCACTTCATCAACGTCGAAGAGGCGGGGGGGCGGATCGGGCATTCCTACTTCCGCGACAACCCTGCGGTCTTGTCCGACGTGGTGCTGATCCTGCGCACTGGGGCCTTGCCGGGATCGCCGCAGCGGCCCCTGGAAAACGTGCGGAGCCAGTTCTGGAGCCTGCACAGCAACTATCCCGGCCCGCGGATCATCATCGAGCGGCGGTCCAACAGTGATCGCTGACCGCGTCAGGTCAGGTCGCGCGCGAACCAGTGCTGCGCATAGGGATTGGCGTTGTAGCGGGGAATCGCGGTCCAGCCTGCGCGGCGGTAGAAAGCCACCGCCTCGACCAGCACCCCATTGGTGTCGAGGACCAGGCGGGAGACGCCTGCGGCCCGCGCCTGCGCCTCGATCGCGGCCATCAGGCGCGTGCCCAGTCCCGTTCCACGCGCCGCCTGCGCGACCCACAGGCGCTTGACCTCAGCCGTCCCTGCACGATCCTCTACCGGCACCAACCCGACGCAGCCGAGGATCTCTTCCCCCCGCCGCGCAATCAGGAAGCACCCGCCCGGGGCCTGGAACACTGTCCCATGCGGCCCCGGCCCCGGATCAAAGCCGCCATCAAAGCGCGCGTCGAGTTCAGCGAAAAAGGACAACAGGCAATGACGCGCGGCGGGACTGTCCGGGTCCTCGGGGGCGATGCGGATGGGAGGGGCGTCGGGCGTCATCGGATCGGGCCCTTCCGGGGGCTGGCACACGCGCCTGACCATAGGCTGCGACCCCAGCCTCGCCAAGTCCCCGGATTGACAGGCCGCCCCGCCTGTCGGACCTTCCGCGTCCCAGGAGGATGACATGCGGCAAGGTTGGCCCGTTGCCACGCGGGGAATGGTGGTGGGCCTTTTGGGCGGATCCTTCGATCCTGCGCATGAGGGGCACGTCCACATCACGCGCGAGGCGTTGAAGCGGTTCGGTTTGGACCGCGTCTGGTGGCTGGTGACTCCGGGCAACCCGCTCAAGGCGCAGGGGCCGGCGCCGCTGGCCGACCGGATGGTGCGGGCACGGGCGGTGATGCGACATCCCCGCGTGGTTGTGACCGACATCGAGGCGCGGCTTGGCACGCGGTACACGGCGGAAACGCTGGGGCTCTTGACCGCGCATTACCCGGGGGTACGGTTCGTCTGGCTGATGGGGGCTGACAACCTGGCGCAGTTCCACCGGTGGGAGAACTGGCAGCACATCATGGGCCTTGTGCCCGTGGGCGTGCTGGCCCGCCCCTTGGGCGGGGTGGCCGCGCGCCTGTCGCCCGCCGCGCGGATGTTCGCCGGGTCACGGCTGGCGCAATCCTCGGCCGTGACGCTTGGTCACCATTCGGCCCCGGCCTGGTGCTTTGTCACCCTGCCGATGGTGGACCAATCCTCCAGCGCCATCCGCGCCAGGGGGGAGTGGCGGGCCTGAGGCTTCATCTTGGCCCAAATATCCCCGCCGGAGGCCGCGCGCCCCGCAGGGGCGCGCTACCTGCGCCCGTAGTAAAGGCCCACGACATGCTCGGCCTCGGCAAAGAAAAGCCAGCGCGCGGCAAAGGCGCCGGAGAGATGGCAGGCGACGGCCAGCGCCGTCGTCACGGGATGCGCGGGCAGAAACAACAGCACCGCCGCCGGAACGATCCCCGCCAGCACCACCGCGATCAGCCGCAGCTTTTCGGCATGGCGGCGCCCGACGACATGAACCATCTCGCGCAACAGGTAGTTGTCCCCGGTATGCGGCAATTCGAAGACCGAGACCTGCCCGGCCAGCCCCGTCGCTGTCCCCATCGTCTGCCCGGCGCGTTGAAACGCCCCGTCCCCCACCACGAAGGCCAGCCGCAGCACCGCCGCAAGGCCAAGCGCCGCCAGCGCCGCGAAGGGCTGTCCCGACAGGATCGCCCCGCCCGTCCCCGCGAAGGCCAGGAAAAGCACCGGCGTCAGCGGGCTGTTCCAGCGCGGCACCGCCTTGATCTGCGCATAGATCATCGCGGTTGCCAACACGGTCAGCCCCGCCAGCACCAGTCCCGGCAAGGCGAAGGTCCAGCGCAGCGGAATTCCCCACACATCCGCCAGGGCCACCGGCGCCAGCACGACCAGCGTTGCGACCGCGGCCCAGGCCTCGCGGCTCAGCCAGCTTGTCCGCCACTGCGTGAAGG
>CAZVIS010000353.1:0-3597 GCA_964627355.1 uncultured Rhodobacterales bacterium
ACCGGCGCGGGGCCGATCGGGATCATGGCGGCGGCGGTGGCGCGGCATGTGGGGGCGCGGCATGTGGTCATCACGGATGTGAACGCGGACCGGCTGGCGCTGGCGGCAGAGGTCGCGGATGTGACGCCGGTGAATGTGGCGAAGGAGGATCTGCGCGACGTGCTGCCGCGCCTCAAGATGGTGCAGGGCTTCGACGTGGGCATGGAGATGTCGGGCAACCAGCAGGCGCTGGACCAGATGGTCGAGGCGATGGTGATGGGGGGGCGGATCGCGATGCTGGGGATCCCGCCGGGGAAATCCCCTGTGGACTGGTCGCGCATCGTCTTCAAGGCCATCACCATCAAGGGTGTCTATGGCCGCGAGATCTTCGAGACCTGGTACAAGATGATCGCGATGCTGGAAAACGGCCTCGATATCCGCCGGGTCATCACGCACCGCTTCCCGGTGGACCGCTTTGAGGAGGGGTTCCAGACGATGCGGTCGGGGCGGTCGGGGAAAGTCGTGCTTGACTGGGCCTAACGGGAAGGTGGTTGGGTCAGGGCGGCCAGTGTCACAAGACGCAGCCGAAGGCCTGGCACTTGCGAGGCCAGTTCCCGCTGCACGAGCCTGCGGTTCGGCAGCGGCGGCGACAGGGCGAGCACACGGCCCTTGTAGCCGATCCGGGCCAATCCTTCGGCAAGGTCGAGCACGTCATGCGACATGCCGAACAGCGCAACAGCGACCGCACGGGGCTGCTTGGCCGCGACCGTAAGGACAATCGAGGCCGTCAATTGTGCGACGGTGCGGTTTGGCAATCGGTGCGCCAAGACGGCAATCTCTGGCCCATCCACGGCGAGGATGCGACGGCACCGGGTCTCCGGCGGCCCGGGGGGGCGTCCACTGCGAAAAGGGTTGGCTGTATCGGCCATCCAGACTGCCCTTTGAAGCGCAACACAGGGGTTCGCGAACCCGGTTACGAAACCATAGCGTGCATTTTCGAAAGTTCCACACGTCAGGGAAACGAATGCGCCGCTGCCAATGGCCATAGGCGCCTTTCGGCATGTATAGAGCGCGGGGCCGGTCGGGGTGGAGCAGCGGAATGGAATCAAGGCTGATGGCGTCGCTGCTGGAGGGGGTGCCGCTGCCCCTTGTCCTGATCGGCGCGGACGAACGGGTGCAGTCGGCCAATGGGCCCGCGCGCGAGTTGCTGGGATCGGCCATCGTCGGGCGGCACTATCTGCTGGCGATGCGGCAGCCCGCCCTTCTGGACGCCATCGAGGGAACGCTGCGCCACGGCCAGATCGGGCAGGCGCGGCATGTGGCGACGGGGCCTGCGTCCGAGTCGATCTACCGCGTGACCGTCAGCCCGGTTGCGGGAGAGGGGCAATCGGGGGTCCTGTGCGCCTTTGAGGATATCAGCGAGGCGGAACAGATCGGCCAAATGCGCCGCGATTTCGTGGCGAATGTCAGCCACGAGTTGCGTACGCCCCTGACAGCGCTTCTGGGTTTCATCGAGACCTTGCGGGGGGCAGCGCGCGACGATCCAGCGGCACGCGAGCGGTTCCTCGCGATCATGGAGCGCGAGGCGGGGCGGATGAACCGGCTGGTGCGGGATCTGCTCTCGCTCAGCCGGGTCGAGGCGGAGGAGCGTGTGCGCCCGACCGAGCGGGTGGATATCGCAGGCATCGCGGGCAGCGTGGTGGCGACGCTGCGCCCGATGGCGGATGCGGCAGGGGTGGCGATCCGGCTGGAGGGAACCGAGGCGCCTGCCGTCGTTATGGCAGATGCCGACCAGATGACGCAGGTTTTGCACAACCTGATCGAAAACGCGGTGAAGTATGGCGGGGCGGGCAAGCTGGTCGAGGTGCGTTTGGGCCACGAACCGCGCGACTTGTCGCTGCGCAGCCCCGCACTGCGGATCGAGGTGGCCGATCATGGCGAGGGGATCGACCCGATCCACCTGCCGCGCCTGACCGAGCGTTTCTACCGCGTGGACACGCACCGCTCGCGCGAGAAGGGGGGGACGGGGCTGGGGCTGGCGATCGTCAAGCACATCGTGAACCGCCACCGGGGCCGGTTCCGGGTGGAGAGCGTGAAGGGGCAGGGCAGCACCTTCACGATCCTTTTGCCCGAGATCTGAGGGGGTCAGGCGTCGAAGGTGGCCCAGACCGGAACATGGTCCGACGGCTTGTCCCCCGCCCGCACCATCCGGTCGATCCCGGCGCCGGTCAGCCGGTCGGCGGCCTGCGGCGTCAGCAGCAGGTGGTCGATGCGGATGCCGTTGTTCCGCTCCCACGCATTGGCCTGATAGTCCCAGAAGCTGTAGTGCCCGGGACCCTGTTCGCGCGCGCGGAACGCCTCGGTCAGGCCGAGGTGCAATAGGCGGCGAAAGGCGGCGCGGGTTTCAGGGAGGTAGAGGGCATCCTCTACCCAGGCGGCGGGTTTCGCCGCATCCTCGGGCTGCGGGATGACGTTGTAGTCGCCGGCAAGGACCAAGGGCTCTTCCAGCGCCATCAGGGCCTGCACGCGGGCCTGCATGCGGGCCATCCAGTCCAGCTTGTAGTCGTACTTCGGCCCCGGCGCCGGGTTGCCGTTCGGCAGGTAGAGGGACACGACCCTGATGGCGCGGTCGCCGATCACGGTCGCCTCGATCCAGCGGGCTTGGTCATCCGCGTCGTCACCCGGCAGGCCGCGCGTGACATCCTCAAGCGGGAGTTTCGACAGGAGGGCCACGCCGTTGAAGCCCTTTTGCCCATGCGTTTCAACGCGGTAGCCCAGGTCTTCCAGCACTTCGCGGGGGAACGCCTTGTCCTCGGACTTGATCTCTTGCAGGCAGATCACGTCGGCATCCGCACCCTCGGCCGCCAGCCAGCGGGGCAGCGCCTCGATCCGCGCCTTGATGCCGTTGATGTTGAAGGTGGCGATCTTCATGAGGTCCTCCGCCGGGCCAGCCTAGGCCGCGACGGGACCGCGCACAAGTCAGCCCGCCCGCGCCAGACGCGCCCGCGCCGCCGCCAGCCAAAGCGCGTCCAGCGCGTCGATCTCGGCCACGTCGAAGCGGGAGAGGTCCTCCCAGTAGCGGCCCGAAGGGACGTGATAGTCGAGCGCGGCCTCGCGCGCGATGGCCTCTTCCGCAAGCGCTGCGTCAAAGGGCAGGGGTCGGGCGTGGGGCGCGGCCTCGGGGCGGGTGCGCGGAAACACAAGGCGCGAGGGGCCGGTGGACAGGTTCACGGCCGCACAGCCCTGCATCGCGGCCAGAACCATCAGGCGGGCGGACTTGGCCTCAAGCGAGCGCAGCGTGACGTCGGGGCGCAGCGGGTCGGGCGTGCCGGTGCCGTAGAAATGCGTGGCGCCGCGCCCGGGGTAATGCATGTCGCAGCCCATCACCGCGATCACACGCGGGGCGAGTGCCCCAAGCGCCCAGTAACCCGCGGTAAAGGCCATCGTGCCGCCCGCATAGACAAACCCGCCAAGCGCATTCTGCACCGGAACGAAGTCATCCTCGGTCACGATGCGCTGGCCGGGGGCGGGGACGGGCTGGCGGTCGATGGGGAAGTCATGCGGATGGATCAGCACGTCCCAGTCGGGCCGCACGCGCCAGGCGTTGTTGATCGCGAC
>CAZVIS010000354.1:0-3591 GCA_964627355.1 uncultured Rhodobacterales bacterium
TGATGATGTCCTCGACCAAGTCGATGCACGGGCATCTGATCGGGGGGACGGGGGCAGTGGAACTCCTGGCCTGCATCATGGCCCTGCGTGAGGGCGTGATCGCCCCCACCATCGGGTACGAGGAGCCCGACCCTGAATGCGCGCTGGATGTGGTGCCGAACGAGGCGCGCGAGCGAGCGGTGGACGTGGTGCTGTCGAACGCCTTCGCCTTTGGTGGCCTGAACGCCGTGATTGCGTTGCGCCGGGTCTAGCCGGGGGGCGCAACGGCCCCCCTGCCCCGCCTTACGGTGCATTCGCGGCATTGACCGCGTCATAGCCTGCCGTGAACCCCTTGAGCGAGATATCCAGCACCACTTTCTGATCCGGCGCCACCACCGGGACCAGAGTCATGGTCGCCTTCACGCCCCCCTTCATCGCCGCGACCTCTTCGGCGGTAAAGCCGATGCGCGCGATGCAGCCGATCGGACTGCACCATGAATAGGGATAACGCTTCGCGGCCCCTGCATCGACCTGAAAGGTAAGGTCCTGCGTCAGCAGGGTTTCAAGCGGCACGATGGCCGTGGCGCCCGCTGCGGCCTGTTGCCCAGGGGGAAGGCCGAACACGCTGAATTCTGCCACCGGATTGCCGGTGGCATCCTTGAGCAGCTGGTAAAGCTGGCATGGGTCCGAGCCGTCCTCGGTGCGCACGCAACGCTGTTCCCAATCGCCATGTGTCGCCTCGACATAAGTCGAGCCGGGTCCATCGGCCGCAGGCTTGCCGAGGGACAGATCTTCAGCCGCGGGCGCGGCGGCTGCGGCGGGCGCATCGGCGGCGGGTGCCTCGGGGGCCGGGGCGGTGGTCTCTTGCGCCACGGCCGCGTTGAAGGCAACCGCTGCAAGGGCAAAGGCCGAGAGAATGAGAGTGTGACGCATGTGATGTTCCGTCGGATGAAGCGAGTTCGGTCGGGGTTATCACGGCCTTGGCCGGGTGTCAGGCCCGAAACGCGAACGGTCAGTCCCCGTCTCGCAGGGTCGTGACTGGCCCCGACACAAAAGAAACAAGGGGCCGGAAACCCGACCCCTTGAATTCTTTTTCTTGGGCTCCCTGTCGGACTGGCCGACGTCATGACCAAAACGCTAAGGCGTTCCGAGGGGCGCGTCAATGGGATTGACGGAAACGAAGGCCGACCATGGGGGCAAAAAAAGCCGCGCCTTTTCAAGGCGCGGCCAGTCTGACAGGGAGGAAGTCACAACCGGCGCGCCCCGTCACGGACCCCCCGGCCAGATCACACTGGCACAACGAGGTTAACAATGTATTTTCAGAACCGAGGATCGTGAGGGGGCCGGGATGACCACAGACGGGACAATCTTCGTGGGCGGCGGCGGCGAGGGATACACGACGCCGCAATCCCTGCTTCTGGGGTACGGCAACCGCCATGGGCTGATCGCCGGGGCGACCGGCACCGGCAAGACGATCACGCTGCAGATTCTCGCCGAAGGCTTCTCGGCGGCCGGTGTTCCGGTCTTTCTGTCCGACGTGAAGGGTGACCTTTCCGGCATCGCCGCCGCCGGGTCCGCCACGGGCAAGCTGCACGAACCCTTCATGGCGCGGGCCAAGACCATCGGCCTTGACCTGCAGTACCAGTCCTTCCCCGTCACCTTCTGGGACCTGTTCGGCCAGCAGGGCCACCCGATCCGCACCACGGTCGCCGAAATGGGGCCCTTGCTGCTGTCGCGCCTTCTCGACCTGACCGAGCCGCAGGAGGGCGTGATGAACGTGGCCTTCCGGCTGGCCGACGACGAGGGGCTGCCTCTGCTGGACCTGAAGGACCTGCAGGCGATGCTGACCTTCATCGCCGAGAATGCCCAAGCGATCGGCGCGCGCTATGGGTTGGTCTCCACCACCTCGGTCGGCGCGATCCAGCGGCAGCTTCTGGTGCTGGAGAATCAGGGCGGCGGTAGTTTGTTCGGCGAACCCGCGCTGGATCTGGCCGACATGATGCGGCTGGCGCCGGACGGGCGCGGGATGGTGAACATCCTTGCGGCCGACAAGCTGATGGCCTCGCCGCGCCTTTATGCGACCTTCCTGCTCTGGCTGTTGTCGGAACTGTTCGAGGATCTGCCCGAGGTGGGCGACCCCGAAAAGCCCAAGCTCGTCTTCTTCTTTGACGAGGCGCATCTGCTGTTCGACGGCGCGCCCAAGGCGTTGGTGGACAAGGTGGAACAGGTGGCCCGCCTGATCCGGTCCAAGGGCGTCGGCATCTTCTTCATCTCGCAGCAGCCCGCGGACATCCCCGACGATATCCTCGCGCAGCTTGGCAACCGCGTGCAGCACGCCCTTCGCGCCTTCACCGCGCGCGACCAGAAGTCGCTTCGCCTCGCGGCCGAGACCTACCGCGCCAACCCCCGCTTTTCCATCGAACAGGCGATCCGCGAGGTGGGCACGGGCGAGGCGGTGACCTCCCTTCTTGAGAAAAAGGGCATCCCCGGCATGGCCGAGCGCACGCTGGTGCGTCCGCCGTCAAGCCAGGTCGGCCCCATCGACCCCGCGACCCGCGCGCAGGTCATCGCGGCCTCGTCGCTCAAGGGGAAGTACGAAACCGTCGTGGACCGCGACAGCGCCTATGAAAAACTGCGCGCCCGCGCCGATCAGGCCGCGCGCGAGGCGGCCGAGGCCGAGGCGCAACAGGCCCGGCAGGCCGAGGAAGCGCGCGAGTTCGAACATGCCCGCCGCTACGACCCCAAGATGCCCCGCGTGACCAAGACCCGCAGCAGCCGGTCCGATTCCATCGGCGAGACCTTCGTGAAGTCCTTCGCCCGGCAGATCGGCTCGCGGTCCGGTCAGGCCATCGTGCGGGGCGTTCTGGGCACACTCTTCAAGCGGCGTTAGGTCCCGTCGCTTACCGTGGTCCCGATGTCGAAAACCGGCATCGCTTGTCGCGGACAGGCGCTAGAAGGGCTGTGAACAGAAGGAGGGTCAGGTGCCCGACGTCACGGTGGTCTATTGGCGCGACATCCCGGCCCAGGTGATCGTGGGCAAGGGGCGGCGCGGGTCCAAGGTGCAGTTGCCCGAACGGTTCGAGCAGGCGATCGACCGCTGCGCGATGAAGATCGGCGCGCGCGACACCGACAGCTACCTCGCCGAGTGGCGCAAGGCTGCGCCCTATGAGGTCGAGGGCGAACCGGACGAGGTCGCGGCGCGTGAGGCCGCGCGGCTCGAGGCCGAACACGACACCGCGCGGATCAAGGCGCTGATCGACAACGACGGCTGGGCCACGCGCCCCTGAAGGAGTGACCATGGCCCTCTTCAACTTTCGCCGCGAGGCGGCCCCCCTTCCGTCCGAGGCTTTCCTTGACGGCTATTCCATCGAGGTGATGCCCCGCACCGCCGAGAAGGTCACCGATTTCCGCGCGCTGCTGCCCGTCGGCACTCGCGTCTATATCGCGCACATCGAGGGTACGGCGATCGAGGACATGGTCGCGACGGCCCGGCGCCTGCGGGCCGAGGGCTATGACCCCATGCCCCACTTCCCCGCCCGCATTATCGCCAGCCGCGCAATCCTCGCCGACTGGATCGCCCGCTATCAGGGCGAGGCGGGGGTGACGCAGGCC
>CAZVIS010000355.1:0-3554 GCA_964627355.1 uncultured Rhodobacterales bacterium
GTGGCGTAGAAGGGCCGCCGACCCCTTGCCGCCCCCGAAAGCCCATGCCGCACCCCCCGCACCGCCTTTCCGTCGCGCCCATGATGGACTGGACCGACCGGCATTGCCGCGTTTTCCACCGCCACCTGACGCAGCGGGCGATGCTTTACACCGAGATGGTGACGGCGCCTGCGGTGATCCACGGGCCGCGGGATCGGCTCTTGGGGTTTTCGCCGGTCGAGCATCCGTTGGCGCTGCAACTCGGCGGGTCAGACCCTGCAGAACTGGCGCAAGCGGTGCGGGTCGCGGCGCCCTATGGTTATGACGAGATCAACCTGAATGTGGGATGCCCGTCGGACCGGGTGCAGTCGGGCTGCTTTGGCGCGGTGTTGATGGAGCGGCCGTCGCTGGTTGCGGACCTGTGCCGCGCGATGATCGCGGAAAGCCCGGTGCCGGTGACGGTGAAATGCCGGATCGGGGTGGACGATCAGATGCCCGAGGAGGTTCTGCCCGATTTCCTGCACCACATCGAAGGCGCGGGCGTGCGGCACGTCGTCATCCATGCGCGCAAGGCCTGGCTGCAAGGGCTGTCGCCCAAGGAAAACCGCGAGATCCCGCCCTTGGATTACGCGCTCGTCCTGCGGATGAAGCGCGAGTTTCCGGGGCTGACGATCTGCCTCAACGGCGGGGTGACCAGCATCGCGCAGGCGAAGGCGCTGATCGAGGGCGGGGTGGATGGGGTGATGATCGGGCGGGCGGCCTATCACGATCCGGCCAATGTGCTGGGGCTGGCGGATACGCTCTGGGGCGATGCGCCGGGGCCGGATGCGGTGGAGGTGGCCCTTGCGATGCGGGGCTATGTCGAGGGGCATCTGGGGACGGGCGGGCGGCTGCATCAGGTGACGCGCCACATGCTGGGGCTGTTCTCGGGCCGCCCGGGCGCGCGCACCTGGCGGCGGGTGCTGTCCGAGGGGGCCTCCAAGGGCGGGATCGAGGTCTATGACGCGGCGCTGGCGGCGGTGCAGGCGCTGCCGGTGGCGGTCTAGGGGCATGGACGCGACGGGCTGGCAACGGGTCGCGCATCCCGACATCCTGGTTTGGGCCGGAGCAGCGCTGCCTGTGGCGCGGGCGGCATTGGCCACCCATCCCGACCCGTGGCGGGCGGGCGGGACGTGGCAGGCGGGGGTGGATGCGCTTCCGAACTTGCCGGATGGTAGGATCGGCGGGGTGGCCTTCCCGTGGCACGCGCTGCCGCTTGCGCCGATGGCGCTTCACCCGGCGCAGTTGTCCACCTGCCTGCCCGGCTATCCCCGTCCGGACGGCGACGCGGCAGCGCATCACTGGCGACTGGCCCGCGACAACGCCCATCTTGACGGGCTGATCCCCGATGGCCCCCTGCGCCGCCGGTTCATCCGCGAGCCCCACGCTTGGATTCTGGGCATTCCCTTGACCGAGGCCGATCCCGGGGCAAGCCCTTTGGTCGTGTGGGAGGGCAGTCATGTGATTCTAGGTGAGGCGCTGCAGCGGGCTCTGTCCCCCCATCCGCCCGAATCATGGAGCCGAATCGATATCTCTGAGGCCTACGTCGCGGCGCGTAGACAGGCGCTGGACACCTGCCAGCGCCGCGAATTGCCCGCGCGGCCGGGACAGGCCACCCTTATCCACCGCCTTTCGCTGCATGGGGTTGCCCCCTGGGCCAACGGTGCCGAGGCCCCCCCCGAAGGACGGGTTGTTGCCTATTTTCGCCCGCTTCTGCCATCGGTCATGGATTGGCTGGGCTGAATGGCGCATTTTTAGCCGTAGTCCCAACCAGCTATGCCGCAAGTCGGCAGGTTCGCGCCAAAGTGTCGAGTATCGGTTGCCGCAGTCTTGTCCTGATACAATCGGCGGATGTAGAACCGGCAGTAAGCGCCGCTAACTTTGGACTGTGGCGGAAAGGGGGGCTGAAATGACACCGATTGCGTTTCCGCGCTGGAAGGTGCAGCGTGAAATCAAGCGCATACAGTCCCAGGTGACCCGCAGGGTTGCCGACCTCTACGAGCCCTACATCCAGCGCGTGCATGACGGCGGCTTTCGCAAGCGTGTCAGCGTTGTTCATGGCGCGGCAAAACTAACCTCGCGCATCGCCCTTTTGCTTCTGTACCAGCCGCGCGGGCTTGCGGCTTCGGTCGGGGTCATGCTGGACGAACTTACGTCGCACGGGTTCTCGGTCGTTGCCGTCTCCAATGCGCCGCTGAGTGACAGGGACCGCGCGATGCTGTTGTCGCGCTGCCTTGCGGTCGTCCAGCGGCCGAATTTTGGCTATGATTTCGGCGGCTATCGCGACGGAATCCGCGTTGTGGCCGAGGATTTCGGGCTTCCCGACACGCTTCTGATCGCAAATGACAGCATCTGGTTTCCCCTGCACAAGGGCGACACGACCCTGGCGAGGCTGATCGAGGATCCGGCGCCGTTCAAGGGGCTGGCGGCCAAGCTTCTGGTCTACAAGGACCGCGACAATCCCTACGTCCAGTCGCATTTCATGCTGCTTGAGCGCCCGGTGCTGGAGAGCACGGCCTTTTCCGATTTCTGGCGAAACTATCGTGTCTCCAGCGATCGCTTCAATGCGATCCGCCGCGGCGAAATGGGTTTTTCGGCGTCGATGAAGGCTGCGGGATTCGACAGCGCCGGTCTGGTGACACCTCACCGGCATCTTGACGTCATCGAGTCCGCCGATGTCGAGGAATTGCACCGCATTGTCGAGCATATGGTTCCCGTAAAGGATGACGAGATTGCACTGCGCGCGCGCCTGCTTGCCGACTATCAACCGACCGAGGGGTGGCGCGCCGGCACCGTTTCAGAGTTGCGGGAACTGATCATTCAACGGGAACATCTGTGCACGACGGCCTTTGTCTACATCGGCTTGCGGCACTTGAAGGTCTCTTATCTGAAGAAGCGCAATGAGCCGCTTTTTGCCGTGGGCCGCATCAAGGCGCTTGAACTTGCGGACAACGGCCTGATTCCACCCTTGGCAGCGACGGTTGAAAGCGAGTTGCGGGCGGTCCCGTTTCCCCGCTAGACCCGGCGGACATCGGCAAGGTCCGCAGCCGGATTCGGCGGCGGCCCTGCCAGCCGCTTCAAGGGCGCATCGAACATGACTGCCGGGACCTTTGACATTCCTGTCTGGCTGATCAATCTGCCACGCGCCACCGGACGCCGGGCCGCGATGGAAGAAAGGATGGCGCGTCTGGGGATCGCCTATCAGCTGTTCCCCGGCATCGATGGCCGCGCCGAGGCCGAGCGTCTGCTGCGCAACGTCGATGTCCCGGCCTTCGAGCGGAACATGGGACGCAGGATCCTGATGGGCGGGATCGGCTGCTACCACTCGCACCTGGCGGTGTGGGAGGCGTTTCTGGCGACGGATGCGCCGGTTGCGCTGGTGCTGGAAGATGACATCCTCTTCCATGATGACTTTCTGGATGCGGTCCGGACAGGCCTTGCCGGGGTTGCGCATTGGGACATGCTCAAGCTCAACTTCATCCGCGCCAAGCTGCCGATCCGTCAGGGTCGGCTTGGGACCTATGACCTGAACGCCT
>CAZVIS010000356.1:0-3549 GCA_964627355.1 uncultured Rhodobacterales bacterium
ACCAGCAATTCCTTTATGAATCAGAGGGTCGGCTGGTGTTCATGGACGCCGAGACGTTCGAGCAGGTCGAGATCGACGCCGAACTTCTGGGCGACCGCCGCCCCTTCCTGCAGGACGGCATGACCGCCACCGTCCGCTATTACGGAGACGAAGCACTGGCCGTGGCCCTGCCGCAGAAGGTGCGCTGCCGCATCGTCGAGACGGAACCCGTGCAAAAGGGCCAGACCGCCGCCAACAGTTTCAAGCCCGCGATCCTCGACAATGGGGTCCGGATCATGATCCCGCCCTTCATTGGCCCGGACGAAGAGATCATCGTTCACACCGAGTTGATGGAGTATTCCGAGCGCGCGTGAGGGTCCGGACCGGCGGGATCCCGCCGGTCACCCCTCGCGCGCGGCCCCGAACCCCGTCCGCGCGCCCATCCACTCGCTTGCCCGCTCTCCCAGCTTCCTGAACTTGTCCGAGGCGCCCTTCAGCCGCGCCTCCCAGGCCGGGTCGGGTACCTGCTCCGCCGTCAGCGCGAAATAAACCTGCAACAGGCAGGCCAGCGCAAAGGGCTCAATCAGGGCAACCTTGACCGCCCAGGCAAAGACGATGGCAAAGACCAGCCCGCCCGCCGACCAGCTTCCCGGGATCAGCCAGACGATCGCGGCGGCAGGCGCCAGCATCAGCAGGAACACCAGAAACGACAGCACCCAGACGATCAGCGTCAGCCACGCCGCGTTGATCAGCATGGGCCGCGCATTCTGCGCATAGTAGACCAGCGCGGTCTGGGCCGAGGTCCAGGGGTTCTGGCTTTTCGTGGCGATGGCATGGGCCAGGATCACCTCGTCCACCAGCCCGACCGCCAGCTTCAGATAGGCCCGCACTGCCCCCATCAGGTTCTGCAACCCCGGGATCGGCAGCAAGGACAGGATCCCCTGCACCAGCCCCGTGATCGCCCCGATCACCCCCTTGACCAGTTGGTCCAAGGCAAACAGCGCCGACGCCTCGCCGAACCGCTCCTTCACGACCTGCGTGGCATAGTCGATCTGCCCGCGCCCGTCCGGCACCTGCCCGCCCTGCAACAGCTCCACCATCACCGCGATGTGGCCCGCCTTGACGATGTACAGCAGGTAGTCGCGCAGGAAGAACACGACCCCCGCAACCGCCCCGAACCCGATGGCGCCGCCCCAGAAGGTCGTATTGGCCTGGAACCCCTCATCCCCCAGGGCGCCAACACCCCAGCCCACACCCGCCCCGGTCCCGGTGGCCAGGATCAGCGCCATCGTCACCCCGAAATAGACCGCGATCCGGAAGACAAGGAAGGGCGCCGTCCGCGCCATCAGGCCAAGCGCCTTGCCGATGCTGAAATCCCACATGGGTCAATCCCTTCGCTGAAAAAATCCCGCCGAGAATTGCAGGCCGCCCCGCGTCACGCAAGCCCCACCTTGCCGCCCGCCGCCCTTCGCTTCATGTTGCACCCATGAACGCCCTATTCCCGTCCCCGCGCACCCACTGGCCCGCCGCAATCGGCGATGTCTCCTTCTGGTATGCCGACATGGGCGGCCTGCCCCCGCACCGCGCCCCTCTCTCGGGCGACACCATGGCCGATGTCTGCATCATCGGCGCGGGTTACACCGGCCTCTGGACTGCCTGGTACCTCAAGCAGGCGGCCCCCCACCTGAACATTCTGGTGGTCGAGCGCGACTTCGCAGGCTTCGGCGCCTCGGGCCGCAATGGCGGCTGGCTGACGGGGGGCTTTGCGTGGAACCACGAACGCTACGCCGCCACCTCGTCGCGTGCTGCGGTCCTGGCGATGGTGGGCGCGATGGCAGGTACGGTGGACGAGGTCTGCCGCGTCGCGGAAGAACAGGGCATCGACGCCGACATCCGGCGCGTGGACGAGTTGATGGTGGCCGTGACCCCCGCACAAGAGGTGCGGATGAGGGCCGAGGTCGCACACCGCCAGTCCTGGGGCGACACCCGCGTCTCGCTGATCGGGGCCACGGCAGCGGCGGACCGCATCGCCATTCCGCACGTGCGCGGCGGCATGGTCGTCACGGGCATGGCCTGCGTGCAGCCCGCGAAACTGGTGCGCGGCCTTGCAGCGGCGCTGGAACGCGCGGGCGTGCGCATCGTCGAGCAGACAGCGGCCATCGGCGTGACCCAGGGACGGGTCGAGACGACGCGCGGCACGGTGCGGGCGAAGATCATCCTGCGCGCGACCGAAGGCTTCACCGCCGGGCTGCCGGGCTTGCGCCGGGAATGGCTGCCGCTCAACTCGGCTCAGATCGCGACGGTTCCGCTGCCCCCCGGGATGTGGGCGAAGATCGGCTGGGAAGACCATGAAATATTTGCCGATTTCGCGAGTGTCTATTGCTACTGCCAACGCACCCGCGAGGGCCGGATCACAGTCGGCGCGCGCGGCGTGCCCTATCGCTATGGATCCGCCACCGATACCGGCGGCGCGCCCGACGACGCCACCATCCGTCGCCTGATCGACATCCTGCACCGCCACTTTCCGATGACGCGGGATGTGGGCATCGCACACGCCTGGTGCGGCGTCCTCGCCGTACCGCGCGACTGGTGCGCGACGGTGGGGTTCGATGCGGTGACGGGAATGGGCTTTGCGGGTGGCTATGTGGGGGTTGGCGTCTCGACTTCGAACCTTGCGGGGCGGACGCTCGCGGATCTGGCGCTTGGCCGAGATACCCCGCTTGCAAGGCTTCCTTGGGTCAACCGCCGCGTCCGCGCCTGGGAGCCCGAACCCCTGCGCTGGCTGGGGGTGCGGGGGATGTATACGCTGCTCAACGCCGCCGACCGCGCCGAGGCCAAGGGGGGCAGGCCATCACGGCTGGCCGCCTTGGGGAACTGGCTGACGGGACGGGGATAAGGGAAGCCTTCGGCCCCCTGGGCCCGTGCTAGGCCCCACCCCCAGAGGAAATCTGTGCAGGAAAGAAGGGAAAACCGTGTGACGGCAGAGGCGCTGATCGTGGCCCATGGCTCTCCCGCCGATCCGGCCCCGCAGGAGGCGGCGCTGCAGACGCTGGCGGCAGGGGTTGCGGCGCGCCTGCCCGGCTGGCGGGTCGAAGGGGCGACGCTGGCGGCGGAAGGGGCGCTGGAGGCGGCGCTTGGCCGCCTGACGTCGCCGGTCATCTATCCCTTCTTCATGGCCGAGGGGTTCTTTACTCGCACCCTCCTGCCCCGGCGCCTGACCGCCGCCGGAGCGGGGCACTTGCGCCGCCTTCCGGCCTTTGGGCATGCAGCGGGGCTGGACGACCTTTGCGCAAGGGTGGCGCTGGAGGCGGTGGAGGGCGACCCCCGGCGCAGCACCCTCCTCCTTGCCGCACACGGCAGCCAGGTCGCCCGCGCCTCGGCCAATGGCGCGCGGGCCATGGCGGCGCGGATCGCGCATCTGGCGCCTTTTGGCCGCGTGCTGACGGGCTTTGTGGAAGAGGCGCCTTTCCTCTGGCAGGCTGCGCGCGGCCTCGGCCCCGCCGTCTGCCTGCCGTTCTTCGCCCTGCGCGCCGGTCATGTGGTCGAGGATGTGCCGCAGATGCTGGCCGC
>CAZVIS010000357.1:0-3533 GCA_964627355.1 uncultured Rhodobacterales bacterium
TAGCGGCCGGGGTCGGGGGCGGTGAGCTTGACCTGCAACCGCTCGGTCGAGCTGTCGGTGTAGCGCACGGTCCCGCCGATGGCCCCGGTTTCCCCCAGGACATGCCACGGCTCCAGCGCCTGCCGCAGTTCCAGATGCACGCCTTCTGCCGCAACCTCTCCACAGAAGGGGAAGCGGAACTCGGCAAGGGCCTGGAACCATGCGGGGTCAAGGTCGAAGCCGTGCGCCCGCAGGTCCGCCAGCACGTCGAGGAAATCCGCCCAGACATGGTGCTGCAGCATGAATCGGTCATGCAGCGCCGTGCCCCAGCGGGTGAGTGGGCCGGCGAGGGGCGCGGCCCAGAAGCGGGCGATGAGGGCGCGGATGAGGAGTTGCTGGGCAAGGCTCATCCGCGCGTTCGGCGGCATCTCGAAGCCGCGGAACTCTACCAACCCAAGGCGCCCGGTGGGGCCGTCGGGGGAGTAGAGCTTGTCGATGCAGATCTCGGCGCGGTGGGTGTTGCCGGTGACATCGGTGAGGATGTTGCGCAGAAGGCGGTCAGTCAGCCACGGCATCGGCTGCCCCTGACCGGGGCCGGGGATCTGCGCCAGCGCGATCTCGGCCTCGTAAAGGCTGTCGTGCCGGGCCTCGTCGATGCGGGGGGCCTGCGAGGTCGGCCCGATGAAGAGGCCAGCGAAGAGGTAGGACAGGGACGGATGCCGGTTCCAGTGCAGGATCAGCGACTTGAGCAGATCCGGCCTGCGCAGGAAGGGCGAATCGTTGGGCGTTGCCCCGCCCACAACCACATGGTTCCCCCCGCCTGTCCCCGTATGCCGTCCGTCGATCATGAACTTGTCGGCCCCAAGGCGGCACTGGCGCGCCTCGTCATAGATCGCCTCGGTGGTGGCGACGCAGTCGGTCCAGTTGCTTGCGGGATGGATGTTCACCTCGATGACGCCGGGGTCGGGCGCAACGCGGATCACGTTCAGGCGCGGATCGTGGGGGGGCGCGTAGCCCTCGATATGGACCCGCAGACCCAGCCGTTTCGCCGCCGCCTCGGCGGCGCGCAGAAGGTCGAGGTAATCCTCGACCGAGACCACCGGAGGCATGAAGACGCACAGCCGCCCGTCCCGCGCCTCGACCGACAGGGCCGTGCGGATGTAACCGTCGACCTCGGCCACCGGGGAACCCTGGGACACCTGTGCGCCCTGTGGGCTGGAAGGCACAAAGCTCGCCATGGCTTGTGTGCGGCGTTCGGGGTCTGGTGGAGCGAAGGCGGGAAGCGGCGGGCGATCGACCGTCGGGTCCATCGGGTTGATGTAGGGATATTGCGCGGCGGGGATCCACGGCAGGGACTCCAGCGGCAGGCGGTACCCTACCGGGCTGTCGCCCGGGACAAGGAACATGTGCCCCCGCCGCAGCCGCCAACGTTCCGTCCGCCAGCGCCGTCCGGTGGCGCGGGATTGCCAGGATTGCACCGGCAGGATGAAGCCCACGGGATTGGTCAGACCCCGGTTGAAGACGGTCGCGATGCGGTGTCGTTCCTCGGGGTCTTTCAGTTTGGAATTCGCGGGGGTGACGTTCGCGGGCAGGTTCGCCTCGCGCACCAGCCACTGGGCGGGATCCTCGAAGGCGGGAAGGATGCAGTCCTCCTCGAGTTCCAGTTCCGCCGCCATCTCGCGCAACAGTTCCTGCGCGTCGAGTGCGCTCACACCGGTATCCGCGCCCTCTTCGGCGATCAGCGCAGGATCAGCCCAGACGGGCTGGCCATCGGTCCGCCAGTAAAGCGAGAAGGTCCAGCGCGGCAGCGTCTCGCCCGGATACCACTTGCCCTGCCCGTAATGCAGGAAGCCGCCCGGCGCGAAGCGGTTGCGCAGCCGGCGGATCAGGCGGTCCGCCAGCACCCGCTTCGTCGGGCCGACGGCGGCGGTGTTCCACTCGTCGCTCTCGAAGTCGTCGATGCTGACGAAGGTCGGCTCGCCCCCCATGGTCAGCCGTACGTCGCCTGCGGCCAAAGCGCTGTCCACCTTGTGGCCCAGTGAATTCAGCGCCTCCCACGCCTCGTCCGAGAAGGGCTTGGTGATGCGGGGATGTTCTGCCACCCGGGTCACCTTCATGTCGAAGGCGAACTCGACCTCGGCAAAGGACGCCATCCCGCTGATCGGCGCCGCGTTGCGGTAGTGTGGGGTGGCGGCGAGGGGGATGTGGGACTCGCCGGTCAGAAGGCCGGAAGTCGGGTCCATCCCGATCCAGCCCGCGCCGGGAAGGTACACCTCGCACCACGCGTGCAGGTCACAGAAATCGACCTCGGTCCCCGAAGGCCCGTCCAGCGCCTTGAGGTCGGGCTTCAGCTGGATCAGGTAGCCCGAGACGAAGCGGGCGGCGAAGCCCAGATGCCGCAGGACCTGCACCAGAAGCCACGACGAATCCCGGCACGATCCCTTGCGGCTGGCAAGGCATTCCTCGGGCGTGAACACCCCCGGCTCCAGCCGGATGACATAGTTGATCTCCTGGCTGATGCGGCGGTTCAGGTCCACAAGGAAATCGACCGTCCCCGGCGCCTTGCGGGGAATGGTGTCGAGCAGTTGCTGCAGCATCGGACCGGCAGGCTCGGGCGTGCGGTAGATGACCAGATCGGGCGCGATGTCGGCGGGGTATTCGAAGGGAAAGTCCTTGGCGGACTCTTCCACGAAGAAGTCGAAGGGGTTGTAGACCGACATGTCGGCCACAAGGTCCACCTCGATCTTCAACTCGCGCACGGGTTCGGGAAAGACGAAGCGGGCCAGCCAGTTGCCGTAGGGGTCCTGCTGGTGGTTCACGAAATGCGGCTGCGGGCTAACCTTCAGGCTATGGCTGATAACGCGCGTGCGCCCCTGCGGCGCCGGGCGCAGGCGGATCACCTGCGGGCCCAGGATGACCGGGCGGTCGTACTTGTAGTGGGTCAGGTGTGTGAGCGCGGCCTTGATCGACATGGGGTGCGGGTCTTCCTGTAGGGCTGCGGTCAGGCTTCCACACTTCCGCCGGGCAGGCCAGTGTCGAGGGCCGCAGCGAATGGCATTCCGCCCGGAAAGGCGGCAAATCCCGGCAAGACTGCACGCAAACCGTGCGCCGATACCGGTTTGACCGCCTGCCGCCAGGCGCTAGGCTGCTGCGGAGGACAGCGAGGAGAGCCATGACCACCCCCTGCATCATCTGCGTCGCGATCACCGGGTCGCTGCCGACCAAGGAGAACAACCCGGCGGTCCCGATCACCATTTCCGAACAGATCGAAAGCACGCAAGAAGCCTTCGAGGCGGGTGCCAGCATCGCGCATTGCCATGTGCGCGACGACGAGGGGAAGCCGACCAACGACCCCGAGCGTTTTGCGCGGCTGAAGGAGGGACTGGAGAAGCACTGCCCCGGGCTGATCGTGCAGCTGTCCACCGGCGGGCGTTCGGGGGCGGGGCAGACGCGCGGCGGGATGCTGCCCCTGCGCCCGGACATGGCCTCGCTCTCGGTCGGGTCGAACAACTTTCCCACGCGGGTCTATGAAAACCCGCCCGATCTGGTGGACT
>CAZVIS010000358.1:0-3530 GCA_964627355.1 uncultured Rhodobacterales bacterium
CGCTGGCCCAAGTGCTGGAACCGGCTCTGCGCGGCGGTTTTGCCGTGCCGGGCTTTGTCTGTCTGGGGTGGGAGGATGCGCGCGCCTTTGTCGCCGCGGCCGAGGCCGAGGGGCTGCCCGTGATCCTTCAGGCGGGGCCCGGAGCCCGCGCGCATACGCCTTTGTCCGTTCTTGGTGCGATGTTCCGTAACCTGGCTGACAGCGCATCCGTACCGGTCGTCCTGCACCTCGACCACGGCCGCAGCCTCGACGAGGCGCGCGCGGCGATTGCCGAGGGGTTCACCTCGGTCATGTTCGACGGCTCTGCCCTACCCTTGGACGAGAACATCCGCCAGACGGCAGAGGTCGCGGCGCTGGCCCATGCGGCTGGTGCCTCTTGCGAAGGCGAGATCGGCTTTGTCGGCTATGCGGGCGGCGCCGCCTCGGCCCGGACCGACCCGGCCGAGGCGGCCCGCTTTGCCCGCGAGACGGGCGTCGATGCGATGGCGGTGGCCGTCGGCAACGTCCATCTGCAACAGGACCAGACCGGCCTGATCGACGAGGCGGCCCTGCGCGACATCGCCGATGCCACCGGGGGCCGCGTGCCCCTGGTGATCCATGGCGGATCCGGCGTGCCGCTGGATCAGCGCAGCAGGCTGGCCCGCACCACGCCGGTCTGCAAGTTCAACATCGGCACCGAGGTGCGGCAGGTCTTCGGGGCGGCCTTGCGTGCGGCCTTGGCCGACGACCCCGCCGCCTTTGACCGCCTGACGCTTCTTCGCGCAACCGAGGCGCCCATGACCGAACGCGCACGCCGGATCCTGCGCGAGTTGAACCCGCGCGCCTAGTGTCCGGCCGCCACGACGCAAGCCTTGCGGCGTTCAGGCATAGCTCGCGTCCGAGGCGCCCTTGACCCCGGTGATGTAGCTGACGATGTCGTTGCCGTCCGTTTCATCCTTGCGCAGGTTCGCCACGATCCGGCCCCGGCGAAAGACGACGATGCGGTCCACCAGATCGAAGACCTGCCGCAGGTTGTGCGAGATCAGGATCATCGGGATCCCCCGTGCTTTCAGCCCCCGGATGATGTTCTCGACCTGCGCCGTCTCCTGCACGCCAAGGGCGGCGGTCGGCTCGTCCATGATGACCAGCTTGGACGCAAAGGCTGCCGTCCGCGCAATCGACACGCATTGCCGCTGCCCGCCCGACATGTTGCGGATCGGGTTGTCCACGTTGGGGATCTTCACCGCCGTGGTTTGCAGGGCCGCCAGCGTCCGGTCCCGCATCGTCTTGCGATCCAGCCACGAGAACGGGCCGAGCCGGAACTTGAAAAGCTCGCGTCCGAGAAACAGGTTCGACGGCACGTCCAGATCGTCGGCCAGCGCGAGGGTCTGGAACACCGTCTCGATCCCCGCTTGCCGCGCCTCGAGCGGTCCCTTGAAATGCACCGGCTGCCCTTCGAACAGCACCTCGCCGCTGGTCCTCTGCTCGACCGCCGTGACTTGGCGCACGAAGGTGGACTTGCCCGCGCCATTGTCGCCCACCACGGCGACATGCTCGCCGTCATGCAGGACAAAGTTCGCGTCCTCCAGCGCATGGACGCCGCCGTAATGCTTGGTCAGGCCGCGGGTTTCGAGAATGATCTTCGCCATTGCCGCTACCCCCGCAGCCGCTGGCGCTGCCGCCACTGGTCCAGCACGACCGCGCCGACGATGATGACGCCCTTGACCATGTCCTGATAGTAGGCGTCGAGCTTGATCGACGTGAAGCCCGAGATGATGACCGAAAAGATCGCGGCTCCCAGCACCGTGCCGATGATCGACCCCCGGCCCCCGGCCAGCGACACGCCCCCGATCACCGCCATCGCGATGGCGTCGAGTTCGTACATCACCCCCATGCCGGCCTGCGCCGTCAGGTTCTTCGAGGTCAGAAGGATCGCCGCCACCGCAGCCAAAAGACCCGCGATGGTGTAGACCAGCACCTTGTGGCTGTCGACATTGATCCCCGACATCCGCGCCGCCGCCTCGTTGCTGCCGATCGCATAGCTGCGCTTGCCGTAGACCGTGTAGGTCATCAGCACGTGGAACAGGATCGCAAGGACGACAAAGATCACCGCCGGGTTCTGGCCCTGCCAGCCGAGGATGCCAAAGGTCATCGTTCCCAGAATGTCGCCATTGGCCAGCGTTCCGTAGGTCTCGGTCGGAAAGCTGACGGGCTGGCCGTTCGACCACCAGCGCGCCACCCCGCGCGCACTGACCATCATGCCGAGCGTGGCGATAAAGGGCGGAATCTTCGTGTAGGCCACCAGAAGCCCGTTCACGACCCCCGCCAGCAGCCCGCAGCCGATGCCGACGACAATCGGCACGATCACCGGCAGATCCATCGCCCAGGGCCCGAAGATCGCCTTCGGGTTGGGGTTGCCGTTCACCAGTTCGGTCTGGGCAAAGCTCATCACGATCATGGCCGTAGCGCCCACGATACTGCCCGAGGACAGGTCGATGCCGCCGATGATGATGACCTGCGTCACGCCGAGGGCGATGATCCCGATGATCGCGACCTGCAGGACCATGATGTCCAGCCGCTGCTGGTTGAAGATCGTGTCCACATTTTCGCGCATGTTGAACAGGAACGAGCCGCCCTGAAGGCGGTTCAGCACCTCGAAGATGACGACGATCAGGACCAGCGCGCCAAAGACATTCCACTCCGGCGCACGCGTTCGCCTGGCGGGATCGTATTTCAGCCCGCCCAACCCATGCGTCGCTTCCGCCATCGTGCTGTCCCTCCCCCGATACCGGTCTCGATGCTCGCCTCCGGCCGGTCTCGTCCCCGCCCGGCCAAGGGACCGGGGTGGCAGAGGCCTGCCACCCCGGTTGCTCGCACAAGGATCAGTTCTTGCTCAGATAGCCTTCGATGTTCGCGGGGGTCACCAGTTCAAAGGGGATGTAGACCTTCTTCTCGACCGCCTCGCCTGCCGCGAGTTTCACCGCAGCGTCCAGCGCGCCGCCGCCCTGGGCCGCCGCGTTCTGGAAGACGGTGATGTCCAGTTCGCCCGCCTGCATCGAGGCCAGCGCGTCCTGTGTGGCGTCAACGCCCGAGACGATGACAGCCTCCATCGAGATTCCGGCGGCCTTGATCGCCTGGATGGCCCCAAGCGCCATCTCGTCGTTGTTGGCCAGTACGCCGTCGAAATCGGCGCCGGTTGAAAGCCAGTTGGTCATCAGGCTTTGTGCCTGATCGCGGCTCCAGTTGGCGGTCTGTTGGTCGATGATGTTGACCTTTACCGCGCATTGGCCTGCCTCGATCACGTCATAGTAGTTCTGCGTCCGCTGCACGGCGGCCTGGTTCGACAGCTCGCCCTGCAGGACATAGACGCTGACCTCGGTCTTGCCGGCGGCGGCCCACTGGTTGCACTGCTCGATAAAGCCCTGACGCGACGAGTCGCTCTCGTTCGAGGCGACGAAGGCCTGGCCATCGGGCAGCGTATCCACATTGATGGGCTGGCGGTTCACATAGACCAGCGGCACACCCCCGGCGGCGGCGGCATCCGACATGGC
>CAZVIS010000359.1:0-3527 GCA_964627355.1 uncultured Rhodobacterales bacterium
TTCCTTACGTAAGGAATTTGCAATTTTCTTGCTTAAGAAAATTGGCCTCTTGGTCAGACCGGGTGTGACGCCAGCCAGTCGCGCAAGATCGTCCGCAGTCTTTCGCCCGAAAAGCTCGGAAAATGCCCGCCGTGGACCACCCGGGCCGGCAGCGAGAGCAACCGCTCCATCGACCGGCGGTAGTCCTTGGCATCGGAATGGTAGGTATCCTCGATCAGCGGCCCGTCATAGACGATGTCACCCGAGATCAGGACGCCTGTCGCCCCCTCCCACAGGGCGATCCCGCCGGGGGAATGGCCGGGGGTGTGGATCACCTCGAAGCGGCGCTTGCCGACCCCGATGATGTCGCCATCGTCCAGCAGCCGCGTCGCGGGCGCGGGGGTCACTTCGTAGGCCGCGCTGACGTAGGGCTCGGGCGGCAGGCAGTCGAAGATGTCGTCGGTGACGTAGGGGTCGGCCAGCGTCTCTCGTCGTCCGGGGGCGGCGAGGAGATGCGCCTCGGCCCGGTGGACCGCGCGGTGGGGAAATTCGTGGTGGCAGCCGATGTGGTCGAAATGCGTGTGGCTGGCGACGGCGAGAAGCGGGCGCTCCGTCACCAGCCGCACCCATTGGCGCATCGGCACCACGCCCATGCCGCTGTCCACCAGCATATCCTCGCCACCGTCCGTCACATGCCAGCAGTTGCAGCGGTAGAAGGGCTTTATGTGCGGCTCGTCGATCAGGGTTATGCCGTCGCCCATGGGCGTGGTGCGCCACCAGTCGGATGCGGCGACGCGGGTCATTCTGGCAGCACCACAAGGTGGGCGGTCTCTATGGCGAGGGATAGGCGGTCGCCGGGGGCCGCGTCCATACAGACCGGCAGAAGCGCCAGCAGGTCCACCCCGCCGTCAGTCACCCCCCGCACGCGACGATGCGCGCCGTAGAAGACGGCCTCGGCCACCGCAACCCCGACGCCGTCTCCGGGGGCGATGTGTTCGGGGCGCAGGCCGAGGGTTGCCCTTGTCCCCTCTGGCGCCAAGGCTGCCCCGAGGGCGCCGAGCGGCGTGTCCCAGACCCCGTCCCGGGCAACGGCGGGCAGGAAGGTCATCTCCCCCAGAAACCCCGCCGCAAATCGGCTGCGGGGTGCGCGATAGACTCTCTCCGGCGGCCCCTCATCCTCGATCCGTCCGGCGTTCATCACCACGATCCGGTCGGCAATCGCCATCGCCTCTTCCTGGTCATGCGTGACATGGACAAAGGTCGCCCCCACGCGCCGCTGGATCGCCTTGAGTTCCGACTGCATCGCGCGCCGCAAGCTCAGGTCCAGCGCACCAAGCGGTTCATCCAAGAGCAGCACATCCGGGTCCACCGCCAGCGCCCGGGCCAGCGCCACCCGCTGCCGCTGCCCGCCCGAAATCTCGGAGGGCCGCTTGCCCCCCTGCCCCGTCAGGTTCACCAGCGCCAGCATCTCTTCGGCCCGCGTCGTCCGCGCGGCCTTGGCCACCCCGCGCATCCGCAAGCCGAAAGCCACGTTGTCGAGCAGGGTCATGTGCGGGAACAGGGCATAGTCCTGAAAGACCGTTGTCGTCGGCCGCCGCGCCGCGGGCACCCCCGCCATGTCGCGCCCACCGATGCGCAGGCTGCCGCCCGATGGGTCCGCAAACCCACCAAGGATGTTCAGCAGCGTCGTCTTCCCGCAGCCCGAAGGGCCGAGGAGCACGCAATACTCCCCTGCCTCGACGGTCAGGTCGATCCCGGCCAGCGCCACCGCCGGCCCAAACTTCCGCGTCAGCCCTGCAATCTCGATCCGCGCCGTCATTTCCGCCTCACCGACAATTCCACTGCAAGAAAGGCCAGCGCGGAGATCAAGAACACCAGCGACCCCACCGCATTCGTCCGCGGGTTCAGCCCGCCCCGCAGCATCCCCCAGATCTCCACCGGCAGGGTGACGTCGAAACGGGTGAGCAGGAAGGCGATGATGAACTCGTCCCAGCTGAAGGTGACCGAGAGGAGGAAGGCGGCGATGAGGGCGGGCGCGGTCATTGGCGCCGTCACCAGCCACATGATCGCAAGGTCCGAGGCGCCGAGGTCGCGGGCGGCGCGTTCGGCGGTCGCCTCGCGCGGGCCAAGGGCGGCGGCACAGATGGCAAAGCAGAGGGGGGCGTTGATGACGACATGGCCGATGGCTGCGGTGGTCAGCGACAGGGGGACGGCCATCAGGTTGAAGCTGGCCAGAAGGCCAAGGCCGATGACGAGGTAGCTTACCGAGAGGGGCGCGAGCAGTGCCGCGCGCAATCCCCCGGGCAGCGCTGTCGTCACAAAGGCGCGGGCGGCGAGGAAGCCGAGGATCAAGGCGGCGAGCGACGACACCAGCGCCACCGCCAGCGAATTGAGCAGCGCCGCCATCAGGTCGTCATCCCCCAGCACCTCGGCATGCCAGCGCAGGGAAAAGCCCTTGAAGGGCGGGATCGGCAGGCGTCCGTCCTGGAAGGAATAGAGGACCAGCACCGCGACGGGCAGGAAGATGAAGGAGTAGATCGCCGTCATGTAGGCGGCAGACAGGGCAAAGCGCCTCATCTCGGCCCCCGCATCGCCCGGGCAAGGATCAGGTAGGCCAGCGTCACCGCGACCATCAGTACGACCGACAGCGCCGCTGCCGAAGGCAGGTCCCCCCGCCGCCCGAGTTGCAGCATGACGAGTTGCGGCAGGGCGAGGTCGCGGCCCCCGCCGAGGATCTGCGGCGTGATGTAGTCGCCGATGCAGAGGGCGAAGGTCAGGAAGGCTCCGGTGGCGACGCCCGGCAGGGTCAGGGGCAACACGACATGGCGGAAGGTCGCGAAGGGCCCCGCGCCGAGGTCCGCCGCGGCACGTTTCAGGTTCGGGGGAAGCTGGACGAGTGCGGCATAGATCGTCAGCGTGAGCAGCATCGTGAAGAAATGGGTGAAGCCGATGAGGACGGCGGCGCGGGAATTGGCAAGCTCCAGCGGGCCGAGGCCGAATTCAGCAAGCCAGCCGTTGAGCACTCCGCCTTTGGCCAGCACCAGCGACCACGCATAGGACCGCACGACGTAGGAGGTCCAGAACGGCACCACCGCGAGGGCGAGGGCAAGACGGCGAAAGCGGGGCGGGATCTCCTCGGCGATGATCCAGGCGAGGGGGTAGGCGAAGAGGACCGAGAGGGCGGTGACGGTGACGGTGATTTCCAGCGAGTTGACCAGCGCGCCGAGATACTCGGGGCTGCTTGCGAATTTGGCATAGGCGCCAAGGCCCCAGGCGCCATCGGGCCGCAGGCTGACGCCGAGCATGACGAGGAAAGGGACGGCGAAGAAGAGAGCCGTCCACAGCGTGAGGGGCGCCGCGAGGGCAAAAGCCCGGCGGCGGTCGGCGGATTCGATGGTGGCGCGGGTGGGGGTCATGCGGCTGCTTGAGGCACACGGGCAAAGAGGGCGCCCCAAGTTTGGAGGTTGGACGCAAGCATCCCTGGACGCGCGCATCCTGCATGACCTCGCCGCGCGGGAAACAGCGAAGGCACTGCCTTCGCCCCGCGC
>CAZVIS010000360.1:0-1668 GCA_964627355.1 uncultured Rhodobacterales bacterium
GCCGAGGGCGAGCCCGAGGCCGAGGCCGACGCCCGCATCCAGCGCTTCATGGCGGTGCTGCTGCCGAAACTGCCGCGCTTCATCCCCGAGTAGGGTCAGCCGACAAAGCGCACGGCCTCGCCATAGGCCGCGACCAGCCGGTCTGCGGTCAGAAGCAGCAGCCCCTCGGTCCGGGCCTGGGCCACCAGCATCCGGTCAAAGGGGTCGCGGTGCAGGGGCGGCAGGGTGGCCAGCGTCCCCACGTGGCGCCCCTCCACGGCCAGCTCCTCATAGCCTGCCCCCAGAAGCCCCGCCCGCAGGCGCCCCGCCTCGGTGCGGAAATCGGGGCGGTCGAGGGCGCGCTTGATCGCGACCTCCCACAGGCTCGCCACGCTGAACCACAGCCGGTTGGCGGGATCCTTGACCAGCGCATCCGCCTCGGGCGTCATCAGATCGTCCCGGGCGGCGGCCCAGAGCAGCAGGTGCGTGTCGAGGAGCAGGTTCAGCGCCCGCTCTCCTGCCCTTCAAAAGCGGCGGCAATCTCGGCTTCCCCCATGCGGTCGAAATCGGCGGGCAGGTCGATCTCATCCTTCAGGAACCCGGTCCGGCGCGGCACCTGCAGCACCAGCGCCTCGACCTTCACAAGCGGCTTGCCCGCCCGCGCGATGGCAAAGGGATGGCCCGCCAGCGCCTCTTCCACCAGCCGCGACAGATGCGTCTTGGCCTCGTGCATGTTGACGATCTTGAGGTCAGTCATGGGGGGACTCCAGGTTAGTCCAGTGAACTTAGTTTACTTGGCCCGCCCCAGCAAGACCCCCACCTGCGCTTGAAACGGACCATCGGATGGTCTATTTTCAGGGCATCATGCAGATCTCCGTCACCGATGCGAAGGCCCAGCTGACCGAGCTTGTCCGCCGGGCCGAGGCGGGGGACGAGGTGGTGCTGACCCGCCATGGCCAGCCCGCCGTGCGGCTGGTCCCGGTGCGCGCCCGCCCCGACGCCGCTGCCCGCCGCGCCGTGCTGGACGCCGTGCGGGCGAAGGCGGGGCAAGGCCTTCCGGGACCCGATGCCGCCCGCAGCCAGGATTTCCTTTATGGCGAGGACGGGCTGCCCCGATGAGGGCCGCCGGTTTCGCCGCGACATGATCCTCTCCAAATGATCGTCATCGATACCTCGGCCCTGATGGCGGTGCTGCTGGATGAACCGGCGGCGGCAGCCATCGTCGAGGTGCTGGCGGGGGAGGCGGCATTGGCGATCTCGGCCGGAACGCTGGCCGAGGCGTTGCTGGTGGCCGGGGCGCGCGGGCGGCGGGCGGACATGGAACGGCTGGTCGAGGGGTTGGGGATCGAGGTGGCGCCGGTGACGGCTGCCTGCGCCCGGCGCCTCGCTGACGCGCTGGCCCAGTGGGGCAAGGGGCGGCATCCCGCAGGCCTGAACTTCGGCGACGGCTTTGCCTATGCGCTGGCGGCGGAGCGGGGCTGTCCGGTGCTGTGTACGGGGGGAGACTTCGCGCAGACGGATCTGGCCGTCGTGCCCTGAAAGCCAGACATGACAAAGGCCGCCCTGTGGGGAAGGGCGGCCCGTGCCAAGTGATGCCGAAAGGCGATCAGGCCTTGCGGCGACGAACCAGTGCAAGGGCGCCGAGACCGGCGAGCAGCAGCGGCAGGCCGGCGGGCAGGGGGACTTGCG
>CAZVIS010000360.1:1768-3496 GCA_964627355.1 uncultured Rhodobacterales bacterium
GCCACCCCGGCCATCCCGAGGATCAGCGTTGCGGCCAGCGTGGCCTTGCGAAGAACCTGATGAAACATGAACGCACCTCCTGACGATGCTGCGGCCCAATGCCTTGCCACACACGCCACATGAATGCCCTGGTTTTGCCTTTTTTCGCGGGGGCTTGCAAAGCAATCCGCCCCCTGCCCCGCGCTTTGCACCCCCGGGTTGAATCATGCGACCCCCTGGCGGCCTGAATGCACGTTGCGCGCGATAGCGTTTCGCGGCGAAGGACAATGGCGGGACGGCGGCGCCTTGTGGCGAACGAATCATCCCTGCGCCCTTGCCCGCCTGCGCGCCCTGCGCGAAGGTCGGCCATGCCCCCCGATGCCTCTCCCGATCCCCCGCCAGACGCCGCCCCCGCCCTCTGGGCACCCCTCTGGCCGCTCTCCCTGCTGGCGGTCGTGGTGGCGCTGCCCGAGGTGGTGTTCCTTGGCGCGGATGCAGGTCTCTGGGGCAGCGGGATCTGGCGGGTGCTGGCCTATCAGTACGGCGGGTTCTGGGCCGGGCTCTGGCATGGCTGGCAGCCGAACTATGCCGCGCAACCTTACGTCATGATGCTGACCTACAGCGTCCTGCATGCAGGCGTCGGGCATCTGGCGGGCAATCTGGCGGGGCTGTGGCTGGTGGGCGGGCATCTGGCCCCGCGCCTCGGCACGGGGGCCGTGCTGGCGCTCTGGGCGGCGGGGATCCTGGGGGGGGCGGTGGCCTTTGGCGCGCTCGCCACCACGGCGGCGCCGATGGTCGGCGCCTCGGGCGCGGTGTTCGGGCTGGTGGGGGGCTGGTGGGTGGCCGAGCTGCGGGCGGGCGCAGGCTGGCGGGGGGCCTTGCGCGCCGGGGGCATCCTGGTGGCGCTGGCCTTTGGCAATGCCGTGGTCACCTGGGCGACCCCGGGCGGCATCGCCTGGGAGACGCATCTGGGCGGTTTCGCGGCGGGGGCAGCGCTGGCGGCGCTGTGGCGCCGCTAGCCTGCACTCAGGCGCTGCGGCGCAGGGCCGCGCGGGCAAGGCGGCGGCGTGCGACAACCGCCAGCACCGTCATCGCCAGCAAGAGCAGCGGCAGGCTGGCGGGCAGCGGCACCGACCCCAGGCGGATGTCCACCTTGGCCGTCTCGGCCGAGCCGTTCGCGTTCAGCGTGCCCGCATAGGCCAGCGTGCCCGCGACCGTGACCGTATTCCCCGTCAGCCCCGCGACGATCCAGGTCAGGCTCGAGCGCGGGTTGCTGCTGGGGCCCAGGAGGTCGGGGATCGCCTGGCCGTTCACGGTGAGGCCGGTCAGGGCAAAGCTGTTGGTCCCGCGCGGCCCCGCAATGTCGATGCGCAGCGCGTTGAAGGCGATGCCCGCCGCGGCCTGAAAGCTGCGGCTGACGCTGCCGTAGCTGGCGCTGACCACCCCCGTCGCGGCGCTGTAGGCAAAGGTGAAGCTGCCGGTCGCGGCATAGGTCAGGTCGGCCCCGCTGCGGTTCGCGGCCTGGCCGAGGTCGGCGCGGCCGACGTACAGTTCTTCACCCGTGTTGCGCGCACGAAAGCGCAGCGCCGGATCCGCGCCTGTGAAGCTGGCGATGCTGGCCGCATCGCTGGTCGCAACCACGGTGGCCGCCGCCACCGGGCCGAAACTCAAGACAACAGCTGCGGCGGCAGCGCACGCACAAAGCCGGGAGAAAGCAAACATGACGGGCACACCCTCTGGTCGAACGGT
>CAZVIS010000361.1:0-3455 GCA_964627355.1 uncultured Rhodobacterales bacterium
GGCTTCAAGGTGCCGACGATCCTGACCACGGTGGCCGAGAAGTCCTTTTCCGGCCCGATGTTCACCGAAGTCACCGCCCCTTTCCCCGGTCAGGCGATGCTCGACCGCACCTCGATGAACTCGTGGGAGGATGCGCAGGTCACCGACGCGGTGAACCGGATCGGGCGCGGCCGGATCGTGCTCTGTGGCCTCTGGACCAGCGTCTGCATCGTGGGGCCCGCCCTTTCGGCAATTGAGCAGGGGTTCGAGGTCTATGTGATCGCCGACGCCTGCGGCGATGTCTCGGACGAGGCGCATGAGCGGGCGATGGACCGCATGGAGCAGGCCGGGGCCATGCCGATCACCGCGCTCCAGTACCTGCTCGAGTTGCAGCGCGACTGGGGCCGGGGCGAGACCTATGACCTGACCACCGGCATCGCCAAGGTGCGGGGCGGCGGCTACGGGCTTGGCATCATCTACGCCAAGTCGATGTTCGGCGCGTCGGAAGGGCACTAGGGTGTCCCCGCTGACCGATGACTTCACCCGACGCCAAGTGCTGGCAACCGGCGCAGGCAGTCTTGCCACGCTCGTCGCCCTGCCGCACCTCGCCTTTGCCACCCCAACAGAAGGACCCTTCACCATGGGCTATGTCACCGCCACCGACGGCGTCGAGATCTTCTACAAGGACTGGGGCCCGCGCGACGCGCAGCCCGTGATGTTCCACCACGGCTGGCCCCTGTCGTCTGACGACTGGGATGCGCAGATGCTGTTTTTCCTCGCCCAAGGCTTCCGTGTCGTCGCGCATGACCGGCGCGGGCATGGCCGCTCGGCGCAGGTGAGCGAGGGTCACGACATGGACCACTACGCCGCCGACGCCTTTGCCGTGGTCGAGGCGCTGGATCTGCGGAACGCCGTCCACATCGGCCATTCCACCGGCGGGGGCGAGGTCGCGCGCTATGTCGCCAGGCACGGCGAGCCGTCGGGCCGCACCGCCAAGGCGGTGCTCGTCAGCGCCGTCCCGCCCCTGATGCTGAAGACCGAAGCGAACCCCGAGGGCCTGCCGATCGAGGTTTTCGACGGCTTCCGCGCAGGCGTCGCCGCCAACCGCGCGCAACTGTTCCTCGACGTGCCCACGGGCCCCTTCTACGGCTTCAACCGAGAGGGCGCGACTCCGCTGCCCGGCGTCATCCAGAACTGGTGGCGTCAGGGCATGATGGGCAGCGCCAAGGCCCACTATGAGGGGATCAAGGCCTTCTCCGAGACCGACCAGACCGAGGATCTCAAGGCGATCTCGGTGCCCACCCTCGTGATGCATGGCGACGACGACCAGATCGTACCGATTGCGGACTCCGCGCTGAAGTCTGTCAAACTGCTGAAAAACGGCACGCTCAAGGTCTATCCGGGCTTCGGCCACGGCATGCTGACGGTGGATGCCGAGGTGCTGAACGCGGACCTTCTTGCCTTCATCAAGGGCTGACGGCAGCGGCCCCACCCCCGGGGCCGCGCCTTTTCCATCGAGGGCTCTGAAAGGGGTCACCGCATGAAACTCTACCTCGCGTCCCTCGGGGCCGGGCTCTTGGTCGGCGCGATCTACAGCCTGCTCAGCGTCCGGTCCCCTGCCCCGCCCGTGGTGGCACTGCTCGGCCTTTTCGGCATCCTTCTGGGTGAACAGATCGTCCCGGTCGCCCGCCACATGATCGCCGGATGTTCGTTCCGCGAGGCCATCGGGCGGGCCGAGTGCAAGGGGCATGTGCTGGGGTCTCTGCCGTCCAACACCACGGCAGAACGCCCCGCCGGACCGCAGGGATGACCACGCGGCGCAGCCTTCTCGGCGGCCTCGCCGCCGGCGCGCTGACCGCCACCACAGCAAGGGGCCAGACCTTGGACCAGACCGCAGACCTGATCCTGACGAACGGTCGGATCACCACGCTCGACCGCGCCAACCCCGAGGCGCGGGCAGTGGCGATCCGCGCGGGCCGCTTCCTGCACGCTGGGACCGAGGCCGAGGTGCGGGCGCTGGCGGGGCCCGAAACGCAAGGAGTGGACCTCGGCGGGCGCCGCGTCATCCCGGGGCTGATCGACAGCCACATGCACATCATCCGGGGCGGCCTCAACTACAACATGGAGCTTCGGTGGGATGGCGTGTGGTCCCTGTCCGACGCCATGGCGATGCTGCGCGCGCAGGTGGCGATCACGCCGCCCCCGCAATGGGTGCGCGTGGTCGGCGGCTTCACCGAACACCAGTTCGCGGAAAAGCGCCTGCCCACGCTCGACGAGATCAACGCCGCCACTCCCGACACGCCGGTATTCATCCTGCACCTCTATGACCGCGCCCTGCTGAACGCCGCCGCCCTGCGCGTCGTGGGCTACACGAAGGACACGCCGAACCCGCCGGGGGGCGAGATCCAGCGCGACAGTGCCGGAAATCCCACCGGCCTGCTGCTGGCCAACCCCAACGCCTCGATCCTTTATTCGACGCTGGCCAAGGGTCCGAAGCTGCCGCCCGAGTACCAGAAGAACTCCACCCGCCACTTCATGCGCGAGGTGAACCGGCTGGGCGTGACGGGGGTAATCGACGCAGGAGGCGGCTTCCAGAACTATCCCGACGACTATGCCGTGATCGAGGACCTGCACCGCGAGGGGCTGCTGACGGTGCGGATCGCCTATAACCTCTTCACGCAAAAGCCGAAGGCCGAGCTCGCCGATTTCGCCGGGTGGGCGAAACAGGTCACCCCCGGCCAGGGCGACGACCTCTACCGCCATAACGGCGCCGGCGAGATGCTGGTCTATTCCGCCGCCGATTTTGAGGATTTCCGCGTCGCCCGCCCCGACATGCCTCCCACCATGGAGGGCGATCTGGAACCCGTCGTGCGCCTTCTGGCCGAGAACCGCTGGCCCTGGCGGATGCACGCGACCTATGACGAGACGATCAGCCGCGCTTTGGATGTCTATGAGCGGGTCGCGCGGGATGTGCCCTTCGACGGCCTCCACTGGATCTTCGATCATTGCGAGACGATCAGCCCCGGCAACATCGACCGCGTGGCGGCTTTGGGCGGCGGCATCGCGGTGCAGCACCGGATGGCGTTCCAGGGGGAGTATTTCGTCGAGCGTTACGGCGCCAAGGCCGCCGAGGCGACACCGCCGATTGCCCGGATGCTGGCCGCGGGGGTGCCGGTCGGTGCCGGAACGGATGCGACGCGCGTGGCATCCTACAATCCGTGGGTGTCGCTGTCCTGGCTGGTGACGGGGCGGACGGTCGGGGGGATGTCGCTCTATCCCGCGGCCAACCGGCTGGACCGCGAGGCCGCGCTGCGGCTCTGGACGCACGAGAACACATGGTTCTCGACCGAGGAAGGCAAGAAGGGCCGCATCGCGGCGGGGCAGTTGGCCGATCTTGCCGTGCTGTCCGACGACTACTTCACCGTGCCCGAGACGGCGATCCGCGACATCACCTCGGTCCTGACGATCCTTGGCGG
>CAZVIS010000362.1:0-3447 GCA_964627355.1 uncultured Rhodobacterales bacterium
GTCCTGCTTGCCCATCTGGATCAGTTCGGTGCCGTTGCCGATGCAATGGGCCGAGGTCGAGCAGGCCGAGGTGATCGAGTAGTTCACGCCCTTGATGCGGAAGGGCGTGGCGAGGCAGGCCGAGTTGGTGGACGACATGCCCTTGGTCACCATGAAGGGACCCATCCGCTTGGGGGACCCCGTCTCGCGCACGATGTTGTGGGCCTTGAAGAAGGACTTGGTCGATGGCCCGCCTGAGCCCACGACGAGGCCGGTCCGGTCGTTCGAGACATCGGTGGACTCGAGCCCCGAATCCGCCACCGCCTGCTGCATCGCGATGAAGTTGTAGGCGGCGCCGTCGCCCATGAAACGCAGGTCGCGCTTGTCGATGTGGTCTTCGAAGGTGATGTGGGGTTGGCCGTGGACGCGGCAGCGGAAGCCGTGTTCGGCATAGTCGGGGGCAAACTCGATGCCGGACTTGCCTGCACGAAGCGACGCCTCGACCTCGGCGGCTGTGTTGCCGATCGAGGAGACGACCCCGATCCCGGTGATGACGACGCGGCGCATTTCTCTCTCTCCTCAGGCGGCGGCGGCCAGGCCGACCTTCATGTCCTTGACCAGATAGATGACCTCGCCGTCCGCCTCGACCCGGCCGTCGGCGACGCCGATCTTCAGCTTGCGGTCGATGACGCGGGTGAAATCGACGAAGTAACGGATCATCTTGCGGTCAGGGCGCACCATGCCTTTCAGCTGCACCTCGCCCACGCCGAGCGCGAAGCCCTGCCCCTGCCAGCCGCGCCAGCCGAGGTTGAAGCCGGTGAGCTGCCACAGTCCATCGAGGCCGAGGCAGCCGGGCATGACGGGGTTGCCGGGGAAGTGGCAAGCGAAGAACCACAGATCCGGCGTGATGTCGAATTCGGCGACGACGTGGCCCTTGCCATGCGCGCCCCGGTCGCCCGAGATGTCGGTGATGCGGTCCATCATCAGCATCGGCGGCAGGGGAAGCTGCGCATTGCCGGGGCCGAACAGTTCGCCGCGGGCACAGGCGAGCAGGGCCTCGCGGTCGAAATGCGTCGGATGGTCCGCCATGTGCCGCTGTCTCCCAAAGGCTTCACCGCCGTGACACATGCTGTAACATCCCCCCTTTGTCACGCGCAAGGGCGGGTCCCCGGCTTGCGGATGGCGATGGCGATGCCGGTTGAATTCCGTGTGCCTGCAGCCCTATATTGGGGGCAGGCAGAATGGCGGCAAGATGACAGCCCAGACCTTCGACCCGATCCCATTGGACGACGCGGCGATGCGCCGTGGTGCCGACTGGCTGTGCCGGGGCGGGTTGCGGCCAACGCGGCAGCGGTTGGCGCTGGCGGCGCTCTTGGTGGGAGACGGTCAGGACCGGCATGTGACGGCCGAAAGCCTGTACGTCGCGGCAGGCGAGGATGTGAGCTTGGCCACCGTCTACAACACGCTGCGCGCCTTTTGCGAGGCGGGGCTGATGCAGGAAGTCGTGGTCGATGGCTCGAAGAGCTATTTCGACACGCGCATGGACAACCACCCGCATTTCTACTGGGAAGACAGCGCCACGCTGACCGATGCGCCTGCTGACCAGCTGCAGATCGCGCGCCTTCCCGACCTTCCCGAGGGGACCGTGCTCGCCCGCGTCGATGTGGTGATCCGGGTGCGCCGACCCTGAGAGGCGCCGCCTGAACAGGCAGTGCGGAACCCGTCCGGCCCCAATCGCGTTCCAGTCGCGAAAACGGCGCTGTTTCTGCTATCCATTCGGAACGGTCTGCGCCATGGCGGAAACAGGCGGCGCGGGTGAGCGCCCGGAAAGGCGCGAATGCTGATACGATTTGGCTATGATGTGACCCTGTCCTGCGCGCAGGACACACCGCTGATCTGCCTTTTGGCGCTGCGGGACGAGCGCAGGCCCGATCTCGACAGGCAATCGCCGGTCGAGACCTTTCCGCAGGTACCGGTCCGCACCTATCACGACCTGTTCGGCAACACCTGCATGCGGATGCTGGCGCCTGCGGGCAGCTTTCGCATCCGCCACGACTGCGTGATCCGCGACAGCGGGCTGCCAGATGTGCAGGACCTTGCGGCGGGAGAGGTGCCAATCCACCAGTTGCCCGACGACACGCTGATCTACCTTCTGGGCAGCCGCTACTGCGAGACAGACCAGCTGAGCCAGACCGCCTGGAACCTGTTCGGCAACACGCCGCCGGGGTGGGCGCGGGTGCAGGCGATCTGCGATTTCGTGAATGGCCATATCCGCTTCAACTATCAGAACGCGCGGGTGACGCGGACGGCTGCGGATGCCTACCGCGAGCAGACCGGCGTGTGCCGCGACTTTGCCCACCTCGCCATCGCCTTCTGCCGCTGCATGAACATCCCGGCGCGCTATGTGAACGGCTACCTGGGCGATATCGGGGTGCCAGTGGTCGATCCGATGGACTATGCGGCCTGGATCGAGGTCTTTCTGGGCGGGCGCTGGATCACCTTTGACCCGCGCAACAACCGCCCACGCATCGGGCGGACCAAGGTCGCCTACGGGCGCGATGCAGCGGACGTGCCGCTGATCCACTCCTTCGGGCCGCATGCGCTGACCCAGTTCACGGTCTGGTGCTATGACCTCGCGAACCCGCCGCAGAACCGCCCGCTGGACATGGCCGTCTAGGGGCAAGGCGGCCCCCGGCCTGTAACCGGGGGCCAGTCTTGTTCACTTGGGCACGAGGACTGCGTCCACCACATGGATGACGCCGTTTGACTGATCGACGTCGGCGATGGTGATCGTGCCGATGTTGCGCGATTCCGAATAGACCATCGCGGTATCGCCCTTGAAACGGATCGACAGCGCATCGCCCGACACGGTCTGCAGGTTGGCAAAGCCGTCGCTGCCGACCTTGGCGCGCAGGTCGGCCAGTTTCAGGTCGCCCGCGACGACATGGGCGGTCAGCACCTTGACCAGCGTGTCCTTGTTCTCGGGCTTCAGCAGGGTGTCAACGGTGCCTGCAGGCAGGGCGGCAAAGGCATCGTTCACCGGGGCAAAGACGGTAAAGGGGCCGGGCGTCATCAGCGTGTCCACAAGGCCCGCAGCCTGCACGGCGGCGACAAGCGTCGTGTGATCGGCCGAGTTCACCGCATTCTCGACGATGTTCTTGTCTTCGAACATAGGGGCGCCGCCGACGTCGGGGTTGGCGGCCAGCGCGGCAGAGGCGGCAAGGGTCAGCGCCGTGGCGGCAGTCAGGGCGGTCTTCAGGATCGTCATCTTGGGCTCCTACAGGGACGCGCGGCACCGTGCCGCGCCAGTGCCCAAGGAAACGGGGGCGATTCCGGCAAGTTTCTGCCGCCCCGGCTGGTCACGTCCTTGTGAACGGGCTCAGAACCACTGACCGGGTTCCATCAGGCCAAGGTCCATCAGCTGCTGGCTGTGCCAGCGGAAGGGGACCGAGTTGCGCCAGCGGAAAT
>CAZVIS010000363.1:0-3437 GCA_964627355.1 uncultured Rhodobacterales bacterium
AGGATCGCCGTCATCGCGCTGGTTTCAGGCCGATAGCCCGGATCGGCGGCCAGGGGCGACAGCCACAGCGTGGACCACGCGAGCCCGTCCAGCTTCGCCATCGCTGCCGTCAGCGCCTCGGGTCCCCCCCGCTCCAGCCCGTCCGACAGGACCACGGCAAGCGCCCCCCGCGCGAAGGACGCAAAGCGCGGCACCGACAGGAACACCTGCATCGCCTCGCCCAGCCGCGTCCCCCCGTCCCAGTCCGCCACCAGCCCCCCCGCCAAGGCCAACGCCTGCTCCCGATTGCGATGCCGCAGCGCCCGCGTCACCCGCGTCAGGCGTGTGCCAAGGGTAAAGACCTCCACCCGCTCGCCTGCCTGAACCAGCGCATGCGCCAGCCGCAGCGCGCCCTCCGTCCCCGCCTTCATGCTGCCCGACACGTCGATGAGCATGAGCACCCGCCGCTGCCGCATCCGGCGGCGGCGGGCGGGCAGACGGTGGATCTCGCCATCCCGCCGCAACATCTGGCGAAAGGCGCGGGCGGGATCGGGCAAGCCGCCGGTCCGCCCGGTCATACGGCGGGAACGGCGTTTGGGAAGGGCATCCGGGATCGCACGGGCAAAGGCACGTAGGGCCTGATCCTCGTCACCGGCAAAGGTGCGCGCGAACAGCCGCTCGGCAGCGGTGGCGTCGGCGCCTGATGGCTCTTCGTCGTCGGGCTCCGGCGACAGGTCGAAATCACCGGCGTCATAAGAACGCGGCAGGTCCTCGGGGTCACCAAGCGCCGGTGCCGCAAAGGCCCGGCCCAGGAACACCGCGTCAAAGATGTCGTCGAACTCCTGCCGCCGGTCGGGTCCGGGGCCAAAGACGGCATGGGCCGCGCGGCGGATGTCGTGGATCGAGCCGGGGCCGAGGAGGCCAACTGCGGCGATAAAGCTATGCGCCTGCTCGGGCGCAGCGAGGAATCCTGCCGCGCGCAAGGCCTGCGGGAAGGCGAGGAAGGGGGCGAGGGCGGGCGGGGTCATGCCGCGTCCCCCAACAGGCGGTCGAGGCGCGGGGCCATGTAGGCGAGATCGTCCTGATCCTTGAGCACCACCCCGATTGCGCGGGCGAAGGCGCGGGGCCAGGGGGTGCCTTGAGCGGCGAGAAGCGTTGCCGCCTCGGCCCATTCCACGGTTTCGGCCACGCCGGGAGGCTTTGCCAGCGGTTCGGCGCGCAGACGGTTCACGGCATGGACCACGCGGCGGGCGGTGTCGGCGGCGACCGTACTGGCGCGCATCATCACGATCTGAGCTTCCAGCGCGGGATCGGGATAGCCGATCCAGTGATAGACGCAGCGCCGCCGCAGCGCCTCGTGCAGTTCGCGCGTGCGGTTCGAGGTGAGGATGACGACGGGCGGTTCCGCCGCGCGGATCGTGCCGCGCTCGGGGATGGAAAGGGTGAAGTCGGACAGGAATTCGAGGAGGAACGCCTCGAATTCATGATCCGCCCGGTCGATCTCGTCGATCAGCAGGACCCGGTCGCGGGGGGCCTGCAGGGCCATCAGCATGGGCCGCGCGATAAGGAAATCGTCGCCGTAGAGGTTGACGTAGGCGTCCCCCGCCTGCCGGATCGCGAGCATCTGGCGCGGGAAGTTCCAGTCGTACATCGCCGCCGCCGCGTCGATCCCCTCATAGCATTGCAGCCGCACGAGTTCGCGCCCGAGGACCGAGGCCAGCGCCTTCGCCGCCTCGGTCTTGCCGACGCCCGGAGACCCCTCCAGCAGCAGGGGCTTGCCGAGGGCGAGGGCGAGATAGGCCGCCGTTGCCAGCCCCTCATCCGCGATATACTGCGCATCGCGCAAGGATTGCGCCAGCGGGCCCGGCCCGTCGATCCCGAGGATGGAGCGGCGGACCGCCATGTCAGAGCCGCTTGCGGGGCTTGGCGCCCCCGTTCGCGCGCAGGCCGCGCAGCACCTTCTCGGGCGTCACCGGCAACTCGTCGATCCGCACGCCTACCGCGTCATAGATCGCGTTGACCACCGCTGGCAGCACCGGGTTCGCGCACATCTCGCCCGGCCCCTTGCCGCCATAAGGGCCATCGGCAGCAGGACGTTCGAGCACCGAGATGTGGTGGGGCGCGAGGTCGCCTGGGCCGGGCATCAGATAGCTGTTGAAGTCCACCGGCCCGTGGTCGCGGGCGGGATAGTAGGGCTCGGTCGTCTCCCACGCCGCATGGCTCATCCCCATCCAGGCGCCGCCGCGCAGTTGTTGTTCCACGAGCCGGGGGTTCAGGGCGCGGCCGACCTCATAGGCAGACTGCATGTCGGTAACGGAGACTTCTCCGGTTTCGTCATCCACCTCGACCTCGACCAGCATCGCGGCATGGGCAAAGGTGGAAACGGGCGTCATCTCTCCGGTCTCGGGGTCCACTTCCGAGAGCGGGATCAGGAAGATGCCGCGCCCGGCAATGGTACGGCCCTGCCTGAACTGCGCGGCCTGCGAGGCGGCCATGGTGGTGATGGACCGCGAGGGCGCACCCCGCACATGGATGTTCCCCCGCCCGTCCGTCACCAGATCCGCCGCATCGACCTCCAGCTCCTCCGCCGCGGCCTCGAGCATCACAGAGCGCGCTTCCTTGGCCGCCATGATGACGGCATTGCCCATCCGGTGCGTGCCGCGACTGGCGAAGGACCCCATGTCATGCGGGCCGGTGTCGCTGTCGGCGGTATCCACATAGACATCCTCGACCGGCACACCGAGCGTCTCGGCCGCGATCTGGCGCGTAACGGATTTCATGCCCTGGCCAAGGTCGATGGCACTCAGAGCCACGGTGAACTTGCCGTCGGGGTTGGAGTGGACGAGGGCCTGGGAGGGGTCGCCGCCCAGGTTCATGCCGATCGGATAGTTGATGGCGGCAAAGCCGCGGCCGCGGTGGAGGGTCATGGCTGCGGCCCCGCACCTGGGGGAAACGGAGCGCAGCGGGGGGTTTCACACCCCCCGCACCCCCCGTGGGATATTTGTACCAAGGTGAACGGTAGGCCGATAAGGGGTCGGGTACTCATTTCAGCGCCTCCGAAATCCGGAGAGGGAAGAGAAGCGCGCGACGCCGGTGCGGGCGGGCGACGGGGCGGTTGGGGGCGCGGCGGGTGGTTGGGGCGCCTCCCCTCCCCCCCGTGGGGAGGGGATGGAGGTGGGGGGCGCCTGATAGGTGGGCGATGGCGAGGGCGTCGGGCGCGGCGGCACGTAGGTCGGGGCACCCGGCAGATCCGGCTGCCTCGCACCTTTCTTGGCGTAGTTCGTGGCTTTGTAGCCCGTGACGCGGCCCGTCTCGTCGGTCGCGGTGACTGCGGGCGGAGTGGCCCTCGTGCCCCCGCCGTCCTTCATGCTCGCCGCCGCGACCATGGCGGGCGAGAGTTTCACGCCCGCCTTCTCGGCCACCACCTGCGCGCATTCGATCAGCGCGCAGTTCTTGGC
>CAZVIS010000364.1:0-3432 GCA_964627355.1 uncultured Rhodobacterales bacterium
GGGTATTCGGCCGAGGATCGCATCGTCTATGGCACCGGCGCCGTGGTCCCGACCGACCGCATCCAGGCCGAGGCCGAGGCGCGGCTGGCCGACCCTCGCGTGGCCTATGTCCATGTCCGGTCAGCCCGCAACAACTGCTATCAGGTGCGCATCGACCGCGCCTGAGGGGGGTTGCGGAAACCCTGCCCCTCGGGCCAGCCTGTCGGGCAGACCCGGAGGACCCCGATGCCCGACCTGCCGCCTGAACTTGCCGCGTATCTAGCGGGGCACCCTGAGACACGCTTTCTCGATGCCGTGATGTTCGATCTGTGTGGGACGCCGATCGGCAAGCGCTATCCGGTGCGGGATGCGGGCAAGGTCTGGTCGGGGGGTGTGGCCTTCTGCGCAGGGATCACGACGCTCGATGCGCTCGGCGCCTGCTGGGATGTAAACGGGATCGGTTTTTCGGACGGGGATCCGGATGCGACCTCTTACCCCGTGCCGGGCACGCTGGTCCCGGTGCCTTGGGCGGCGGAACCCACGGCGCAAGTGATGATCGCCCCCGCCCCGCCTGAGGGTGAGGCGGGCTGGTGGTTCGATCCGCGCACGATCCTCGCAGGGGTGGTGGCGCGGTTCGCGGAATTGGGCCTGACCCCCGTGGTGGCCTGCGAGCTGGAGTTCTATCTGGTGCGGCGCGAAGGGGGCGTGATCGTCCCGGCTGAGCCCGCCCGCCCGGGCCGCGTATCGGGGGCGCCGCGGGTGCTGGCCTTCGACAAGCTGGACGAATGGGGCCCCGTGCTGGCCGAGATCGACGCGGCCTGTGCGGCGCAAGGCGTGCCCGCGGGGGCCGCGACGGCCGAGTATGGCGGCGGGCAGTTCGAGGTGAACCTTGGCCATGTCGCGGACCCGGTGCTGGCGGCGGACCACGCCCTGCTCCTCCGCCGGATCGTGAAGGGGGTGGCGGAACGGCACGGCCTGATCGCCACCTTCATGTCCAAGCCCTTTGGCGACCAATCCGGCTCGGGCCTGCACATCCATGCGAGCCTCGCCGATGCCACCGGGCGGAACGTGTTCGACGAGACGACACCCGACGGCGACCGCCTGATGGGCCACGCCATCGCGGGGCTGCAGGCCACGACGCATGACGCCATGGCGATCTTTGCCCCCAATTTCAACGCCTTCCGCCGCTTTGCCCCGAACCAGTTCGTGCCCGTCAACACCTCCTGGGGGATCAACAACCGCTCGGTCAGCTTCCGCATTCCCGCAGGCGGCGGCCCCGCGCGGCGGATCGAGCATCGCATCGCGGGGGCCGAGGCGAACCCCTATCTCGTGATGGCGGCCGTCCTTGCGGGCCTGCACCACGGGCTGACTTACCGCCTGACACCCACGCCCCCCTCCACCGGCAATGCGGGAGAGGAGGCCGACCCCGCGATGCCCCTGAAGCTGTGGCAGGCGCTGGACCGGATCGAGGGGTCTACCCTCCTCGCCGAATACCTCGGGCCGCGCTATCCTGCGGCTTATGCGGCGATCAAGCGCTCGGAATTCGAGGCGTTTGTCGCCGATGTCCTGCCGCGCGAACATGACTGGTACATCTGAATGAACGCGATGAAGGCGCTCGCTGCCCTGCTTCTGTCCCTGACGCCTTCCTGGGGCGAGGAGGGGCCCAACATCGACCCCCGGGCGATGGTCGAACCGGGGCCGGTGGCGCTGGTGATGCTGGCACATGACCTGCATGCGGTTGGCGTCGCGCGGGGAGATGCGCTGACCGTGCTGGCGGCGGCGCGGCTGGCGGCGGGGGTCACGCTGACGGCGGTGGACCGGCCAGCCGAAGGCGCAACCCCCGCTGCCCCCGGCCCTGCTCCTGTCGATGCCGCCCGGATGCTCGCCGATGCTCGGGCCCTGGCGGGCGAGGATGAGCTTCTGTCCGATCTGGTGGACGAGGCGCAGGCCGAGGCCGCACTGGCCCCTCGCGCCACCGTCTCGGCCAGCCGCGCGACGCTTGGCCCCGGGGAAAGTGCGGACTGGCAGGTCGCCTTCTTCGGCGCGGTGAATGCCGAGGTGGCGGTGGTGGGCGACGGCCCCGCGAACCTCGACCTTACCGTGACGGACGAGACGGGAACGGTCGTCTGCACCGGATCGAGTGCGCTTCCCCGCGCCTATTGCGACGTGGTGCCGCGCTGGAACGGGTATTTCACCCTGACGGTGACGAACCGCACCGACAGCCCCGCCAGCTTCACCCTGCTGACGAACTGAGGCCCTCCTACCCCTTCTTTTGTCCACAAATATCCCACGGGGGTAGTCCACCGGTTTCGCCACCGGTTCGAGGAACCGGTGGACTGGGGGGGTGTGAAACCCCCCGCTGCGACGTCGAAACCCGCGCCTACTGCGCCGAAAGGGATTGGGCCAGCCGCATCAGCCCGACCGCCTCGGCGCGATAGCCGAAGGGATCCTCGCCCCGCCCTTCCAGCGCCAGCGCGATGGCCTCGTCCCAACCCCAGTCGCCAAGGTACTTCGCCCCGGTCAGCAACTGCCCCATCCCCGCAATCGCGGCGGCAAAGCGCGCCTCGGTGCCGACGGGGGCCATCTGCGGCTGGATCGGCACCTCGATCAGCTGGCTCGCCTCGGCGCCCGGATCCTTGTAGCGCAGGCGCAGGAAGCCAAGCTCGCCCTCCGGCCCCGCCACCGGGGCAGCGCCATAGCGCAGGGGGTCCATCGCCAGGTCCGCGCTGCCCGGAGGGGTGATCTCGTAGATCGCGGTGACGGTGTGGCCCGCCCCGATCTCGCCCGCATCCACCCGGTCGTTGTTGAAATCCTCCCGCGCCAGCGCCCGGGTTTCATACCCGATCAGGCGGTACTCGGCGACCGTGGCGGGGTTCCACTCGACCTGGATCTTCACGTCGTCGGCGATGGGGAAGAGGGCGCCGGTCAACTGGTCCACCAGCACCTTCCGCGCCTCCTGCAGCGTGTCGATATAGGCCGCCGTCCCGTTCCCGGCCTGTGCCAGCGCCTGCATCGTTGCGTCGTCGAGGTTCCCGCGGCCGAAGCCGAGGACCGAAAGGTAGGTCCCCCCTTCCCGCCGCTTCGCCACATAGGCCTCCAGCCCCTCGGGGTCGCTGACGCCCACATTGAAGTCGCCGTCGGTGGCGAGCAGGATCCGGCTGACCTCGCCGTCGCCCCCCATCTGGGCGGCCACCTGATAGGCCAGCTCCAGCCCCTCGGCCCCCGCCGTGGACCCGCCTGCCGCCAGCCGGTCGAGCGAGGCGAGGATCTCGGCGCGGTTGCCCGCAGGGGTGGGCGCCAGAACCTCTCCCGCCGAGCCCGCATAGGCCACGATGGCCACCTGATCCTCGGGGCGAAGCTGCGGCAGGAGGAGGCCAAGCGACTGTTTCAGCAAGGGAAGCTTGTTCGGCTCGTCCATCGAGCCCGAGGTGTCGATGAGCAGGACAAGGTTCA
>CAZVIS010000365.1:0-3427 GCA_964627355.1 uncultured Rhodobacterales bacterium
GGTACCCACAGCACGTCGTCCTTGCCATCGTTGTTGGCGATGCGCCCTGCCACGAAAAACCAGTCCGACAGCCGGTTCAGGTACTTCACTGCTTCGGGGTTGATCGCCTCCATCGTGGCGAGTTCCACGGTCAGGCGTTCCGCGCGGCGGCAGACGGTACGGCAGAGGTGCAGGTGCGCGGCGAGGGCCGACCCCCCCGGCAGGATGAAGGACCGCAGCGGCGTCAGCCGGTCGTTCATCGCGTCGATCTCGGCCTCCAGCCGCAGGACCTGCGATTCCAGGATGCGCAGGGGCACATAGCCCGCCTCGTGGTCCCGCTCCATGTCCGGGCGGCAGAGGTCGGCGCCAAGGTCGAAAAGGTCGTTCGACACGCGCTGCAGCCCGGCGTCGAGGTCCCCGGTCGCATGAAGGCGGGCAAGGCCGATGGTCGCGTTCGTCTCGTCCACCGTGCCGTAGGCGCTGACCCGCAAGGAATGCTTGGCCACCCGCGCGCCGTTTCCAAGCGCGGTTTCCCCGGCGTCGCCGGTCTTGGTGTAGATCTTCGACAGGACAACCATCACAGGCCCCCGAGGTTGCGATACGCCACATAGATCAGGATCAGCGCCACCGCCCCGGCCTGCGCGTAGATGCGATAGCGCATGATCCGGTTGGCGTGCTTGCGGTTGAAGTCGCCGCCCCGGGCAAACCCGCCGACCCCGATCATCAGGATCACCAGCACCAGAAGGCAGGCACCGGCGGCAACGAGGAAAAGTGGATCGTTCTGCATGGGGGATGTCCCGTCTGTGGAGCGGGTGACCTAAGCCGCCTGCCCGGAAAGGCCAGTGCTAGCCGCGCCGGACCACCGCGTCCAGCGCCCGCGTGGGCAGCAGACGGCGGAGAAAGCCCATCAGGTAGGTCGGCGTCGTGACATAGTAGCGCGCCCGGGGCCGGGGCGCCTCGATCGCGTGGATCAGCTTGGCGGTGACGGCGGCGCAGGGAAGCTCGAAGGCGTCCTTCTTCGTCGCAGGCTTGTAGAGGCGGTCGAGGAGGGGTTCGTACTCGTCACGGCGGGCCGAGGACCTCCAGTCGATCCAGCGTTCGAAATGCGGGATGGCATTCTCGCGGATTTTCGTGGCAATCGGGCCGGGCTCGATCAGGATGATGTCGATGCCGGTCCCCTGCATCTCCAGCCGCAGGACGTCCGACAGCCCCTCCATCGCGAATTTCGTGGCCACATAGGCGCCGCGCCACTTGACCCCCACAAGGCCCAGGACCGAGGAGCAGTTGACGATCCGCCCGTGACCTTGTGCCCGCATCACCGGGATCACCGCGCGGGTCAGCTCGTGATAGCCGAAAAGGTTCGTCTCGAAGATCGCCCGCAGGGCATCGGTTGGCAGATCCTCGACAGCGCCGGGGCAGGCGAAGGCACCGTTGTTGAACAGGGCGTCAAGCCGCCCGCCCGTCTGCCGCAGCACTTCGGCCAGCGTCGCATGCATGCCGGGCGTGTCGGTGTAGTCGAGGGGCAGGCTGTTCAACCCCTCGGCCCGTAATCGCGCGACATCCGCGGGCTTGCGGCAGGTCGCAAAGACCTGCCAGCCCCGCGCATGCAGGGTCCGCGCCGCATCAAGGCCGATGCCCGACGAACAGCCCGTGATGAGGATCGCGCCTTTCGCCATGTCAGGGCGCGGGCGCCCTGTCGGTCAGCAAGCGGGCCGCCACGAACCCCTCGATCCCGTCGCCTTCGATCCGGACCTGCACCCAGCCGTCGCCCGCATCACGGACCAGGCTCACGGCCTCATTCCGCGTCAGTCGGCCAAGGATCGCGTCGTTCGTCGAGGGGCCCTGACGGACGTTGACCGAGGTGGCGGCGACGTACAAAACCGTTGTCGGCGCCGGTGCTGCAGCCGGGACATCGGCCTCTTCGATGTTGGACAGGGTAAAGCTTGGCAGCGGGGCCGCTGGGGGTTCCGCAGGTACTGCCGCCGCAGCGACCGCAACCTCGACGGGACGGGCAGGAGCGGGGGCTGCGACCGGGACAAGATCGGCAACCGTGGCTTGGCCCTCGACAGGGTCGGCGACGGCAGGGGCCCTTGCCTTGATCGGCGGCATCAGCGGCGGTTGCGACAAACCAAGACGCGCCTGTCCGCGATCCTGACCACCGATCATCAGAGCCAGGAACATCCCTGCACACAGCAGCACCACAAGCCGGATCATGATCCCCACCGATTCATTGACCATCGGGTGGGTAGCATCTTTCCTGCAAGAGCGGCATATGAAAATCGTGGGGTCTGGCTGGTGTGCCAGCCGCAAACGCGCTGGACCGGGGCCTTCTGCCCCACTACACCACGGGCATGGCCGACACCCCTCCCGACCCCAAGATAGAGCCTCCGCATCTGTCCGAGACGCTGCGCCGCGCGATCGGAGAGCGGTATCTGACTTATGCGCTGTCCACGATCATGCACCGCGCCCTGCCGGATGCGCGCGACGGGTTGAAGCCGGTGCACCGGCGCATCCTGTTTGCCATGCGTGAGTTGCGGCTTTCGCCGACGAGTGCCTTCCGCAAGTCGGCCAAGATCTCGGGCGACGTGATGGGGAACTATCACCCCCATGGGGATGCCGCGATCTATGACGCGATGGCGCGGCTCGCCCAGGACTTCAACCTGCGCTATCCGCTCGTGGACGGGCAGGGCAACTTTGGCAACATCGACGGGGATAACCCGGCCGCCAGCCGCTATACCGAGGCGCGGCTGACGGCGGTGGCCGAGGCGCTGATGGACGGGCTGACCGAGAACGCCGTGGACTTCCGCCCGAACTATGACGGGACGCTGGAAGAGCCGGTGGTGATGCCGGCGGCCTTTCCGAACCTTTTGGCCAATGGCGCGAGCGGGATCGCCGTGGGTATGGCCACCAACATCCCGCCCCACAACCTGCACGAACTGATCGACGCCTGTCAGGCCCTGATCGCCGACCGAGAGACGACCGACGCCGCCCTGATGGCTCATGTCCCGGGCCCCGATTTTCCCACGGGCGGCGTGCTGGTGGACCCGCCCGAGGTAATGTCCGAGGCCTATCGCACCGGTCGCGGCTCCTTCCGTCTGCGCGCCCGGTGGGCTGTCGAGGATCTGGGGCGCGGCCAATGGCAGATCGTCGTCACCGAGATCCCATATCAGGTGCAGAAATCCAAGCTGATCGAGCGTCTGGCGGAACTCATCAACCTCAAGAAGGTGCCGATCCTGGCGGATGTGCGGGACGAGTCGACCGAGGATGTGCGGATCGTGCTGGAACCCCGCGCGCGAACGGTCGAGGCGGATGTGCTGATGGCGGCCCTCTTCCGCAACTCGGACCTTGAGGTGCGGTTCGCCATGAACATGAACGTGCTGATCGACGGCAAGGTGCCGCGCGTCTGCTCGCTGAAGGATTGCCTGCGGGCGTTTCTGGACCACCGGCG
>CAZVIS010000366.1:0-1370 GCA_964627355.1 uncultured Rhodobacterales bacterium
CGGAATACTTCGAGCATCCGGCCTATATCGATGCGCTGGCGCAGTCGGTGGAGCGGGCCTACGCCAAGCTCGACCATGTGCCGGATGTGCTGGTCGCCAGCTATCACGGGATGCCGCAGCGCTATCTGATGCAGGGCGACCCCTATCACTGCCAATGCGCCAAGACCTCTCGCCTGCTGCGCGAACGCCTTGGCTGGCCCAAGGGGGCGATCGACACGACCTTCCAGTCGGTCTTTGGTCCCGAGGAATGGCTGCGCCCCTATACGGTCGAGCATGTTGCGGAACTGGCGAAGCAGGGGAAAAAGCGGATCGCGGTGATGGCGCCTGCGTTCAGCGCCGACTGCATCGAGACGCTGGAAGAAATCAACGGCGAGATCCGCGAGGCGTTTGAGCATGCGGGGGGAGAGGTCTTTACCTACATCCCCTGCCTGAACGACGACGAGGCGCACATTGCGGCGCTTTGTGCTGTCATTGAGGACAACCTGGCGGGCTGGCTGCGCTGAGCGCACGTTGCCCAAAAAGAAAAGGACGGCAGGGCAGCCCTGCCGTCCTTTCGTCTGCAGCCGAGGCTGGATCAGTCGCTCGAAACAGCGGCAGCGATAACGATGAGCAGCAGCAGCGGGATCAGGATGCCGCCCGAGGACGACGCCTTGGTCTCGACAACGGCCGGCTCCATGACCGGCTCAGTCAGGCCGCCAGCGAAAGCGGTGGAAGCGGAAGCGGCCAGGACGGCGGCGAGCGCGAGTTTCTTCATAGTAACCTCCAGTTAACGCGCGCAGCCGTGTTTCAGAGGCGGCTGTGCGCAGCCAAGACTATACCTCGTAGTCTGTCTGTAAGCGCGAATTTGCCCTGATTGCAACTAGGTCCGGGTCCAAGGGCAGCACCGCAAAATCATGTCGTCAAATCCGCAACACTGCACGACACCAAAGCTGTGCCCTTGCCGCGAAAAAAGGCGCGGCGGCAAGGGCTTCGCATACCGTCTGGCCGTCGGCCCGACGCCTAGTCCGGGATCGGCCGCGCGCCATCGCCGCCACCGCCCGAAACGGCCGCGGCAATCAGGATCAGCAGCAGCAGCGGCACGATGATTCCGCCCGAGGAGGCGGCCCTTTCGGCCACGACTTCGGTCTCCATCACGGGTTCGCCAAGGCCGCCTGCAAAGGTGGTGGTGGCCGCCAAGACAAGGGCTGTCGCTAGAGCAACAACTTTCATTCAGGACTCCGATCGGACGGTGTGTTGCCGGACAGGCTGGCTGGCGCGGGATGGGTCAGGTGTCTGGTTGAATCATCGGGCCGCCGTCGCCGCCACCGCCCGAAAGGGCCGCGGCAATCAGGATCAGCAGCAGCAGCGGCACGATGATTCCTGCCGATGAG
>CAZVIS010000366.1:1470-2544 GCA_964627355.1 uncultured Rhodobacterales bacterium
GGCCGCGGCAATCAGGATCAGCAGCAGCAGCGGCACGATGATTCCTGCCGATGAGGAGGCCCTTTCGGCCACGACTTCGGTTTCCATCACAGGTTCGCCCAGACCGCCCGCGAAAGCCGTGCCTGCAGCAAAGGCAATCGCAGCCGAGAGCATCAATGATTTCATGTCAGTCTCCATAAAGCATGTTTCTGCCGCGCCTTAGCAGCACGGCAAGGGCTGGCATCTGGATTGCACCCTTTCCAGGGGCAATCCCACGCTCACTCGAGCGGCGGGACCACACTGCGACCGCCGTCGCTGCCACCGCCGGATAAGGCTGCCGCGACAAGGATCAGCAGCAGAAGCGGAATGATGACTCCCGAGGACGAGGCCGCCTTTGCCTCGACCACCTCGGGTTCCATCGCCGGCTCGGCAAGACCGCCAGCCATCGCGGACCCGGCGGTCATCGCAGCCACCCAGGCAAGCACAAATTTCTTCATGATATCTCCACAGCTGTTGGGGCGGCTGTCACCTGCTTGACGCACAGCACATGAGGTCCGCCGCCCTCGACTATGGACGGGGCGCGCAAAAAAGCAACTATTGGTGTGTCATTGCGTCAGATAAGCAGCACCTGCGTGCCAACTTTGCTTAGTCCGTATAGCTCAATGATGTGCTCATTGTACAAACCCACACAACCATTGGATGAGCGACGGCCAATCTTGCGTGTGTCATGTGTGCCATGGATGCGGTACGCGGGCCACGACAGATACAGCGCACGCACCCCCAGCGGGTTGTCCGGCGCGCCGCCGGCAACAACATCGGGCCAATCGGGATTGCGCTGCTTCATCGACGCGGTCGGACGCCAGGTCGGGTTCTCGACCTTCTGGATCACCTCGGTCTTGCCACGACGGGTCAGATCCTCGCTCAGCGGCACCGAGGTCGGGTAGAGTCGGTAGACTGACTGGTCCTCGCTCCAGTAATGCAGGGCGCGCGACGTCAGGTCCACAAGGATCGCGCCGTTGCGGGTGTTCTCGAAGTAGGGGCGCCAATCCAACATCCGGAAGCTCGAAATGTTGTGACGGACGTCCGTTCCCGCGC
>CAZVIS010000366.1:2554-3426 GCA_964627355.1 uncultured Rhodobacterales bacterium
GGTGGCGGCGGGTCAGCGGGGCATCGAACTTGGTCATGGGCCTGTCCTCTTTTTCGCAAGGGTGTAACAATTTCAGGGGTCAGGCGCAATTCACACAGGCGTCAGGCCCCTCTGCGTTGCGCGGAAAGCAGCGGATCGCGTTTGAACTGGCGCGGGGGACGCTGTAAGGACGGGCGTCGGACAAGAAAAAGACGGGCGCGGGCATGAAGGTTTCCTTGGCGATTGGCATCTGCGTGATGCTCGCGGCGGCGGGGTGTACGACCTCGGGCGTGCAGGTGGGGGCGGACGGGCGACCCTTGCCACAGGTCTATCGCATCGGCGCGGGAGACACCGACCGTATCTCGTTCCGCCTGCTCGATTCGGTGAATGCGCTGCGATCGGCGCGCGGGTCGGGGCCGCTGACCTATTCCGCCGAACTGAACGCCGCCGCCGCGACCCATTCGCGCGACATGGCAGTGCAGAACCGGCCCTGGCACTTCGGCTCGGACGGATCGTCGCCCTTTGACCGGGTACAGCGCGTTGGATATCGCGGGCGGCTGGTGGGCGAGGTGATCTCGGAGACCTACGAGACGGAACTCGAGACGTTGTCCGCCTGGATGGCCGATCCGACAACGCGCGAGGTCATCTTGGACCCGACCGCGAACGAGATCGGTTTTGCATGGTATCAAGAACCGTCAGGCAAGATCTGGTGGACCTTGGTGACAGGCGCAGGCGGGTTCGCCTTGGCTGGGCAATAGCCGCTTACGGTCGGATGAAGATCGGCGTGCCGTCGCGCACCATGGCGTAGATGTCTTCCATCTCGCGGTTCGTCACAGCAATGCAGCCTTCGGTCCAGTCGCCGCGGCGGCCCTTGAAGCGGCTGTAGCCGTGGA
>CAZVIS010000367.1:0-3423 GCA_964627355.1 uncultured Rhodobacterales bacterium
CCCCGGGTTACGCCGCCTCAAGGGCGCGGGGCGAAGGCAGTGCCTTCGCTTGTCCCGCGCGACTGAGGTTCCACTACCGGCGATACGCAAACTCCACCGCTTCCTCCGGCACCTCTGCCAACAGCGCATCCACCACCGCCCGTCCGGGCGCGAGCCTGCACACCGGGTCTGTCGCGCGCACGTCCCCGGCCAGCGCCAGCGCCTGACAGCGGCAGCCGCCGTGGTCCACGTCCCGCCTTGCGCAACTGCGGCACGGCTCCTGCATCCAGTCATGCCCGCGGAACGCCTGAAACGCCGCCCCGCGATACCAGATCTCGGAGAGGCTCACCTCGGTCGCCTTCTGGAACGTCATCCCCGGGATCGTCGCCGCCGCGTGGCAGGGCAGGACCGTTCCGTCCGGCGCCACGTTCAGCCCCGTGGACCCCCACCCGCCCATGCAGGCCTTGGGGTAATCCGCATAGTAATCCGGCGGCACGAAATCGAGTGCAATGCGGCCCCGGTACGCCCCCCGCGCGGCATCCACCACGCGTTTCGCCTCGGCCACCTGCGCGCGCGTCGGCTGAAGGGCGCTGCGGTTCTTCAGAGCCCAGCCATAGAACTGCACGCAGGCGACCTCGATCCGCCGCGCCCCCAAATCCGCAGCAAAGGCAATCGTCGCCCCCAGATCCCCGATGTTGTGCCGGTGCATCACGGCGTTGAGCGTCAGCGGCAGCCCCCGCGCGGCAATCGACCGGGCGACCGAGAGCTTGCGGTCAAACCCGCCCTTGTAGCCGCCGATCCAGTCCGCCATCTCGGCCGTCACACCCTGCAGCGACAACTGCACATGATCGACCCCCGCCGCTTCCAAAGCATCCAGCCTCGCCTCGGTCAGCCCTATGCCCGAGGTAATCAGGTTCACATAAAGCCCCGCCGCCCGGGCATGGCCCACCAACACCTCGAGATCCCGGCGCGACGCAGGCTCCCCCCCGGAGAGGTGCAACTGCAACACGCCCAAAGCTGCCGCGTCGTGGAAAATCCGCGCCCAGGCCTCGGTCCCGATCTCCCCCTCGCGCGCCATCAGGTCGAGCGGGTTCGAGCAATAGGGGCAGGCCAGCGGGCAGCGGTGCGTGAGTTCCGCCAGCATCGCGATCGGCGGCGCCACCTCAGCCATAATCGGCGAGCCTTTGCGCCTGCAACCCGTCGAGGAACTCCCGGACATCGCCAAGGATCTCGTCCCGGGGCGCTGCAAAGCGGGCGGCCAGACGGTCGGCGATCACCCCGATGCGGCGCACCCCATCCACCTCGCCCAGGATCGCCGCCCCGATGTCGTCAAGGATCAGCGCCCGTTCCGGCCCCAAGAGGACCGGCACCCCCCGCACCCGGTCGTCATGCAGCCGAACGCCCCGAGGCAGGGACACGACGGGATCGCTCACAACCGCCCCTCGCCCGGATGCCAGGCGCCGGGGGGAATGTGCCCCTCGACATACCCATGCCACAGCGCATCAAGCTGCGCCCACAGCACTTCGGTCTTGAAGGTCAAGGCGGCAATCGCCGCCTCTTGATCCGCCCGCGTCACCGCATGGTCCAGGACCCAGCCGAGCGTAAAGGCCACGTCCTTCGGCGCCTCGCCCAGACGGTGGCGGAAGTAGGCGATGGTGTCAGGATTGGCGAAGGCATAGTGCTCCAGCAGGCCCTCGATCCGCTTCGTATGGATGGCAGGCGCGAACATCTCGGTGAGGGAGGAGGCCATGGCCGCCACCAAGGGCTCGTCCCGCACAAAGCGCACATAGGCATCGACAGCAAAGCGCGTGGCGGGCATGACACCGCGACCCGAGGCGACGTAGGCGGGGTCGAGCCCCACCCCCTCGGCCAGCTTCAGCCAGCGCCGGATGCCGCCACCCTCCTCCACCCCGCCGTCATGGTCGTCGATGCGTGACCGCCAGATCCGGCGCAGGTCGGGGTCGGTGCAGCGGGAGAGGAAGGCCGCGTCCTTCATCGGGATGCGGCTCTGGTAGTACCAGCGGTTGACGACCCAGGCCTGCACTTCGTCCATCGTGCATTGGCCGCTGTGGAGGCGGTGATGGAAGGGGTGCTTGTCATGGTAGCGGTCCGTGCCGACCTGCCGCAGGCGGGCCTCGAGGGTCGCACGGGTCAGGGCCGGCCCGGAGTCGTCCGGGACCCCGTCGTCGGATGCCACCGGCGCAGACGGACGGGGCAGGGCGCCTCCCCTCTCCCCCGTGGGGAGGGGATGGGGGTGGGGGGCACCTTGCACAGGCACGGTCCTGCCAGTCATGCGATCTCCATGCCGTCAAAGGCGATTTCCCAGCCTGCGGCAAGAACGGCCTCACGTTCCGGGCCGGGCAGCAGGACGGGGTTGGTGTTGTTGATGTGCGTGTAGATGCGACGGGCCTTGAGGTGGGAAAGCCGTTGCAGGCTCCCCCCCGCCCCCGACATCGCCATGTGCCCCATGCGCTCGCCGGTCTTGGGGCCCGTGCCCGACCGGATCATGTCGTCATCTGCCCAGACCGTCCCGTCGAACAGGATCACATCCGCCTCGGCCAGCCGGTCGCCCAGAGCGGCGGGTAGGTCGGCGCAGCCGGGAAGGTAGTGGACGATCCGCCCGCCGCCCGCCAGCCGCAGCCCCACGGTCTGCTCTCCGGTCAGCCGGGTGTCCACCGTCGCGCCCTCCAGATAAAGCGGGACCTTGCCGGGCACCGCGTAGGCCGTGACCTCCAACCCCGGGAGGAGTGTGAAAGGATGGTCCAGCGCAATCGCCTGACGCGTGACGAAGGCGGGGTCAAGCACGCCGAACACCGGATTGTCCGCCAGCACCGCCAGCGTCGCAGGGGTGGCGTAGAGCGTGAACGCCCCCTTCTCCCGCAGCGTCAGCAGTCCCGCGATATGGTCCACATCGCCGTTCGTGACGACCACCGCGTGGATCGGGCTGTCCCGCAGGCCCTGCGGCGCCAGCGCCGGAGAGGCCCGCATTTGCACCCCGATATCGGGCGAGGCGTTGAGCAAGGCCCACGCCTGCCCGTCCACCGACACCGCCACGGACGACTGCGTCATCGGCGCGATAACCCCCGCACGGGCGGCGGCGCAGCCGGGGCAGGCGCAGTTCCATTGCGGAACCCCGCCGCCCGCGGCGGCCCCCAAGACCCGCAGGATCACGCCCGCGCCAGACGTCGCTGTCAGACGCCGTCGCCGGGGCGGCGGTCATCCTCGGCGGGGCCGTACATGTTGATTTCCATGCCGCAGGCAATCGCCTTCACGACGGGCTTCTTCCAGGCCATGACGGGTCTCCTCATCCCCAAGCGGCGTCCTCTCGCCACGCCTTGACGCTAGCGGGATTGGCAGGGGCCTCCTATCAGACCTTCGTCGCGCGCCTCACATCACCGCGCCCATGGCCCAGGGCACGAACTCGGCCCCGCCGAACCCCAGCTC
>CAZVIS010000368.1:0-3422 GCA_964627355.1 uncultured Rhodobacterales bacterium
GGCGGATCTGCAGCCAGGTCAGCCAGTCCACGCCAAAGCGCGCAGCCCGGTAGCCGTGCCCCGTGCGCCACAGGGACACGTCCGACTCGGCCGCCAGCATCTCGCCCGAGCCGTCGGTGCTGTCGTTGTCCACGATCAGGAAGTGGTCCACGCCAAGCCGCCGGTAATGCGCCAGAAAATGCGGCAGGCGCGCCGCCTCGTTGCGCATGGTGGACAGGCACAGGATCGCATCGCGGGCCATGCCACCCGTGCGGTCGCGCACCGGCGCAAGCTCGTGCCGCTTGCGGAAGGCCCGCCAGAGAAGACCCCTGCGCCGCCAGCGCAACCGGTAGGCCTGCCACAAGGCGAGGGTCATCGCGCGCGCCAGCGGGGGGCCCCGCTACTGCGCGGCGCGCAGCTGCGCCATCATCTCGTGCAGGTATAGCGAGAACTCGTGCCGCAAGTCGTCGCGGGCCAGACCGAAGGCCACCGTCGCCTGCAGGAACCCCGCCTTCGATCCGCAATCATAGCGCTGCCCGCGGAAGCGGAAGCCAAAGACCCCGCTGGCCCCGACTTCCTGTGCGATCGCATCCGTCAGCTGAATCTCGCCCCCGGCCCCCTTCGTGGGATGATCGAGGTTCGACAGCACCCGCGGCGTCAGGATGTAGCGGCCGATCACCGCCAGGTTCGACGGCGCCTTGTCCACCGGCGGCTTCTCGACCATGCCCCGGACTTTGACGATCGACCCCATATCCTCGGCCACGTCCAGCACGCCATAGGCCGAGGTCTTCTCGGGCGGGACTTCCATCGCGGCGACCATGTTGCCGCCGGTCTGCTCATAGGCCTCGACCATCTGCTGCAGGCAGGGCTTCTCGGCGGCGATCACGTCGTCCGGCAGCAGGACGGCAAAGGGTTCGTCCCCGATCAGGCGGCGCGCGCACCAGACGGCATGGCCCAGACCCAGGGCCTTCTGCTGCCGGACATAGGCGATGGCGCCCGAGGCCATGTCCGTCGCCGAGAGGACGTCGAGGAGGTCTTGCTTGCCCTTTTGGCGCAGCTCGGCCTCGATCACCGGGGCGTGGTCGAAGTAATCCTCCAGCGCCGATTTCCCGCGCGAGGTGACAAAGATGAACTCCTCGATCCCCGCCGCACGCGCCTCGTCGATGGCGTACTGGATCAGCGGGCGATCGACGAGGGTCATGATCTCCTTCGGGATCGACTTGGTCGCAGGCAGGAACCGCGTTCCCAGTCCCGCCACGGGGAACACGGCCTTCGTCACCTTCTTCGTCATCATCGCATCACCTGCGTTAGAATTTTACCCGACCGCGACCCACGTCGGCAGCATAGCGGCATTGCGGCGTGCCGTGCATTCGGTTTGCAGAAGAAACGCGCCGATAGATGGGCATAGTTCCTTCGAATGTGGCGTTTTTCGGTTCATTGTTGAGCAAATCGGCGCAAATTGGCCGGTTGGGCCGCTCCTGCGCCGCCGCGACTGACTCGCGGCGGTGGGGTTACTTGAGATCGACGCCAGGCGCCAGCGCCACGAAATGGGGGTTGTCCCAGCCGGGCTTGCCATAGGCGAGCGTCTGCCGGTCATCCATGCGCAGGACGATTCCCCCCGCCGCGCGCAGCACCGCATCGCCCGCAGCCGTGTCCCATTCCATCGTCCGGCCAAGGCGCGGGTACAGGTCGGCCTCGCCGGTCGCGAGCAGGCAGAACTTCAGGCTTGATCCTGCGCTGGTCATGTCGCGAACGGCATAGCGGGCGATGTAGGCATCGGTCGCGGCATCGCGGTGCGACTTCGAGGCGACGACCATCAGCGCGGCATTGTCGGGGACCGAGACCTTGAGGGGCCGGGTCGGACCGGGCACGGCGCCAAATGGCCCCGTCTCCTCGACCGCGCCGTTGTTGGGCAGCGTGTAGAACAGACGCTCCTTCGCCGGCGCATAGACGACCCCATGCGTCGGCACGCCGTCCTGCACAAAGGCGATGTTCACCGTGAAGTCGCCGCGCCGCTGCACGAACTCTTTCGTGCCGTCCAGCGGATCGACGATCAGGAATGTCCGGGCGGTCAAGGCATGCGTAGCGGCCTGCTCTTCGGTGATCAGCGGCAGATCGGGAAAGGCCTCCCGCAATCCGGCTGCGATGATTGCATCCGCAGCCTCGTCGGCTTCGGTCACCGGAGAGGTATCGCCCTTGGTCCGCACCTCGAAGTCGGGCGCGCGATAGATCTCCATGATGCGGTCCCCGGCCTGCAGCGCCAGCCTGCGGAACAAGGTCATCAGCGCCGTGGTATCCATGCCGGTTCCTCCATCGCCGCGCCGCCCTGCTGGCGGTGCAGATTGCAAACTGCGCCCGCGCGCCTTATCCTGTGTCGTCAAGGGATCGGCAAGCATTCCCGTGTCAGGATCGGCCCGGATTGGCCGGCAGCAGGACCGCAGCGCAGATGTTTCACCGTGAAACCCGCAGGACGCCGCTGCAGTCGGCACTGGCCATGGCCGAGTTGGTGTTCCACGCTGCCGTGCGTTCGGTGCGCAAGTCGCACGGGAATGCGCTGATGGGGCTTGTGCTCAACATCTTCCAGACCGTTCTGCTGATCGTGGTGTTCTATCTGATGCTGACCTTGCTTGGCATGCGTGCCAGTGCACTGCGCGGCGACTTCGTCCTTTACATCATGTCCGGCATCTTCGTCTTCATGACCCATACCAAGGCCATGGGTGCCGTTTCGGGCAGCGAGGGGCCGACCTCGCCCATGATGAAGCACTCGCCGATGAACACTGTGGTCGCCGTCGCCTCGGCCGCGCTGTCGTCGCTGTACTTGCAGATGCTGTCGGCGGTGGTCGTGCTTTACGTCTATCACGCGGCCTTCAACCCGATCACCATCCACGATCCGGTGGGCAGCGTGGCGATGCTGCTTCTGGCCTGGGCCTCGGGTGTGGCGATCGGGATGGTTGTGCAGGCGGCCAGCCCGTGGTGGCCTGCAGGCGTCGGCATGATCGCCTCGATCTATTCGCGCATGAACATGTTCTTCTCGGGCAAGATGATCCTTGCCAACGCCTCGCCGGCCCTCGTGCCGCTCTTCGACTGGAACCCGCTGTTTCACATCATCGACCGGGCCCGCGGCTTTATCTTCGCCAATTATCACCCGCGGTTCAGCTCGATCGACTACCCGCTGTGGTGGACCCTGGCCTTCCTGATGATCGGCCTTCTGGGGGAATTCTACACGCGCAAATACGCCTCGGCCTCCTGGGGTGCGGGCAAGTGACGCCGTTGCGGAACAGCCCCGTTTTCATCGCTCAGAGGGGGGCCTGCGCAGCTTGCAGCGTACATGGGCCCCTCCTATATACCGCCGGTAGCCGTCCGGGGCGCGATGCGGTCCGGGGGTAATCGAAGGGATCGGGGCACAGGGGCCGAAGCCGGGCCTGCGCCCCACGACATCGCCG
>CAZVIS010000369.1:0-3420 GCA_964627355.1 uncultured Rhodobacterales bacterium
GGCCTGATCGTCATCGACTTCATCGACATGGAAGAGCGCAAGAACAACGCCGCCGTCGAGAAGCGCCTGAAGGACAAGCTGAAAACCGACCGTGCACGTATCCAGGTGGGGCGCATCTCCGGCTTTGGCCTGATGGAGATGAGCCGTCAGCGGCTGCGGCCGGGGATGCTGGAAAGCACCACGCAGCCCTGCGCGCATTGCCATGGCACGGGCCTGATCCGGTCGGACGACTCGATGGCGCTGACCATCCTGCGCGCGCTGGAAGAGGAAGGCACGCGCAAGCGGTCGAAGGAGGTCTTGCTGAAGGCCCCCGTCGGCATCGTCAACTTCCTCATCAACCAGAAGCGCGAGCATGTGGCGCTGATCGAAACACGCTTTGACATGAGCGTGCGGATCGAGGCGGACCCCAAGCTGGTCAGTCCTGACTTCACGCTGGAGAAGTTCAAGACCGCGACCCGTCTGGTCGTAGCGCCGCAGTTGCAGGTGATCTCGGGCAACGCGAGCCTGATGGGCGAGGCGGTCGAGGAAGAGCCCGAAGAGGACATCATCGAGGAAGACGAGACCGAGGTCGAAGAGGCCGCGACTCCGCGCGACGAGGGGTCAGAGGGTGGAAACGGCAACGGCAAGAAGAAAAAGCGCCGTCGTCGGCGTCGCCGCAGCGGCAGCGGTTCGGGCGAGGGTCCGAGCGGCGCGCCTGGGGCCGAGGCCAATGGCGATGACGGCGACGAGGGCGAGGATGAGAGCGACGCGGCTGCCATCGATGAGGCGCCCGTGATGGCCGAGGCCGCGCCGGTCGAGGTGCCGTCCCTGGCCGAAGAGACCCCTCCGGTGGAGGTGCCGGCGCCTGCCAAGCGGACCTCGCGCAGCTCGTCGAGCAAGTCCCGCTCCAAGGCCGCCAAGGAGGCCGAGGCGCCCGCCACGCCGGTCGAGGCAGAAGAGAAGCCGAAGCCCAGCCGTTCGCGCAGCCGCAAGCCCAAGGCCGAGGCGGTTGCAGAGACGGCGGCCCCTTCCGTAGAGGCTGTGGCCGAAACGCCCGCCGTGCCCGCGCCGGTGGTGGCCCCCGCCGTGCCTGCGCCGGTCGCCGAGGCGGCCTTCCCCGCCGATCCCGGCGATGCGGTGGTGGCGACGACTGCGCTGCAACCCGATCCGGTCGCGGCAGAGCCCGAACCCGCCGGGGAACCCAAACCCAAGCGCAGGGGGTGGTGGTCGCTCGGCCGCTGAACTGACGATGCGGCTGACCTTTGTGTCAGCCGCGCCACGCGAACGTGACGCCCGTGCCGGTGACGGCGCAGGCGTTGCGCGCTAGGACCGGGATATGGCCGGATTTGACCTTTTCGACGCAAGCCTTCTGCCCGCGATGCTGATCGCGCTGGCGGCGGGCGTCCTGTCGTTCCTGAGCCCCTGCGTCCTGCCAATTGTTCCGCCCTATCTGGCCTACATGGGCGGCATCAGCATGGGCGAGATGCGCGCGGACGGCACGGCGGCGCGGCGGCGCGTGATGCTTCCGGCGCTGTTCTTCGTCCTCGGGCTGTCCACGGTCTTCCTGCTGCTCGGCTTTGCCGCCTCGGTCGCGGGAAGGTTCCTGCTGACCTATCAGGACTGGCTTGCGCGCGGGTCGGGGCTGGTGGTCATCGTCTTCGGCCTGCATTTCCTGGGGGTGTTCCGCATTCCCTTTCTTGACCGCGAGGCGCGGCTGGATGCGGGCGATCAGGGGGGGTCAGCCTTTGGCGCCTATCTCCTCGGCCTCGCCTTCGCCTTTGGCTGGACGCCCTGCATCGGGCCACAGCTTGGCGCGATCCTTTCGATGGCCGCGAGCGAGGCGAGCGTGACGCGGGGGACAACGCTTCTGGGCCTCTATGCCGTGGGCCTCGGCCTGCCGTTCCTGCTCGCCGCTGCCTTCATCGACCGGGCGAGTGGGGTCATGGCCCGGATGAAGCGGCACATGCGCGTGATCGAGCGGGCTATGGGCCTGCTTCTTCTCATCGTCGGGGTGGCGCTGATGACGGGTGCCTTTACCGCCTTTTCGTTCTGGCTTCTGGAAACCTTCCCGGCCCTCGCAACGCTTGGCTGACCGCCCCTTCCTCTGTCACTATGGTCCATCAGGGTCGGAGACAGGCGATGAAGGATATCCGGGCAGAGGGGGAAGAGCGCGCGGTGTTCCGCCGCCGGGTCTTCTATCTGCCGGGCTATGACCCCTTCCTCCCCCGCCGCTACCGCGAGCTGTACCGCAAGGAGGGGGCCGCGCAGGCGGCCCTGTCCAGCTATGAACTGACCTTGCGCGGCAAGGGTCCTTTTGGCTGGCATGTGACGACCGAGACGGCGGGCAGGCTGGCCGAGGCAGAGGTCGAGGTGCTGGTCTGGTCGGACATCGTCAAGGCCTCGATGGCGGGCGGGATCGTTGCGACCTATGGGCAGCTGGTGCGGACCGCATGGGTGTACCTCGCGTCGGGGGCGCTGTTCCGGCTGATGCGGCTGCGCAAGGGGCCGGTGATTGCGGCGCTGTATCCGGTGGGGATGCTGGTTCTGCAGGCGCTGGTGGCGGTGCTGGCGGGATGGTTGGCGGGGGCGCTGATCGGGGGGGTGGCGGGGTGGGTTGTGGGGGCGGTTGTCGCGGGATTGGTGGTGCGGGGGTTCCGCAGGCTCGATAACCGCTTCTTCGCCTACTACCTGATGCACGACTACGCCTTTACCGCCGCATGGGGTGGGGCGAACCCGCCGGCGATGGAGGCGCGGCTGGCGGCCTTTGGCGCGCGGATCAGGGCCGCACTGGCCGAGGATTGGGACGAGGTGCTGGTGGTCGGCCATTCCTCGGGCGCGCATCTGGCCGTGCATGTGCTGGCCGACCTGATCCGCGAGGGGCTGCCGGCACCGCGCCCGGCGCTGGCCTTCCTCAGCCTGGGTCAGGTGGTGCCGATGGTCAGTTTCCTGCCGCGCGCAACGCGGCTGCGGGCGGATTTGCACTACCTGTCGGCACGGGATGAATTGGTCTGGGTCGATGTGACGGCGCCGGGGGATGGCTGCGCCTTTGCGTTGTGCGATCCCGTAGCTGTGTCGGGGGTGGCACCGGAGGGGAAAAGGTGGCCGCTGGTGGTATCGGCGGCGTTTACGCAGACCTTGCGGGTAGAGACATGGAAGCGGCTGCGCTGGCGGTTTTTCCGGTTGCACTTCCAGTACCTCTGCGCCTTTGACAATCTGGCTGGCACGGCCTCGGACTTCGACTATTTCCAGATCACGGCGGGGCCTGATCCGCTGTCGCGCCGCTATGCCGGGCGGGCGCCCTCGCGCAGCCGGATCGACCGGGCGGTCTCTCCCTATACCTCGATGGCCGAATGATCCCGCCGAAGCCCGTGGCCCGGGCGGACCGGGTGCCGCTCTGGCGGTATCTGCGGCTGTTCCGGCAGGACATCCTGTCGGCACAGC
>CAZVIS010000370.1:0-3417 GCA_964627355.1 uncultured Rhodobacterales bacterium
CGGCGCTCGGTCGCGTCGATCGGGCCCTTTTCGTCGATCGGCTCGCCGATCACGTTGATGATGCGGCCAAGGGTTCCGTCGCCCACGGGCACCGAGATCGGCGCGCCGGTGTCCGTCACCACGGCCCCGCGCACGAGGCCCTCGGTCGCGTCCATGGCGATGGTGCGCACGGTCCCCTCGCCGAGGTGCTGCGCAACCTCGAGGACAAGGCGCTTGCCGTTGTTCATCGTCTCCAGCGCGTTCAGGATCGCGGGCAGCGTGTCAGGGAACTGAACGTCCACCACGGCGCCGATGACCTGCGTGACTTTACCTGTTGCCGTTGCCATGTTCTGTCTCCGGTCCCGTCAGAGCGCCTCGGCGCCCGAGATGATTTCGATAAGCTCTTTGGTGATCGCAGCCTGACGGCTGCGGTTGTACTGGATCGTCAGGCGGTTGATCATCTGCCCTGCGTTCCGCGTCGCGTTGTCCATGGCGCTCATGCGGGCACCCTGCTCCGACGCGCCGTTTTCGAGTAGCGCCGTGAACACCTGCGTTGCCACGCCACGCGGCAGAAGGTCGGTCAGGATCGCCTCTTCGCCGGGTTCGTAATCGTAAAGGGCAGTCGTCGTCGCCCCTTCGAACTTGGCCGGGATGATCTGCTGCGCGGTCGGGATCTGGCTGATGACCGACTGGAAGCGGTTGAAGAACAGCGTCGCCACGTCGAACTCGCCCGCGGCAAAGCGGGCCAGCACGTCCTTGGCGATGCGGCTGGCATCGACGTAGCCCACGCGCTTCACATCCGTCAGGTCAACGTGGCCGATGAAATAGGCCGACAGGTCGCGCTTCAGCTGCTCGCGCCCCTTCTTGCCGACGGTCAGGATCTTGACCGTCTTGCCCTGCGCCAGAAGCTGCTGCGCGTGGGCGCGGGCAAGCCGGGAGATGGTCGAGTTGAAGCCGCCGCAAAGGCCACGCTCGGACGTCATCACGACAAGGAGGTGCACCTTGTCGGACCCAGTCCCCGCCAAGAGGCGCGGCGCTGCGTCCGACGTGCCGACCGAGGCCGACAGGCCCGCGATGACCGAAATCATCCGCTCGGCATAGGGGCGTGCCTGTTCCGCCGAATCCTGCGCGCGGCGCAGTTTCGCGGCAGCGACCAGCTGCATCGCCTTGGTGATCTTCCGCGTGTTCTTGACGCTGACGATCCGGTTCTTGAGGGCCTTAAGGCTCGGCATGTGTCCGGCTCCCTATGGGCGCGCTCAGGCGAAGGTCTTGGCGTAGGCGTCCAGCGCGGCGCGGATCGACTTCTCCAGATCGCCCGCCACCTTGCGGTCGTTCTTGGTGATGTCGGCCAGAAGCTCGGCCCCCGTTCCGCGCAGGTACTTGAGAAGCCCCGTCTCGAACCGGCCCACGTCCTTGACAGGAACCTTGTCGAGATAGCCGTTGGTGCCCGCGTAGATCACGACGACGATCTCGGCGTTGGTCAGCGGCGCGTATTGCGGCTGCTTCATGAGTTCCGTCAGCCGCGCGCCCCGGTTCAGAAGGGCTTGCGTCGAGGCGTCGAGGTCGGACCCGAACTGCGCAAAGGCCGCCATTTCGCGGTACTGCGCGAGTTCCAGCTTCACCTTGCCCGCGACCGACTTCATCGCCGAGGTCTGCGCGGACGAGCCCACACGGGACACCGAGAGACCGGTGTTCACGGCGGGACGGACGCCTTGGTAGAACAGTTCCGTCTCGAGGAAGATCTGCCCGTCGGTGATCGAAATCACGTTCGTCGGGATATAAGCCGACACGTCGCCCGCCTGGGTTTCGATGATCGGAAGGGCGGTCAGCGAGCCCGAGCCGAAATCTTCGTTCAGTTTCGCGGACCGTTCCAGCAGGCGCGAGTGCAGATAGAACACGTCACCCGGATAAGCCTCACGCCCCGGCGGACGGCGGAGAAGGAGGGACATCTGGCGGTAGGCCACGGCCTGCTTGGAGAGGTCATCATAGATGATGAGGGCGTGGCGGCCGTTGTCGCGGAAGAACTCGGCCATCGCGGTCGCCGAATAGGGCGCCAGGAACTGCATCGGTGCCGGGTCCGAGGCGGTGGCGGCGACGACGATGGTATAGTCGATGGCCCCCGTTTCCTCGAGCTTCTTCACCAGCTGCGCCACGGTCGAACGCTTTTGCCCGATGGCGACATAGATGCAGTAGAGCTTCTTCGATTCGTCCGAACCGGCGGCGTCGTTGTAGGCCTTCTGGTTCAGGATGGTGTCGAGCGCCACGGCGGTCTTGCCGGTCTGGCGGTCGCCGATGATCAATTCGCGCTGGCCGCGGCCCACCGGGATCATCGCGTCGATGGCCTTGAGGCCGGTCGCCATCGGCTCGTGCACCGATTTCCGCGGGATGATGCCCGGCGCCTTGACGTCAGCCACCCGACGCTCGGATCCCATGACGGCGCCCTTGCCGTCGATGGGGTTCCCCAGAGCGTCCACCACGCGGCCCAGCAGGCCGTTGCCCGCAGGCACGTCCACGATGGACTTGGTACGCTTGACGATATCGCCTTCCGAGATCGAGCGGTCGTCGCCGAAGATCACGATACCGACGTTATCGACCTCAAGGTTCAGCGCCATCCCACGGATGCCGCCCGGAAACTCGACCATCTCGCCCGCCTGGACGTTGTCGAGGCCATGCACACGCGCGATCCCGTCGCCGACCGACAGCACGCGGCCCACTTCGGCAACCTCGGCATCCTTGCCGAAGTTCTTGATCTGCTCCTTGAGGATCGCGGAGATTTCGGCAGCCTGGATTCCCATTTATCCGACCTCTTTCATGGCATTCTGCAGGGACGCGAGCTTGGCACGGACCGAAGTGTCGATCATCGTCGAGCCCACTTTGACAACAAGGCCACCGATGAGCGTCTCATCGACGGCGGCTTTCAGTTTGACGGTCTTGCCGACCCGCGCCTTGATCGCCTCGGACAGGCTGGCGGCCTGTGCAGCGGTCAGGGGGGTGGCGGACGTGACCTCGGCGGTAACCTCGCCCTTTTCGTCGGCGATCAGGTCGCGCAGACGGGTCACCAGTTGCGGCAGCACGAAGAGGCGGCGCTTCAACGCCATCAGGCGCAGCGTGTTGGCCATCAGGGTCGAGAGGCCCATCTTCTCGGCAACCGCACCGATTGCCGCCTCCTGATCTTCACGCGAATACATTGGCGAGGTGATGACGTCGCGCAGGTCAGCGCTGGAGGCCAGCGTGTCGGACAACAACTCGGCGTCGGCTTCAAGCGTCGGCAACGCTGACGTCTCTTTGGCCAACTCAAACAGCGCAATGGCGTAACGGGAGGCGATACCGGACGAGATCGAGGCTGGTTCGGACACGACAACCCTTTCGCTTCTGCGGCCCTGCGCTCTGCGACGCGGCACAAGGCAATTCCATGGCGCGAAACGGACCGTCCGTGCC
>CAZVIS010000371.1:0-3408 GCA_964627355.1 uncultured Rhodobacterales bacterium
TGCATCTGGTCGGCCGCCCCGGGATCACGCGCGTGAAGGGTGGCCCGGTGACCTATCTGCACCTCCTCTTCGACCGGCACGAGATTGTGCAGGCCGATGGCGCATGGTCGGAAAGCTTCCAGCCGGGCGCGCAGACGCTGAACGGGATGGACGCGGCGGTGCGGGACGAGATCCTGACGCTGTTCCCTGACCTGACGACCGGCGCAACCTATCCCGCCGCCCGCCTGTCGCTGAAGGCGCATGAGGCAAGGGTTCTGCTCGCCGCTTAAGGGCGCGCGCGCCAGGCGGCCCAGTCTTCTGGCGTGTCGAGGTCGGTCAGCGCTGCATGACCCGGCAGGGGGATCAGGCGGAGGCGTTCGCGATTGGCCGCGATCACCTCGCGCCCGCCTTGGTCGCCCGTCATCTGCATGAGGGCGGGCCAGAGGTCGACGGGAAAGATCACCGGATGGCCTGGCGTATCCCCCGATGCGCCGCGCAGGATGCGGTCGGGCGTCTCGCGGAACGCCCCGGCCATCCGGGCCAGTTCCGCAGGTCCAAGCTCTGGCATATCCGAAGGCAGCACCATCGCGGCGTCGCCCTTGGCCGTGGAAAGCCCCTTGCGCAGCGAGGCCGACATGCCGTCGCGCGCGTCCTCGGCAACCACGGTGCGGACCGCAAGCCCCTCCAGCGCTGCCGCCCGTGTCGGACGCTCTGGCGGCAGGACCACGATCACCTCGGGGGTCACAGACAGCGCCGCCAGCGCCTGACGGCGCAACAGCGGCATTCCGTCCACCGGTTCGGTCAGCTTGTCGCCACCCCGCATCCGGGTCGATCCCCCCGCGGCGAGCAGAAGGACAACCAGCTTCACCCCCGCATCCGTGCGCCATCCGCGTCGAAGAGGGGGGCGAGATGCACCTTGGCCGGGCGCCTTTGCCCGAGGATCTCGATCTCAACCGCCAGCCCGTCCTGCACGCGGTCGGCTGGCAGGAAGCCGTAGGCCACGGATTTCCCAGTATAGTGGCTGAAGCCGCCCGATGTGCAGAAGCCCACCACAGCGCCGTCCAGCCAGATCGGCTCCCACGCGACTACATCCACCCCGTCGGCATCGACGACAAAGGTCGCAAGCTTCCGCTTTGTCCCGCTCGCCTTCTCCGCCATCGCCGGACCCTTGCCGATCCAGTCCGACGCCTTGTTCCAGCGGATGAAGCGGTCAAGGCCGGTCTCAGTGGGCGTATAGTCCGGGCTGAACTCACGGCCCCAGGACCCGAACCATTTGTCCAGACGCAAGGACATCATCGCCCGCATCCCGAAGGGCCGCAGGCCAAGGTCCTGCCCCGCATTCCAGAGCGTGTGCCACAGGTGCCGCTGGCTGACCGTGTCGCAGTAGATCTCATAACCCAGATCGGCGGTGTAGCTGACCCGCTGCACGAGGCAGTCCGTCATCCCCACCGTCATCCGTTTCACGTCCATGAAGCGGAAGGCCGCGCCCGACACATCCGCCCGCGTCACCCGCGCAAGCAACTCCCGCGCCTTCGGCCCCGCAATCTGAAAGCCCGTGCGGCTGTCCGAGATGTTCTCGACCCGCACACCATCCTCGGCATGTTGTTCGAACCAGCGGCCATGCCAGCCTTGGGCGCCATAGCTCGCCGTCAACATGAACTCTTGTTCATGAATGCAGGAGACGGTGAAGTCGCCGATGATCTTGCCACTGTCCGCCAGCATCGGGTTCAGCGCGATCCGCCCCGGCGCAGGGATTGTCCCCGCCATGATCCGGTCAAGCCAGGCCCGCGCGCGCGGCCCCGTCACGCGATACTTGCCGAAGTTCTGCACCTCGTTGATGCCCACGCCCTCGCGCACCGCGCGCACCTCCTGCGCGGTCGCCTCCCAGGCGTTCGAGCGGCGGAAGGTCGGGGTCTCGTAGGTGGGCTCCCCCGGCAGCGCGAAGTAGTTCACGACTTCAAGGCCATACTGCTGGCCCCAGACCGCGCGCATGTCGGTGAAGATGTCGTACATGGGGGTGGTGCGGAAGGGGCGGGCGGCGGGCTTCTCCTCGTTCGGATAGGCGACCGAGAAGCGCGTCTGATAGTTCTCGATCACCTTCGGCACGGTGTAGCCCGGCGTCGTCCAGTTGCCAAAGCGCGCCACGTCGAAGCCGCGTGGGTCGCGCTCGACCTCGCCGTGGATCATCCACTGGGCGAGGGACAGCCCCATCCCGCCCCCCTGGCTGAACCCCGCCATAACCGCACAGGCCGACCAGTAGTTCCGCAGCCCCGGCACAGGCCCGATCAAGGGGTTGCCGTCGGGGGCAAAGGTGAACGGCCCATGGATCACCCGCTTGACCCCCGAGCGCTCCAGCACGGGGAAGCGCCGATAGGCAAAATTGACCGAGTCCTCGATCTTGTCGAACTGCTCGTTCAGAAGCTCATGCCCAAAGCCCCAGGGCGTCCCGTCCACCGACCATGGCTCGCAGGGCTTCTCGTAAAAGCCGATGCAAAGCCCGCGCCCCTCCTGCCGCAGATAGCTTTCGCCGCCGGGGTCCATCACATGCGGGAACTCGCGGCCCGATTTCAGGATGTCCATGATTTCGGGAATGTCGTCGGTCACCAGATACTGGTGCGCCATCGGCAAGAGCGGCAGGTAAACCCCCGCCATCGCCCCGATCTCGCGCGCCCAGAGGCCGCCCGCATTCACCAGATGCTCGGCGATGATCGTGCCCTTCTCGGTCACCACCTCCCACCCCTCGGGGTGCGGCTTCGTCTCCAGCACCCGGTTGTGCAGCACGATCTCGGCCCCGCCCATGCGCGCCGCCTTGGCATAGGCGTGCGTCGTGCCCGAAGGATCAAGGTGCCCGTCCAGCGGATCGTAAAGCGCCCCGATGATGCCTTCGACATTCACCAGCCCGTCGGTGAACTTCACCACCTCGGCAGGCGACAGGATCTCGGTATCGAGGCCCATGTAACGGTGCTTGGCCCGCTCCGCCTTCAGCATGTCGAACCGCTCTTGCGTGTCCGCCAGCGTGATGCCCCCCACATGATGCAGGCCGCAGGACATGCCGGTGATCGCCTCCAGCTCCTTGTAAAGCCGGATGGTATAGCCCTGCAGCGCCGCCATGTTGGTATCGCCGTTCAGCGTGTGGAAGCCGCCCGCCGCGTGCCAGGTGGACCCTGAGGTCAATTCCGACCGCTCCACCAGCATCACGTCCGACCAGCCGAGCTTGGTCAGGTGGTAAAGGACCGAACAGCCGACGACGCCGCCGCCGATGACCAGAACGCGGGTATGGGTTTTCATGGATCCCTCATGCTTTGCCCGCGCAGAGTGAACGCACGCCCGCCCGCCCGCCAGCAGAATTGCGACAGGAAATGTCGCAACTCCTGCCCCTTCTTCTGTTCACAAATATCCCACGGGGGTGCGGGGGTGTGAAACCCCCGC
>CAZVIS010000372.1:0-3397 GCA_964627355.1 uncultured Rhodobacterales bacterium
TAGCTCAGTTGGTAGAGCAGGTGACTTTTAATCAGCGGGTCACAGGTTCGAATCCTGTCCGGCTCACCAGACGACATCTTCCAGTACGTTGCCCCTGAGACCCGGCGCACGGGTAAGCCGATTTTTCGGCCAACGTCGCCTCCGGGGCGGGTTCGTCGTCCCAGATGTTGGCCCAGGCCAGGAAACTGACCCGGCAACGTCGCCCGTCAAGACGATGTTAAGCCTCGACCCGTATCGCTCAACCATCAGCGGAGGCGGCTTGGACAAAGCCACTGGGCAAAGGGAACGGGCGGAACCCATGTCGGTCGATTGGAGAACCTTCGTATTGCCTGAACGGTCGGCACTGGATCCGGCGCAGGGGCTGGCGGCCTTTCTGCAGTCTAGCCGCGGCTGTCCGGTACGCATCCAGGCGCAGGCGATGGCCGGGGCCGATACCCGGCTGCTGCAATACCTCATGGCGGCCAGTCGCGCCTGGAAAGACCAGTCAATCGACTTTGTCGTCACCGGTGTCGGTCCGCGACTCGATGCCGAATTCGCCCGGATCGGGCTGACCGCGGACCATCTGACCTGGCAAGGAGAGCTTGCATGACCATCAAGGTGCTGGCCATCGACGATTCGCGCACCATCCGTGCGCTGGTACAGAAGGTCATGCAGGATGCAGGATTTGCCTGTGTCTGCGCCGAAGATGGCGTACAGGGCGTTGCGATGTTCGCCGATGAGGCGCCCGATGTCGTCATCACCGACATCAACATGCCAAACCTCGACGGCTATGGCGTGATCGAACGCATCCGGGGAGGGTCGGTAAACCGTGCGGTCCCGATCCTTGTCCTCACGACCGAGGCTGCCGACCATTTGAAGGCCAGGGCCCGCGATGCAGGGGCCACTGGATGGATTGTGAAGCCTTTTGATGACGTCGCCATCGTGTCGGTGGTGCGGCGTGTGACGGGGGCGCGCGCCTGACATGAGTGCGACATCGTCCATCCGCGATACGTTCTTTGAGGAATGCGAGGATCTGCTCGCCGCCCTTGCCGAGGGTCTTGCCGCCATCGAAGCCGGATCCACGGATCCCGAGGTGGTGAACGCGGTCTTCCGTGCGGTGCATTCGATCAAGGGCGGCGCCGGCGCTTTTGGACTGAACGATCTGGTCAGCTTTGCACACCGCTTCGAGACGGTACTCGACGCGGTCCGCAGCGACCGGCTGGCGATCGATGGCACGGTGCTGCATACGCTGCAGCGGTCCGCCGACCATCTTGCCGAACTGGTCGAGGCGGCGCGCGACGACACCCCTGTCGCAGCGCAAACGACTGCGGTCTTCGTCGCACAGCTCGACCTTTGCCTTGGCGACGACGATGCAGGGTCCGACGACTATGCCGATTTCGAGTTTGCCGCGCTGACCCTCGACTTCGCCGCGTTGGCGGTCGAGCAGACCTATGAAGTCACTTTTGCGCCCAAGGCCGGACTATACCGCAACGGCCACGAACCGGCCCTCTTGATCGGGGCGCTGGCCGAACTTGGCACGCTCGAGGTCACGCTGGACGCGTCTGCCCTTCCGGATTTCGGCGCGATGGACCCCGATGTGGCCTATCTGCGCTGGTCGATGCGGCTGATGACCGCAGAAAGCGAGACTGCGATCCACGAAGTGTTCGAATTTGTGGATGGCCTATGTGATCTGGACATTCGCCCGGTGGGCGAGGGTGCCGCCGCTCCGTCTCCCCAGCCCGTGCCCAAATCGGCAGCCCAGTCGGCGCCCCAGCCCGAACTCCTGTCGGAGCCGGGGGCAGAGCCTGTCCTCCGGGCTGACATCCCGGTGCCGCCCCCTGCCGTATCCAACAACGCGTCCCCAAAGCCGGATGAAGCCGACGCGCGCGGTCCGAAACCCACGTTGCGGGTCGATCTCGAACGTGTTGACCGGCTGATCAATGCGGTTGGCGAACTCATCATCAACCAGGCGATGATCTCGCAGCGCCTGAGCGAGATGGAACTTGCCGGCGAGTCTGAGGTTGTGGCGCATGTCGAGGACTACCGCCTGTTGGCGCGCGACATCCAGGAGGCGGTGATGGCGATCCGGGCGCAGCCGGTAAAGCCGCTGTTCCAGCGCATGTCCCGCATCGTGCGCGAGGCGGCAGATGCGACGGGCAAGCAGGCACGCCTGATAACCGTTGGTGACAGCACCGAAGTGGACAAGACCGTGATCGAGCGGCTGGCCGATCCGCTCACCCACATGATCCGCAATGCGGTCGATCACGGGCTGGAGACGCCCGAAGTGCGCATTGCTGCCGGCAAAGACCCTTGTGGGACGATCCGGCTCGCTGCGGCGCATCGTTCGGGCAGCGTGATCCTTACCCTGCGCGATGACGGCGCGGGTCTGAATCGGCCGCGGATCCTGCAGATCGCACGCTCCAAAGGTCTGGTTCCGCCGGAGGCAGAGCTGACCGACCCGGAAATCGACTTGCTGCTGTTCAAGCCGGGCTTTTCGACCGCGCAGACCGTGTCGAACCTGTCCGGGCGCGGCGTGGGCCTTGATGTCGTGCGCTCGGCCGTCACGGGTCTGGGCGGCCGCGTCTCGATCACATCGACTCCTGGGCAAGGGACAGAGTTTACGGTGTCGCTTCCCCTGACCCTGGCCGTCATGGACGGAATGCTCGTATCGGTCGCGGGGCAGACCATGGTGGTTCCGCTGACCTCGATCCTCGAGACGATCCGGCCTGGTCCGGCCGACCTGCACCCGCTTGGAACAACCGATACGCTGCTGTCGATCCGGGGGCGCTTTATCCCGACGGTGGATGTTGCCCGATCCCTTGGCTTTGCCCGAGACGGCGCCGTGCCCGTTCCTTTGTTGCTGTTGGTCGAGGGCGAGAATTCGACACAGGCCGCGCTGATCGTCGATGCCGTTCACGACCAACGGCAGGTCGTCATCAAGGGTCTCGACAGCAACTACAGCGCCGTGCCGGGCGTGTCGGCTGCGACCGTCCTCGGCGATGGAAAGATCGCGCTCATTCTCGACCCCGATGCGATAGCCGCGCATCGCGGGCCACATCCGATGAAGGAAGGAGTTCCGCATGCAGTCCGCTGAATCCGTGTCGCCCCTTGCCGAATTCGTGACGTTCTTTGCGGGCGGGCAAAGCTTTGGCATCGACATCGCCCATGTCCGCGAAATCCGTCGGTGGAGCCCGGTGACGCCGTTGCCCCACGCCCCGGCCGAGGTGCTCGGCGTGATGAACCTGCGCGGGTCGGTCATCCCGATCTACGACCTTGCGGCGCGCTTCGGCCTGCCGCCAACGGCCGAGAATCCACGCAACGTGATCGTGATCGCGATGAACGACCGGCAGACCCTTGGCCTTCTTGTCGAGGCTGTGTCCGAGATCCTGTCGGTCCCGCGCGATCAGATCCAGGAAAC
>CAZVIS010000373.1:0-3396 GCA_964627355.1 uncultured Rhodobacterales bacterium
AGGATCGGGTGCCCGATCTCGGCCATGTGGACGCGCAACTGGTGGGTGCGGCCGGTGTGGGGGATCAGGCGCATCCGGGTTTCGCCGGGGGCGCGGGCAAGGACATGCCATTCGGTCAGCGCGGGGCGGCCCGTCTCGTGGTTCACATGCTGGCGCGGGCGGTTCGGCCAATCGACGATCAGGGGCAGGTCGATCGTGCCATGCTCGCCCGCCACATCCCCCGACACGCGGGCGACGTAGTGCTTGGTCGTCTCGCGCCGCTCGAACTGGCCTGCAAGGGACACCTGCGCGGCAGAGGTCCGCGCGAACACCATCACGCCCGAGGTATCCGAATCAAGCCGGTGGATCAGCAGCACGCGGGGATAGCGGGCGAGGAGGCGGGCGATCAGGCAGTCGGCCTTTTCGGCCCCCTTGCCGGGGACGGAGAGCAGGCCTTCGGGTTTCACCACCACCAGCAGGCTCGCGTCCTCATGAAGGATGACGGGCGGGCCCTGCGGCGGGTCGTAGCGGTAGGTCATGCGATCTGGTGACCGGCGGCACGCAGCGCCTGCGCAAGCGCGGCAATATGCGCGGGGCCGACCTCGCAGCAGCCCCCCACGATGGTCGCCCCCTGCGCCACCCACTCCATCGCAAAGGCCGCATAGCGGTCCGGCGTCAGGTCGTGGCGGGCCTGCAGGACATCGACGGTGGGGGCGTCGGCCTTGAAGGCGTCGGTGATATGGGTGAATCCATTCGCATAGGCGCCGAAGGGCAGGCCGAAGCGGGCGAGTTCACCCAGCGCCGCCGACATCGCCTCGGGCACCGAGCAGTTGGCAAGGATCGCAGCGGGGCGATAGCGGGCGATCACGGGGGCGAGGTCGGCCACGGGTTCCCCTGACCGCAGGCGGGTGCCGTCGGTGTCGTCCACGGTGATGGACAGCCAGACGGGCCGCCCCCCCTCTGCCGCCCCGGCCAGCGCCCCCTCGGCCTGGGTGACCGAGGCCATGGTTTCACAGAGGAACAAGTCCACCTGCGGGGCAAGCAGCCGGGCAATCTCGGCATACTTCGTGGCGGCCTCGGGCACCGGGGGGCAAAGCTCGGGCCGGTAGGAGGCGACAAGGGGGCCGAGCGATCCGGCGATCCGGCCCGACCCATGCGCGGCAAGGGCCGCCTGCGCCTCGGCCAGCGCGGCCTGATGCAGGCGAAGGAACAGGTGGTCGAGGCCCGCACGCTCCAGCCGGTCATGGTGGATGGCATAGGTGTTCGTGGTGGCGACCGTCGCGCCTGCGGCGAAGTAGTCGGCGTGGATGGCTTGGACCAAACCCGGATGGTCCAGCATCACCTGCGTCGCCCACAAGGGTGTCGGCCGGTCGCCCGACCGCGCGACCAGTTCTTGCCCCATTCCCCCGTCTAGAAGCGTGATCACAGCCATGCTGTCCCCCCGTGTGCAGCGGCGGGACATTCCGCGCCGTGATGCGAAACTTCAAGGGTCTGCGTTTGACATTCGCCCCGCCCTGGCAAGACTGCGGCCATGGATTACGAGAGCGCCCCCGCCGCCGCCTTTGGCCACAGCCTGACCGGGCTGACCGTCAACCTGTTGTGCCGCGATGTGGGGAGGGAGGCGGCCTTCCTGCAGGCGGTCTTCGGCATGCAGGTCCACCGCCTGTCGCGCGACTTTGCGATCCTGGTCTATGGGGGCCGGCCCTTCCAGTTGCACTCGGATGGCAGTTTCTCGGGCCACCCGCTTCATGCGCTGCTGCCCGAAGCGGGGCCACGCGGCGCAGGGATGGAACTGCGCCTGCACGAAAGCGACCCCGATGCCGCCTGCATGCAGGCTGCGGCCTTTGCCGACGCGATGGTACTGGCCGAGCCAAGGGACAAGCCCGCGCATGGCCTGCGCGAGGCGGTCATCCTGTCGCCTGCGGGCTATGCGTGGGTCCCGAGCCGCCGCATCTGACTCAGGCCGCGTCGCGGAACACCCGTTTCAGCATCGCTCTCAGCCGCGTCGCATCCGTCTCGGTAAAGGCCGCTGGCGTGTCGCTGTCGAGGTCGAGGACGCCCAGCATCACCCCGGCGCCGTTCCAGACCGGCAGCACGATTTCCGATCGGGTCGAGGAGGCGCAGGCGATGTGGCCGGGAAAGGCATCGACGTCCAGCACCAGCTGCACCTGCCCCGACCGCGCCGCCGCCCCGCAGACCCCGCGCGAAAAGGGGATCACCAGACAGCCATGCCCGCCCTGATAGGGCCCGATCTTCAGAAGGCCGGGTGCCACCACGCGGTAGAAACCGGTCCAGTCGGACAGCGGATGCGCCATGTGCAATTCGCAGGCGACCGTCGCCATGAGCGCGACCGCATCGGTCTCGCCATGGCAGAGGGCGTCGAGGGTCGTGTCGAGGGCGTCGTAGTCCATCATTTCACCGTTGCGCAGCGAGGGTTTCACACCCTCGCACCCCCGTGGAGTATTTGAGCCAAGATGAAGGGGCAAGGGTCAGGGACGCTCGATCGCGATGGCGGTGCCTTCGCCGCCGCCGATGCAGATCGCGGCGACGCCCCGGCGCAGGCCGCGCCGTTCAAGGGCGTGGAGGAGCGTGACGAGGATGCGCGCGCCGGACGCTCCGATCGGGTGCCCAAGCGCGCAGGCCCCGCCGTGGACGTTCAGCCGGTCATGGGGCACGCCGGTTTCGGCCATGAAGGCCATGGGGACGACGGCAAAGGCCTCGTTCACCTCCCAGAGGTCCACGTCTTCCATCCGCCAGCCGAGGCGGGAAAGGAGTTTGCGGACCGCCGGAACGGGGGCGGTGGGGAAATCGGCGGGGGCCTGGGCGTGACTGGCATGGCCGCGGATGAAGGCCCGGGCGCCTTGGGTGCCTGAGGCGAGCACCAGGGCCGCCGCCCCGTCCGAGATCGAGGAGGAATTGGCAGCCGTCACCGTACCATTCGCGCGAAAGGCGGGTTTCAGCATGGGGATCTTCTCGGGCCGGGCCAGGCCGGGCGCCTCGTCCTCGGCCACTGTAACCTGGCCTGCGCGCCCGTGAACATGCACCGGAGTGATCTCGGCGGCAAAGGCGCCGTCGGCTTGCGCGGACCTTGCACGCTCCAGCGAGGCAAGCGCATAGGCGTCCTGCGCCGCGCGCGTGAACTGGAAGGCCGTCGCGCAATCCTCGGCAAAGGTGCCCATCAGGCGACCCTTCTCATAGGCATCCTCGAGCCCGTCGAGGAACATGTGGTCCAGCGCCTGCGCATGCCCCATGCGCGCGCCCCCCCGCATCCGGGGCAGAAGGTAGGGGGCGTTCGACATGCTCTCCATGCCGCCCGCCACGATCACATCAGCCTGCCCGAGCGCCAGCGCATCGAAGGCCAGCATCGCGGCCTTCATCCCTGACCCGCACATCTTGTTCACCGTGGTCGCGGGCACG
>CAZVIS010000374.1:0-2185 GCA_964627355.1 uncultured Rhodobacterales bacterium
TGCGTTCACCACGGCAACGTGGTTCGAGGGGCCGAGGGCAACGAAGACCTTGCCGCCTTCGGGGAGGAATTCGAAGCCGACGGGCTGGATCACGTCGGGTTTCACGCCCGGAAGTTCGAACCGGATCTTCGCGAGTTCCTTCTGGTCGGCCACGCTGAAGACGGTCACGGTGCCGCCGATTTCGGAGGAGACCCACATCTGCGCACCATCGGCGGTGAATTCGGCGTGGCGGGGGCGGCTGTCAACGAGGGTGTTGGCGAAAAGCGTCTGGGTCGCGGTGTCGATCCAGTGGGCCATGTTGGTAGTCTCGGACGTGGTGATGGCGATCTTGCCGTCGGGGGAGACGGCCATGCCTTCGGGTTCCACGCCCACGTTGATCTGGGCGACCACGCTGCGGGTTTCGGTATCGACGACGGTTGTCACCGCGTCATCCTCGTTCGCGATGTAGAGGTGGCGGCCGTCTGGGGCGAGGGCGAACTGTTCGGGGTCCTCGCCCGAGGGAAGCTCGTGCAGGATGGCGCCGGTTTCGGGGTCCATCACCTGCACGGTGTCGCTGTCGGAGGCACAGATGTAGACCACGCTGCCGTCATGGGCAAAGACGATGCCGCGCGGGCGTTCGCCGGTGGGAATGGTGCGCGTGACCTCCAGCGTGTCGGTGTCGATGACGCTGATGGTGTCGTCCTTTTCGTTGGTCACCCAGATTTCCCCTGCATGGGCGGGGAAGGCGAGGAGAAGGGCGAAGAGGCGGATCATGGGGACCTCGTGAAGGCGGTACAGGCGGATTCGGGGGCGTCGAGGCCGAGGGTGTCCATCTCGTTCACCTGGTGCAGGAACCCCTCGACCGGGGCGAGGGTGACGAGGGCGCGGGCGTTGGCGACGGCGATGGGCTGGCGCAGCTGGCCGTTCCAGGTGCGGAAGGACAGGGCGCGGCCCTTGAAGCCGTCGAGGGTGAAGGCGTCGGACAGCATGTAGGCGCGAAGGGTGGCGGGGTCGGCGGTGTTGGTGCGGGTCACCGCCTCTCCAATCGCGCGGACGGCGGTCCAGGCGGCATAGTCCTGCCCGCGCATCTGGCGGCCTGAGGACTCCTCGAAGCGGTTTTGCAGTTGCACGGCACCCCAGGCCTCGACCCAGGGCGACCAGGCGCCGGGGATCAGGCCGTCGGACCCTGCGACGGGGCGGGGGAGCCAGGTGTTATGCTCGACATAGCGGCCGAAGTCGTCGGTGGCGTCGGCGATCAGGAGGACGTCGTGGTCGGGGAGATCCTGGGTAAAGCGGGGGATTTCGTCCATCGTGGACTCGCGCAGGTCGGTGTCGAAGGTCCAGGCCTTTTCGGCCGCGATGGTGACGCCGAACTTGGCGGCAGAGGCGCGGAGCGTGGCGGCCCAGTCTTCATCGACGGGGTTGGGGCCGGTGAGCATGACGGTCTCGGTCCAGCGGCGGGCTTGCAGGACCTGCATCAGGGCATCGGCGCGGGCGGCATCCTCGGGCGCGGTGTGCAGAAGGTTCACGCGGCAGTCGGTGTCGCGCAGGGACCGCGCGCCGGAGGAGACGTTGAAGAGGATCGCGCCGGAGGCATTCGGCAGGTCGGCGATCTGCAGGATCGTGTCAGTCGGGGCGTCGATCAGCACCAGTTGCGCGCCGACGAGGGCTGCGGCGGCGGCGGTCCGGATGTCGCCCCCCGGCGGCACCGAGACCAGTGTGAGGGTGTAGTTGTGCCCCAGAAATCCCCCCGTGGTCAGATTGTCGGCCAGCGCCACCTCGGCCCCGGCAAGGCCGAGATCCTCGGGGACGGGATCGAGGTTCGATAGGACGGGGGGGCGTTCCACCTCGGCCCGCAGGTAGGTGATGGGAATGTCGATCTGCGCGGCGGCGGGGCCTGCGCAGAGGGTCAGGGCAAGCGCGGACAAGGCCCGGCGGGCGCGGTTCTTCGGCATGGTTCCTCCCACGGGCAAAGGGTCGCCCGGGGTGGCGGGGTGCGCCACCTAGACCATGGTCGCAAGGTCCCACCAAATGGCGCCACCTTCGCCATAAGTCCAATACCGGGGCCGGTTGGGCCATTGTAGCAGGGAAAAAAGGACGCGAGGGAGGACCCGCCGATGACCCTGAAGAATTCCATGGCCCTGCTGGCGCTGATCGCGATGGCGACCGTCGCATTCGCCCACGGCGACGTGACGCCGCAGCCTGT
>CAZVIS010000374.1:2285-3392 GCA_964627355.1 uncultured Rhodobacterales bacterium
GCGGCGATGGCGCTGAACGGCGCGCCCGAGGGCAAGAAGTCCGCGGGCGAGATCCTGACGATCGGCCTGTCGGCCGCGCATTGATGCGGCGGCGGGCGGTTCTGGGGGCGCTGGCGGGCGGGCTTGTCCCGCTGCGCGCCCGGGCGGCCTGCGAGGATGTCGTCCCCGGCCAGCGCCCGCAGAACACCGCGCGCGACTTCATCGGCAACACGCTGGACGAGATCACCGAGCGCGGCTGGATCGAGATCGCGGTCTATGAGGATTTCGCGCCCTATTCCTGGGCCGAGGGCGGCGTCCCAATGGGCATCGACGTCGAGGTCGCGCGGATCGTGGCGGCGGGTCTGGGCGTCGAGGCGCGGGTGCGGCTGGTGCAGGCGGGCGAGAACCTGCAGGCGGATTTGCTGAACTACGTCTGGAAGGGGACGGTGCAGAACGAGAAGGTCGCAAACCTGATGCTGCGCGTGCCCTACAACGTCGATTTCGCCTGCCGGGTGGAGCAGGTGGTCTTCACCGGCGTCTATGCGACCGAGGAGATTGCGATTGCCTATTCGAAGGCCGCCTATCCCGAGGCGGTGGCCGGAGAGGGCCGGCACGACGGCGCGCCGGTGCCCGCCTTCTTTCGCTATGACACGGTGGCGGTTGAGAACGATTCCATCGCGGATTTCTACCTGACGGGGTTGGGCGCGGGCGAGAAGATGCGCCGGTTTCCGACGATGGCCGAGGGGATGGCGGCCCTGCGCGCGGGCGAAGTGATGGCGGCGATGGGGCCGCGGGCGCAACTGGAGTTTGGCGCGGATGACAGCGTGGCGGTGCATGTGCCGCCCTTGCCGGGCTTTGCGCTGTCGCGCTGGCCGGTGGGCCTTGCGCTGCATCACAGCCATCGGGACCTCGGCTATGCCGCCGGGGACGCGGTGGCGGCGGCGGTGGCCGACGGGCGGATCGCGGCGGCGCATGCGAAGTTCGGGGTGGGGTGGGTGGTGCCGGAATAGGGCCTGGCGCGGCCCCCCCCCCCCCCCCCCCCCCCCCCCCCCGGGGGGGGGGGGGGGGGGGGTGGGGGGGGGGGGGGGGGTGGGGGCGGGGGGGGGGGGGGGGGGGGGGGGGGGGGGG
>CAZVIS010000375.1:0-3384 GCA_964627355.1 uncultured Rhodobacterales bacterium
CAACCAGCAAGGACAGCGCCCAGGCGCCATAGGCCGCCATCGGCATCGCCATGAGCGTCTGGCGAAGCCGCGGGGCGTGGCGCGCCGGTCGGCTGGCCCACCGGGTCGTCGCGCGCAGGCCGACGACCGGAATGGCGATGAGGGTGGCAAGAAGGGCGAGGTCGAGAGCGGTCATGTCGATGCCAGACGGATGCCAGATTGGATAACGTGGTCTAACCATGTCGGCCGATTGCGGCGTGGTTTGGGCGCGCGTGGTGCAAGGCTGCGGCGCATTGGCGGCACAGAGCGGCATTGCCGGGGATGGGCTGGCGGTTTGGCCGTTTCGCCCCATCCCAAACGGGGTTAGTCTGCCGGGGCAAGGGATCGGGGTGGTGCAATGCGGCGGACGCGGGTGGTGCTGCGGGGCGCAATGGCGGGGATCGGCGCGGCCGGCGGCCTTTGCCTTTATGCCCTGGGCGAGGTCTGGCGTGCCGATGTCCTGCCGGAACGATTGATGATCCCGCTGGCGGTTCTGGGACTGGCCTTCTTTGGCGGTTGGCTGGCGATGACGGGCCCCCTGCGCCCGTGGCGCGCGGCAATCGGAGCGGCGGTGGTTGCCTTTGCCGCCGCCGCCTTGGTCAGCCTTGTCGGCCTGCGCTTCGACACCATGGCCGATCTGGCGCGCGAGCCCTGGCATGTACTGGCGCTGCTGCTGGCGGTGGTCCTGGCGCAGCCCTTCTGGATTGCGGCAAGCCGCCACAACTGGCGTCACTACCCCACGCTGTTTCTGGAAAGCTGGTCGGTGGTGGTTCGTGTATCGGCGGCGCTCTTGTTTACGCTGCTGGTCTGGTTGGTCTTGTACCTGTCGGATGCCCTGCTCGGTCTGGTGGGCGTCGAGGCGATCGGACGGTTTATCGAGGCTGACGGGGTTCCATTCGTCCTCAGCGGTGCGGTCCTGGGGCTGGCGATGGCCGTGATGGACGAACTTTCGGACGTGGTCTCTCCCGATCTGCTGCTGCGGCTTTTGCGCCTGCTGGTGCCGGTTCTCTTGGCGGTGATCGCGGTGTTCCTGCTGGCGCTGGCGCTGCGCGGGTTCGACCGGCTGTTCGGTGCCTTCTCGGTTGCCGGCACGTTGATTGCGGTCTCGGCGGCGGCGATCCTTCTGGTCAGCGTGGCGGTGGACAGCGAGGACGCCGAGGGTGTGGTGGCACGACCCATGGTGCTTGCGACGCAGGCGCTGGCGGCGCTGGTGGCGGTGCCCGCGCTTCTGGCGGCCTGGGCCCTTGGCCTGCGGGTGGCCGAGGCAGGCTGGACCCCGGCGCGCCTTGCCGGAATGGCGGCAGCGGCGGTGGCCGTGGGCTATGGTCTGGCCTATCTCTGGGCTTTGGCCGGGGGCGGGCGCTGGCGGACGCGCGTTCGCGCGGGGAACCGCGCGATGGCGGTGGGGATCATCGCCCTGAGTGCGCTATGGCTGAGCCCCCTTCTGAATGCCGAGGCGATTTCGGCACGCGACCAGGTCGCGCGGTATCGGGTGGGCCAGATCCCGCCGGACCGGCTGGACCTTGTCGCCCTGCAGGATTGGGGACGGCCGGGCGCGCGGGCGCTTGAACAGCTGGGGAAACTGTCGCTCGATCCTGCGCAGGTGGCATTGGCGGCGCGGCTGCAGGACCTTGCAGCGGGCGGAACGGGTCGCCCGGATCCTGCGGCGGCACGCAGCGAACTGGCCAAGCTGATGCCGGTCAGCCCCGCCGATGCGATGGAGGTGCGCGCGACGATCCTTGCCGCGCTGGAGCCATGGGAGATCGAGGACTGGCGCAGCGCCTGCGGCCATCGCCTGCCCGACGGCCGGCCGGCCTGCGTCCTGGTCGTCGCGGACTTCTGGCCAGGGTTGGCCGGGCGCGAAGCGGTGGCGCTGTTTCTGATGCCTCAAGGCGGACTGCGGCACGAGGCGCTGGTGCCCGACCGCGCGGGCACCGGCTGGCAGCGGCGCGGCACGCTGGTCGGCACTGGCGAGGGGCCGGTCGGCGATGCCGCGACAGAGGCCCTGACCGCGCTGCAGGACGCGGCACCCATCCTTGTCCCGGTGCCGCAGTATCAGCTGCAGATCGGCGAGACGGGGCTGACGATCCTGCCCTGAGGCAGAACGCCTTTGGAGAATGTTAAGGGTTGGCGAATAACGTGCCCGACGGAATCGTCTGGGGTGGCGGCAATGCACGGGCTGATGAACAGGGCAATCCAAAGCTTTGTCCGCGATACCTATGGCGACACGACTTGGTCTGCCGTCGTGCGCGAGGCACAGCTTGGCTTTGACAGCTTCGAGCCGATGCTGACCTATGACACCGAACTGACCGTTGCGGTGGTTGCTGCCGCCGCGCGCCTGCTCGACCGCCCGCGCGAATCGCTGCTCGAAGATCTGGGGACCTATCTCGTCTCTCACCCGAACCTGGAAGCGCTGCGACGCCTGCTGCGGTTCGGCGGTGTGGATTTTCAGGACTTCCTGCTGTCGATGGAGGATATGAAGGGTCGCGGGTACCTTGCCTTGCCGGACCTCGATCTGCCCGACCTAGAGCTTATCGATACCGCCCCTGGCCAGTTCTTGCTGCGGTGCCGCTTTCCGCTGCCCGGGGCCGGGCATGTGGTCATGGGGCTTTTGCGCGCGATGGCCGACGACTATGGCGCGCTGGTCCTGCTTGAACATCGCGAAACCGGGCCGGAGGGCGAACTGATCGCGATCCACCTGCTGGAAGCACGGTTCACCGAAGGCAAACGGTTCGATCTGTCGGCGAGTGCGCTGTGACGATGATGCCTCTGGCAAACCCCGGGCGCAGACCTGCGGACGCACTTGTGCTGTCGGCCGAGGCGATCGGCCGCCTTATGCCGATGCATGTTGCGGTGGACCGCGGGGGTCTGGTCACGGCGGCCGGCCCTACCCTTGCCAAACTGCTCGACGGCATGCCGCTGATCGGGCGGTCGTTCTTCGACCTATTCGAGGTGCGCAGGCCAAGCGGGATCCATAGCGTCGGCGCCTTGGCGGCGCATATCGGCGGGCGGCTGACGCTGGCACGGCGCGTCGGGACAGCGGCCGACCTGCGCGGTCTTGCCCTGCCCCTTGCCGGAGAGGGGGGGCTGATCGTCAACCTGACGTTCGGAATCGGCATCCTTGACGGGGTGCGCGCCCACCGGCTGACAGCTGCGGACTTTGCCCCGACCGACCTTGCGATGGAGCTGCTGTATCTGGTCGAAGCCAAGACCGCGGTCGAGGCAGAACTGCGCGAGTTGAATCTGCGCCTGCAGGGGGCCAAGCGGACGGCCGAGGCGCAGGCGCTGACCGATACGCTGACCGGCCTGCGCAACCGCCGCGCGCTGGACCTGACGATGACCGAAGAACTGGGCCGCCGCCACCCG
>CAZVIS010000376.1:0-3372 GCA_964627355.1 uncultured Rhodobacterales bacterium
ATGGTAGTCTTGGATCAGCGCGGGCTCCTCGAACCCGGCCCAGTCGAATACGGTCAGGTTGGGATCCTCGGCGAAGGCGGGGGTGGCAGCAAGTGCAGCACTGGCCAGAAGCAGGCGGCGGAATGTCATGGGGTTCTCCTCGTCTGTTGGTCGTCTCGGCCCCACCTTGTCCCCAGGCAAGTTCCGATTGCGCAAAAGCTAGGCGACAGGCGCGCCACCCTCAAGGGGATAGCAGCCAAGATTTCCGTGATCCGCCCCGGACTTCGGTTGCCGTTGCCGCAAAATCGGGCAGAACCGGCCTTGCAGGCCTTTGCGGGGCCGCTAAGGATGGCGGCGCCCTGGAAGGAGCCCCCGGATGACCACCCTCGACACCCGCTTTGTGCGTAGCCAGTTCCCCGCGTTTTCCCAACCCGCGCTGGAGGGGCAGGCGTTCTTCGAGAATGCGGGCGGGTCCTACCCTTGTGCGCAGGTCGTGGCGCGCCTGACGCGGTTTTATACCGAGAGGAAGGTACAGCCCTATGCGCCCTATGCGGTCAGCCAGCTTGCCGGGTCCGAGATGGACGAGGCGCGGGCGCGGCTGGCGGCGATGATGGGGGTGGAGGGAGAGGAAGTGTCCTTCGGCCCCTCGACCAGTGCCAACACCTATGTTCTGGCCCAGGCAGTGCGGGGGTGGCTGGCCGGGACCGATGGGGCGGTGGTGGTCACCGATCAGGACCACGAGGCGAATTCGGGCGTCTGGCGGCGTCTGGCGGATGCCGGGGTCGAGGTGCGGGAGTGGAAGGTGGACCCGGCGACGGGGCATCTGGATCTGGCCCGGCTGCGCGACCTGCTGGCGGACGGGAAGGTGCGGCTGGTCTGCTTCCCCCACTGTTCCAACGTGGTGGCCGAGATCAATCCCGTGGCGGAGATCTGTGCCTTGGCGAAGGCGGCGGGGGCGGCGACCTGTGTGGACGGGGTCAGCTATGCCCCGCACGGCTTCCCGGATATCCCGGCCTTGGGCTGCGATGTGTACCTCTTCTCGGCCTACAAGACCTATGGGCCACATCAGGGGATCATGGTGATCCGGCGCGACTTCGGGATGGCCCTGCCCGCGCAGGGGCACTGGTTCAATGCAGGCACGCTTTACAAGCGCCACACGCCAGCGGGGCCGGACCATGCCCAGATCGCGGCCTGTGCGGGGATGGCGGATTATGTGGACGCGGTCCATGCCCACCACTTCGCCGCCGACCCAGACCCGCAGGCCCGCAACCGCGCGGTCCACGACCTGATGCGGGCGGCGGAGGTGGAGAAGGCGGGACCGTTGATGGAGTATCTGGCGGGGCGGAACGATCTGCGGCTGATCGGGCCGAGGGACCCGGGGAAGCGGGCGCCGACCGTGGCGGTGGACCTCGGGCGGCCGGCGTTGGCGGTGGCCGAGGCGCTGTCCACGCACGGGATCAACTGTGGGGGCGGGCATTTCTATGCGGTGCGACCCCTGCAGGCGATGGGGGTGGACACCGAGCGGGGGGTGTTGCGGATGAGCTTCGTCCACTACACGACCGGGGCCGAGGTCGAGCAGTTGATCCGGGCGCTGGATGCGGTCTTGTAGGGCCGCCACGCGTGTCGCACGTGTGGACATGCAGGCACCTCAGTGGAATCAATGGCTTGCAAGCGTGTTTTCACGTTTCGTTAATGAATGGCGGCCCGCGGATTGCCGTGGGCAGGTTGGCGACTAGGTCAGCGGGATGTCGTTCTTGGACCCCTTTCATACGGTTGGGCAAGCGCCCCTTCTGAAACCGTCTGATGGACCCTCCTGTGGAGGGGCCATCGGTTTCATTGCCCGTAAGCCGCAAGGCGGCGGGCAAGGGGCGGACTGCCACGACCGAACCTCTGTAAATCGGCCCGCGCCTGCCTGGGCGGGCGCGGTAACGCGCCTGCCAAGGGGCAGGCAGGCGCGGGCAGATTTGTCGCGGGACAAATCTGCAAAGAGGGCCCGAGGCGGCTTTTGTCAGGCATCATCTTTCTCTAGTTCCGCCTGACCATGACCGATGATGCCCCCCTTCTCCTGTGGTTCCGCCGCGACCTGCGTCTGGCCGACCAACCGATGCTGACGGCTGCCGTGGAAAGCGGCCGTCCCCTGATCCCCGTTGCGATCCTCGACCCCGAGACCGAGGGCCTTGGCGCCGCGCCGCGCTGGCGGTGGGGCGAGGGAGTTGCGGCCTTTGCCCGCGCCCTGGACGCCTTGGGCAGCCGCCTGATCCTGCGGCGGGGGCCTGCGCTGGACGTGCTGAAGGCGCTGGTGGCCGAGACGGGGGCCACGGGGGTTCACTGGTCGCGCCTGTATGATCCGGTGTCCAAGGCGCGGGACGAAGGCGTCAAGGCCGGGCTGAAGGCCCGCGGGATCGCGGCAGTCAGCCATGCCGGGCATCTGCTGTTCGAGCCGTGGGAGGTGCAGACGGGGCAGGGGGGGCTTTACCGGGTCTATACCCCGTTCTGGAATGCGGTGTCCGGGCGGGACGTGGCTGCGCCCGCACTCCCGCCGAAAGCTCTTCGCACCCCCGACCATTGGCCCACCTCGGACCGGCTGGAGGAATGGCAGTTGGGGGCTGCGATGCGGCGAGGTGCGGCCATCGTGTCGAAGCATGCGGCAGTAGGCGAGGCGGCGGCGCTGGACCGGCTGTCGCACTTCGTTGCGGGACCGATCGACGGCTATCGCACGCAGCGCGACCTGCCCGCCGAGCCTGCAACCTCTCGCCTCTCCGAGAACCTTGCGGTGGGCGAGATCGGGCCGCGCACGGTCTGGCACGCGGGGCAAAGGGCGCTGGCCTCGGGTGCCAAAGGCGCCGAGCATTTCCTGAAGGAGGTGGTCTGGCGCGAGTTTGCCTATCATCTGGTGTTCCACACCCCCCACATCACGACGCGCAACTGGCGCGAGGAGTGGGATGATTTCCCGTGGGCGGACGACAGCGAGCAGGCCGAGGCCTGGCGGCGCGGCATGACGGGCGAACCCTTCGTCGATGCCGCGATGCGCGAAATGTATGTCACGGGCACGATGCACAACCGGGGCCGGATGATCGTGGCGAGCTATCTGACGAAGCATCTGCTGAACGACTGGCGGGTGGGGCTGCGCTGGTTCGAGGAGTGTCTGATCGACTGGGATCCGGCGTCCAACGCGATGGGGTGGCAATGGGCCGCAGGGTCGGGCCCGGATGCGGCGCCGTACTTCCGCGTCTTCAACCCGGCGACGCAGGCGGAAAAGTTTGATCCCGACCAACGCTATCGCCGCCGCTGGATTGCCGAGTTGTCGCGGGCGCCAGGACAGGATGCGCTGGACTTTTTCGCCGCCGTGCCGTTGTCGTGGCGGCTTGATCCGCTGAAACCTTACCCGCGCCC
>CAZVIS010000377.1:0-3349 GCA_964627355.1 uncultured Rhodobacterales bacterium
CGTGCGCTGATCGGGTTCCGGTCGGACACCTTCAAATCCGCCCTCGGCCTGCGCCGCCTGCCCTACATCTGGAAGGGCACGATGCTGCAGTTCGGCGGCTTTGCCATCATGCCCTTCGCGCTGCTGGTCCTGTCGGGCTTTGGTCAGGCGGTGGACGCCCCGCGCTGGATCGGGATCTCTGCGGCGGCGCTGGCCTTCTTGCTGGTGGGGGCCGGGATGCACATGGTCCAGACCGTGGGTCTGGCGCTGGCAACCGACCTTGTACGCGAGGAAGATCAGCCCAAGGTCGTGGGTCTGATGTATGTCATGCTGCTTCTGGGGATGATGGTCAGCGCGGGGGTCTATGCTTGGCTGTTGCAGTCCTATACGCCTTTGCGTCTGGTGCAGGTCATTCAGGGCACCGCCGTCGTCACCGTGGTGCTGAACAGCCTCGCCATGTGGAAACAGGAGGCGCGCGACCGCCGTCGTGCGATGCAGCCCAGAGTCGAGATCAGTTTTGCTGAGGCCTGGGCACGGCTGACAGAGCGTCCGGGCATGTTGCGGCTGATGGCTGTAATCGCCTGTGGCACGGCGGGGTTCGGCATGGCGGATGTTCTGCTCGAGCCGTTCGGGGGCCGTGTTCTGCACATGTCGGTGGCGCAAACGACGGGACTTACGCTTGTCATGGCCTTTGGCAGCCTGGCGGGGTTCGGACTTGCCTCGCGCTGGATTGGCCGGGGCGGGTGCGCAATGGATGTGGCGATGTACGGCGCGCTGGTCGGCGTCCCCGCCTTTGGCCTCGTGGTGCTGTCGGCCGAGGTCGAGGCGGTGTGGCTCTTCAGGCTTGCCACGCTGGCGGCGGGGTTCGGGGCGGGACTTTTCGGGCACGGCACGCTGACCGCGACGATGCGTGCCGCCCCGCGCGAGCAGATCGGTCTTGCGCTCGGCGCCTGGGGTGCGGTGCAAGCGACGGCGGCGGGGCTGGCCATCGCCGTGGGCGGGGTGATCCGCGACGCCGTGCTGCTGGCCGCGCCTGCTGTGGGACAATCCGCCGCCGCGCCCTATATCCCCGTCTTCCTGCTGGAGGGTGGTCTGCTTCTTCTGGCGTTGGCGCTGGTCCTGCCGATCCGGAGACGCGGGGCCATCGCCGGCCTGCCGCCTTCCACGACCGAGCGCCAACCGGACCAACCACTGACGTGACCGCCCAACCCCACCTCTGGACAAAGGGTACGACATGACGACGATCATCACGAGGCTCTACGCCGACCGCGCGACGGCTGACCGGGTCGTGGCAGCGCTGGCCACCAAGGGCCACCTGCCCGAGAACATCGACGTAATCACGAGCGGCGAGGCGGCGACCCTGCACGCCGCGCGCGTCAGCGCCCGCGCAGCGGCGGCCTACGGGCCTGCGCTGACCGGCGGACGGGCGCTTGTCGTGGTGCGCGCGCCCTTTGCCCCCATCGGGACCGCCCGCAGCGCCATGCGGATCGTGAACGCGACGCCCTCGATCAAGGTAGGGCTGGACGACGAGGACGAGTACATCCGCGAAGAGCCCGCGGTCATCATCCAGGACCGCGTGCTGCCGCCGGGGACCTTCTTCATGTCGAACCCGCACCGCAGCCTGCCGCGCGGGCATATCCTGGGCAGCGATCCGATCACCCACGGGCGCCGCGCCACCTCGGCGATTGCCGGGGGCGCCTACATGTCGACCAAGTTCTGGCCGATGAAGCTGGTGTCCAAGGGGCGCGAGGCGCATTCGGCGATCCGGGGCGGCTGGCTGTTCTCGTCGCTCTTCGGGATCCCGACGCTGGTGCGCGACTGGGGCCCGAGGGATATCAAGACGATCCTCTGAGGCCGGCGGGGCCTCTGGCCCTTGGCAGATTTACGAGGCTCGGTCATGGCACGACGCCCCTTGCCCGACGCCTTGCGGCTTACAGGCAATGAAACCGATGGACCTTCCACTGGAAGGTCCATCAGACGGTTTCAGGTCCCCCTCGACGGACGCCTCCACAATAGATAACGGCGCAAAGGTTCCCCCGCGCGCCGTTCCTCTTTTGCTGATCTCAGAGACCCAGCGAAGCCTTGTAAAGCTTGATCTGGTTCTCGCGCCCGATCTGGTCGGTGATCTTTTCCCAGGCGGCGGCGATGGCGTCCGCCGTCTCTTGCGCCGACTTGTATTGGCCAGAGTAGCCCTTGGCCAACTCGTCCTCGGCGATCGAGTAGTACTGGAAGATGCCGGGGATGCGGGGTTCCAGCGCCGCATTCGGGTGGTTGTAGCTGTCGAGGTTCGACCCAAGGTAATCCTCGACGAAGGCCCGATCATAGCCTGCCGCTTCCCACTCGTCGTAGTTGAACTGCGAGTTGCGGTAGGGCTGGAAGCCCGACGGATAGGCCGCCATCCAGAGCGCGATGTCCTTGCCGCCCAGATGGGCAGCGGCGGACCAGGCGGCCTTCTTCTTCTTCTCGTCGCCGTCCACGGTGGACATGACATAGACGCCCCAGCCGAGGTAGGCCATGTTCGGCGCCTCGTTGTACTGTTTGTCCCAGGCGCCGGTCGCGCTGTTCCAGACCTCGTCCGCGCCGGGCAGGATGCCAAAGCCCACGACATCGCCCACGACCGAGCTGTCGCTGGTCTTGGCGTTTGAGCCGACGTCACCCCACCAGGTCAGCATGCCCCCTGTCCCTGCAAGGAACTGCGAGAAGGCGGTGGTGCCGGGGTCGGCGTTGATCTGGTCGGCGGGATAGGCGCCGGCGGTGGCGATCAGGTCCATCACCTCTTGGATCGCGCGCACGAAGGCCGGGTTGTTGACGCGCGGTTTCATCGTGTCGGGATCGAACAGCCAGGCCGGATCGGCGGGATGCTTGGCATAGGCCGTCGCGCGGTCCTCGAGGAAGTAGAACCCGAACCCGCCCCAGCCTTTCAGCGGGTCAAGGAAGCCATGCGCGTCGCCCCCCGTAAGCGGATCCTTCTGACCGACAAGGGCCTTGGACATGGCGTTGACCTCGGCCCAGGTCTTGGGCGGCGCGGCCCCGCCGATCCCGCCATCGCCGAAATAGTCCTTGCGGTAGGCGAAGGTATGGCAGTCGCCGTCGATCGAGATGCGGTAGGTCTTGCCGTCCCAGGTCCCCACCGGGGCCTTCAGGTAGTCCACATAGTCGTCCATGTCGATCTGGGCCTTCACCCAGTCCGGCATCTCGGACAAGAGGCCCTTGGATGCGGTGTCCCCCTCGAAGGGCGCGCCCATCTCGATGATGTCGAAGTCCACGGTGCTGGTCGCGATCGACTGCTGCAGGCGCGCGTTGTAGTCGGCCTGCGCGAGGTCGATCCAGTTGATCTTGGCGCCGGTGTAATCTTCCCACGCCTTCAGGA
>CAZVIS010000378.1:0-3341 GCA_964627355.1 uncultured Rhodobacterales bacterium
ACATCCGCCGCATCGGCTATGTTGCCAGTGAGATCACCAAGAACGGCGGCATCGCGATCTGCGCCCCGATCGCCCCCTACACCGCCACCCGCCGCGCCGTGCGCGAGATGGTGGAAAGCTACGGCGCCTTCATCGAGGTGCATGTGGCGACCTCGATCGAGGAATGCGAACGCCGCGACCGTAAGGGCCTCTACAAGCTGGCACGCGAGGGCAAGATCAAGGAGTTCACCGGCATCTCGGACCCCTACGAGGCGCCGACAGCGCCGGAACTCCGCGTCGATACCGAAGGCACCGACGTAGACTATTGCGCGCAGCAGGTCCTTCTGAAGCTCGAACAGATGGGCCTGATCGCCAAATAGGCCTGACCTCCAGCGTGCAAGCATCAGGTCGCGCGGGGCCTGCTGCGCTGCCCGACGCTACGTCGCGTCGGGCCAGTGCCCGCTTAGTGCACGCTGACCGGCGTCAGGTCGTTCTGGCGCGACAGGGCGAACGCCATCCCCTTGTCGCGAACCAGTGCCACCCGTTCGCCATTCGGGCGATGCACGGCGTAAAGCGTATCCAGCCCCTCAGCCTGCTCGCGAATCTCGTCCGGCAGGTCTGCGACCGCGACGGGCCGCACATAGACGATGTGGTCATCGCCGCCCGGAAGTCCTTTGTATCTTGCATCCATGACCATTCTCCTCAGCGGATCTGACCGACGTTGATCCGGATCGTCTGCACCACCGTTTCGGGCACCGCGCGCCGCAGGTCGATGTGCAGAAGGCCGTGATCCATGCTCGCCCCCGCCACCTCGACCCCGTCGGCCAGCACGAAACTACGCTGGAACGCGCGCCCGGCGATGCCGCGATGCAGGAACACCCGCTCGCCCTCGTCATCCGGCTGCCGTCCGCGCACCACCAGTTGCCGATCCTCGACCGTGATGGCGAGGTCGGCCTCGCGGAACCCCGCGACGGCCAACGTGATGCGATAGGCGTTGTCGGCGGTGGCTTCGATGTTGAAGGGCGGATAGCCGTCACCCGAGGATTTGGCGGTGCGTTCCACCAGCCGCTCCAGCTGTTCGAACCCCAGAAGATAGGGATGCGCCCCGAAGCTGAGTTTGGTCATCGTCCATGCCCTTTCATCAAGCGACACACCGCCAGGCCCCGCTTTGGCAGCCCGACAGGTGCAGATATGGGGCCGCCGCTTTCGCCCTGCAAGCCCCGGCCAGGTCTTGAAAACCGATCTGCGCGCACAGATTTTCTCCCGTGCGGGGCGGTTCGCTGTATATTCGCCCCCACGACAGGCAACGACTCATCCCACCGGACAGGCCAGATGAACGCACCGACCGAACTCGATGGCGACGCAATGCTGCGCATCAAGCTCGATGTCCTGCGCTCGGAACACCGGGACATGGATGAGGCGATTCGCGCAATCGAGGCCAGTGTCCTGCCCGATCAGCTGACCCTGCGGCGGCTGAAGAAGCAGAAGCTTGCGCTCAAGGACCGGATCGTGAAGCTTGAGGACATGCTGATCCCCGACATCATCGCCTGAGGATCACAGGTAAAGCTGCGCCACCCCGGTGATGTTGTCGCCGCCGTGGCCTGCGCGGACAGCCTGTGCAAATATTCCAAGCGTGGCCTCCGCGAGCGGCATCCTTCCCGCCTGAACGGCCAGCGCCAGATCCTTCACCACAAGATCAATCGGAAACGCCGGGGAAAAGTTGCGTGCCCGCATCGCCCCGCTCGCCCCCGCCAGCGCGGGCGACCAGACCGGCGTATCGGCCACCGCTGCCAGCGCCCGCTCCATCTCCAGCCCCGCCCGCGCGGCCATCCCCATCAGTTCCGCCATCGCGGCCACTTCGGCGGCCAAGAGCGTGTTGACCATCAGCTTTACCACCGCCCCGGCCCCCGGCCCGCCCGCGTGATGCACGGCCCGCCCCATGGCCCGCAGAACGGGTTCCGCGCGCGCCACTGCATCCGCCTCGCCCCCCGCCAAGAACACCAGCGCCCCCGCTTCGGCCTGCGGCCGTGACCCCGCCACCGGTGCATCCAGGAACGCCACCCCCGCCGCCTTCGCCGCAGCGTGCAAGCCCGCCACATGCGCGGGCGACAGTGTCGAACACTCCACCGCCAGCGCGCCCTTCGCCATTGCAGGCAGCACCTCGGCCCAGACCGATGCAGAGGCCGCGTCGTCGCGGACCATCGCGATCACCAAGTCCCCCATTGCCACCGCACGGGGGCTGCCTGCGACGGCAGCCCCCTCCACCACAACCCCGGGCGTCCGGTTCCACACCGTCACCTCATGCCCCGCCGCCACCAGCCGCGCGGCCATGCGCCGCCCCATGGCGCCCAGCCCCAGAACCCCGACCCGCATCACGCAGCCCGCGCCTGTGCGACCCAGGCAAAGGCCGGGTCCGACATGAAGGCTTCCTTCGGCGTATGGGCGAGATGGTTGGTATAGGTCGAGATCACCTTTGTCGCGAGGACCGTCACCACCTCCAGCACATTCGCCCGCGTGAACCCCGCCGCAAGGAAGGCCGCCACCGCAGCATCCCCCGCGAACCCCCGCGTCTCGATTACCTGCCCGGTAAACCGCGATAGCGCCGCCAGCCGCGCATCCGCCGGCAACCGCCCCTCGCGCAGCGCGGCAATCTCGCTCTCGGGCAATTGTACGACGCGGGACAGGTAAGTGTGCCCCATCGTGCAATACTCACAGCCCGAGAGCACCGTCATCGTCAGGAACGCCACCTGCTGCTCCTGCGCGGTCAGCGTCGTCTGCCCGATCATCCCGAACAGCGTGTCATAGGCGATCAGCGCGACCGGGCTTTCGGCGAGGATCGCGTGCAGCGTCGGGGTAAACCCCCAGGCCTTGGTCACCGCAGCCAGAGCTTCTCGGCTGCCTTCGGGGGCGGTGTCGGGGGTGTGAAGGGTAAAGTCGGTCATCATGGCCTCCATCGGATTGCGATGCAGCCTGTCTATTCCTGCGACTCTCATGGAAAAACGATTGACCGGGCACAACACTCATGCCGATCCTGCACGAATGAACCTGTCCGACCTGACCCTCCTGCAAGACGTCGCCCGCGCGGGCAGCTTTGCCGCCGTGGCCAAGGCGCGCGGCGTGGACCCCTCGCAGGTCAGCCGCGCGGTCGCGCAGATCGAGGCCACGCTCGGCCTCCGCATCTTCCAGCGCACCACCCGCCGCCTGTCCCTGACCGAAGAGGGAGAGGCCTACCTCACCCGCGCCCTCCCCCTCGCCGAAGAACTCTCCCGCCTGACGACCGAAGTCAGGGCCGAACGCGCCCAACCCTCCGGCACCCTGCGCCTCACCGCCTCGGTCACCTTCGGGCAAAGGGTGATCGTCCC
>CAZVIS010000379.1:0-3308 GCA_964627355.1 uncultured Rhodobacterales bacterium
GACGCACCGGGCACAAAGCGCCCAAAGCGGGGGGTACAGCAGAAACGACGCCTTCGGTGCCTGACGACGGAAAAACGATGTGGACATGCTGGTTTTCGCGACGGTCGTCGGCGCCGCTGACTGACCCGAGGGCCAAACCTTCAAGAGTGGCCACGAGCAAGTCCGTCAGCCTTTGACGTGGCCGGGGCTTTCGCGGCCTTCAGGCGGACAGGCAACCTGGGTGAATGTTGACAGTGCCAGACTGTCCCGGTGACCGACATGCACGCGAGGGCGGGGTCGGGCGTGTCTTTTGCGTCCGTCGCAGTCCGCCCGCTGCCTAGCGCCTTGCGAACGCCGCGAAGCGGCACCCCGCGCAAGGTTGCAAAGACGCGCTGCGACAGCCCCGGTTTGGAACATTCTCAAATTGGGTCAGGTGTCTGCACCTGCCGCTCTTGGCCGTCTGTGCAAGCCATTGGGACCGAGGTTTCCGTTGTGATCCATCGCGGGGGTGGCTGTTTCCATCTCCCCCTTTGGTCCCTCGGTCGCGAGGCAAGGTTTCCGGATGTCCTCGGCCAACCTGATGCGCGTCCGGTTCCGTGTTGTCCCTATCTGGACGTCGGCGGGTCTTGCCTGTGCGGGGCGGCTGCGGGAGGATCGGAGCGGTACGGTGAAAGGCATCCGGATGACCCAACTGCGCCTGCGTATCCTGTTCGGAGATGCGATGCTGGGACCGGGCAAGGCAGAGCTGCTGGAACGGATCCGTGCGACCGGGTCCATCGCGGCGGCCGGGCGGCAGATGGACATGAGCTACAAGCGCGCCTGGATGCTGGTCGAAGAGCTGAACACTGCTTTCCGTGATCCTTTGGTCGCAAGCGTTCGCGGCGGGCCGGGTGGTGGCGGGGCGCATCTGACCGAAGCGGGGGAAAAGGTGCTGCAGCTTTACCATGACATCGTCGAGACCTCGATGTCCGCGTCCGCATCGCAGATTGCCGCGCTGGAGCGGATGCTGCGGGCGTCGGCCCAGGGGGATATTCCCGACGGAAAATAACGCTTGCCCGGAAGGCCCAGTTGGCTGATATGTTTCTGAAACAATATCGGATGGAGGAAACATGACCGGTCGGTTCGTCCCAGCCTCGGCACTTGTCCTCGCCTTGTCCGCGCCGTTGCAGGCTGAAGAGGTGGTGGTCTTTGCGGCTGCCTCGCTCAAGTCCGCGCTGGATCAGGTGGCCGCGGATTTTCAGGCGACGACCGGCACAACAGTGATCGTCAGTTATGGCGGGTCGAACGCGCTGGCCAAGCAGATCATCGAGGGGGCGCCAGCGGACATCTTTCTCTCGGCCGCCGTCAACTGGATGGACGAGGTCGAGAAGGCCGGACTGGTCGCAGCGCGTGCGGACCTTTTGGGAAACACGCTGGTGCTGGTGGCCCATGGCAAAGGGGCCGCGCCGGTCGAGATCCGGCCAGGGCTTGATCTGGCGGGATTGCTGGGGGAGGGCAAGTTGTCGATGGCGATGGTCGATGCCGTGCCGGCGGGGCAGTACGGCAAGGCCGCGCTCGAAATGCTTGGCGTCTGGTCCTTGGTCGAAGGGGCGGTCGCGCAGTCCGAGAATGTGCGCGCGGCGCTGGCGCTGGTGGCGACGGGCGAGGCGCCCTATGGCATCGTCTATGCCACCGACGCGGCGACCGATGACAGTGTCACCCTCGTGGGCACCTTTCCCGCGGACACTCACGCCCCAATCGTCTATCCGGCCGCCCTGCTGACTGAGGCAGCAGAGCCCGCAGACCGGGCCTTCTTCGACGCCTTGTTTTCCGAGGCAGCCGGTGCCAGCTTCGCGGCGCAGGGCTTTCAGGTCCTGAACTGATGCGAACCGAGGCGGCATGGCGGATTGGCTGACCCCTGACGAATGGCGCGCCGTGGCCCTGTCGCTTCGCGTGTCGTTCTGGGCGATGATGGTCAGCCTGCCCTTCGGTATCCTGGTCGCCTATGCTCTGGCGCGGTGGAACTTCTGGGGCAAGCAGCTCCTCAACGGCCTCGTCCATCTGCCGCTTATCCTGCCGCCGGTGGTGACAGGATATCTGCTGCTTCTGACGTTCGGACGGAAGGGATTGATCGGCCACTACCTTGACCAGTGGTTCGGCATCGTCCTGGCCTTTCGCTGGACCGGTGCGGCGCTGGCGGCGGCGGTGATGGCCTTTCCACTGCTGGTGCGGGCCATACGACTGGCAATCGAGGCGGTGGACCCCAGGCTGGAACAGGCCGCCGGAACGCTTGGCGCGTCACGGCCTTGGGTTTTTGCGACGGTGACGCTGCCGCTGATCCTGCCCGGCATCGTCGTGGGCATGATCCTCGCTTTTGCCAAGGCCATGGGAGAGTTCGGGGCCACCATCACCTTCGTCTCGAACATCCCCGGCCAGACGCAGACGCTGCCTTCGGCGATCTACGCCGTCCTGCAGGTGCCGGGGGGCGAGGGCGCGGCGGCACGGCTGGTCTGGATGGCCATCCTTGTCGCCATGGCAGCCCTGCTCTTGTCTGAATGGCTTTCCAGGGCCGTCGCGCGCAGGATTTCCGGCGCATGACTTTGGAGGTCCGCCTTCGCCACCGCCTGCCTGGGTTTTCGCTCGATATCGCGTTTCAGGCGCCTGCCGGGGTAACGGCGCTGTTCGGGCGGTCCGGCTCGGGCAAGACGACGGTCATCAACGCGGTCGCGGGACTGCTGACGCCCGACGACGGGCAGATCCTTCTCGACGGCGCCGTGCTGCTGGACCAGGCGGCGGGTGTGAACCTGCCCCGTCACAGGCGAGGTGTCGGAGTGGTGTTTCAGGACGCGCGGCTGTTTCCGCATCTGACGGTGCGGCAGAACCTGCTTTACGGTCGATGGTTTGCGCGCAGCACTTCCACGGTCACGTTCGAGCGGGTGGTCGATCTTCTGGGCATCGGGGCGCTGCTTGGACGTCGTCCTGGTACGCTTTCGGGCGGAGAGAAAAGCCGCGTCGCAATTGGCCGGGCAATCCTGTCGAACCCCCGCCTTCTGGCGCTGGACGAACCGCTCGCGGCCCTCGATGAAGCGCGCAAAGCCGAGATCCTGCCCTATCTCGAACGCCTTCGCGATGACCTGTCCCTGCCGATCCTCTATGTCAGCCATGCGATGGCCGAGGTTGCACGGCTGGCCAACACCGTCGTTCTGATCGAGGCCGGGCGCGTGACGGCCAGCGGCCCCACGGCGCAGGTCCTGTCCGACCCTGCCACCGCCCATGGTCTTGGTCTGCGCGACGCGGGCGCGATCCTGACCGCGCGCGTTGCCGCGCAGGAAAAGGACGGTCTGACCCGG
>CAZVIS010000380.1:0-3303 GCA_964627355.1 uncultured Rhodobacterales bacterium
TGGCGCCGGAATAGGGCCTGGCGCGGGGCCCCCCTCCCCATCCCTCCCCCACGAGGGGGGAGGGAGGTGCCCTTTTCGTTTAGGTTGCTTCTTTGGGGCCGTCGCAAGGGATGCCTTCTGCCCCCCTCTGGGCGCAGGCGCCCATTCACCCCCCGAGGATATTTGTGGACAGAAGAAGGGGTCAGAGTTGGGTCAGGTTGCCCCGGTTGTCTGTTACCCAGATACGGTGCGTACCGGGAAGGCGCGTGCGGATCCGGGCGATCATCGGCACGTCATGGAAGACGAGGGCGGTGGAGAGGGCGTCGGCGAGGGTGGCGGTATCCGCCTCGACCGTGACCGAGGACCAGAGGGGGGGGAGGCCCCTCGGATGCAGGATATGGGGCTGGCCTGCGACAAGGGTGGCGCGGGGGCTGGAGGTGGCGATGGCGCGCGAGGTGAGGGTGGCGGTGCCGGTGAGCCCCGCGCCCGGGTCCATCAGCCCGATGCGGAAGGGGCCGCCGAGGGCCGCGAGTTCGCCGATGTCGATGAGGGCTTGGGTGAAGCCGTGGGCGCTCAGGTGGGCGGCGACGGCGTCGGTGGCATGGCCTTGGGCGATGCCGTTGAAGGTGAGGGCCTGGCCGGGGAGAAGGCGCAAAGGGCGCCCGCGCGCGATGTGCTGCCAGCCGATGCGGGTCTGGGTGGGCGTGCCGGTCGCGAGAGCCCGCCAGAGGGGCTGGACCGAGGGGTCGAATGCGCCTTCGGTGGCCCCGTGGAGGAGGTCGCATTGGGTGAGGAGGCCGGCGAAGGCGGGGGAGGGGGGTACAGGGTTCCCGGCGTTGAGGCGCGAGAGGGTCGAGGCGGGGCGGTAGAGGCTGAATTCATCCTCGATGGCGTTCAGGAGGGCGGGGAGGCTGGCCAGCGCCGCCTCGGCCTGGGTGCGGGGGCCGGTGAGGGTGACACTCGCTTCGGCGCCGAGGGCTGTGCCCTGCCAGATGGTTTCGGCCCGGGCCGCGCCGGGCAGGGCCAAGGCGGCGGCGGTGATGGCGAGGAAGCGGCGGCGGTTCATCGCGCGGCCACCGCGCCGTTCGGCAGTTTGAGGGCGCGGCCCTTTGCGGCGAGGACGAGCGGGACGCACTGTTTGGCGTCATCATGGATCGTCACGCAGTCAAGGCACTGGAAACATTCGGAATACTGGATCTCTCCGGTCTTGGCGATGGCCCCGTAGGCGCATTTCACCCGGCACAGCTGGCACGGGCTGCCGCACTCCACCCGCCGCGCGATCCAGTCCCGCCCCCGCAGCGCGCCGCCAATCGCCATCAGCGCGCCGAGCGGGCAGACATAGCGGCAGAAGCCCTTGAAGGTGACCATCCCCAGCACCAGCCAGAAGGCGGCATAGGCGGCATAGTACCACTCGCGGACGAAATAGGTGGTGATCGCGGTCTTGAAGGGCTCGACCTCGGCGGCCTTGTCCATGTGGTCGGGGGCGATCAGCGTCACCGCGACGAGCCCGGCCAGCAGGACGTACTTGAGGACTTTCAGCCGGGCATCCCACAGCGCCGAAGGCTCGACCTTCGGCAGCCGCAGTGCGCGACCCAGATGATGCGCGAACTCCTGCAAGGCGCCAAAGGGGCAAAGCCAGCCGCAGAACAGCCCCCGGCCCCAGAGGACGAAGCCGAGGATCGCCGCCGCCCAGAGCACCAGCGAGAAGGGGTCGTAGAGGAGGAAGGCGAGGCTGCCGCCCTCGATAACACCGCGCAGGGTGGCCAACGGCGTCACGATGGACAATTGCCCTTGCCCCCAAAACCCCACGAACCCCGTCATCGCCGCCAGCACCCCCAGCCGGATCGGGGTAAAGGCGGCCAGCCCCGCCAGCCGGTTCTGGAACGGACCGAGCGCCACCAGCAACGCCACCAGCGCCACCACCAGCACGCCCAGATCGGGCGCGCGGTTGCGCAGCGCCTCGGCCCAGGGGGGCAGGGGGGTGACGACCTCGGGGCGGGTGAAGAAGCGTTCGGGCGTCGCGGCGGTCAGGGTGAAATGTACCGAACCCACCTCGGGCTGGAAGTTCCCGTGGCTGCGCTGCGCCTGCACCGACAGCACCCACTCGCGCGAGGGATCGAACCCCAGCCGCCGGTCCGTGCGCAGGATCATCGCCACGCCCTCGGGCACGCCGGGCTGGGTGGAAAAGATCAGGTCGGCATCGCGCAGCGCCACCGGCAGCCCGTCCTGCGCGGCGGTCAGCAGGTCGGGCGAGGTGTTGCGCACGAAGGCGGGAGTCACCAGCCCATGCCGCCCCGCGTCGATCACGAGAATCGGCTCGTCATGGTCCGACACGGTCAGGAACCGTGTCAGGTCACGCATGCCGTCCTCATCCAGCACCGCCCGCGCGATGGAAGGCGGCCCGATGTCCACCAGCCACAGGTCGAGGTAGATGCCATCCGGATCCGCCTCTGCCTCCGGATCATCCCGCGCCCAGAGGGTGCCCGCAAAAGCCGCGTCCACCTCGGCATTCGTCACCTTGAGGTTCCGCGCAATGCCCTGATCGACCAGCGCCTGCCAGTCCAGCGCCTCGTCATGGACGAGGTTGGGCGCGGCGGGGGGCGCGCTGGCCAACCCCTGCAACCGCTCGCGCGCCACCTCGCGCGTCGCCGCCAGGATCGACTCATGCGCGATACGGACCGAGGCCGTGGCCTTCGTCACCCCGTCAAGATAGACCAGATCCGACCCCGCACCCGCCCCGCCATAGGGCGTGCCTACCACCATCGCGGTGTTGATCGACTGGCCGCGATACTGCTCGAAGAACTTGTGAAAGGGCGCCTCGCCGAGGCCCGAGACGAAGATCGGCTCGTTATGGGCAATCAGGCGGACGTCGATGAAGGTGCCCTGCAGGTCCAGCGTGACCAGAATGTTGATCGGTGCCCCCGAGAAGCCGGGCAGGGGTGCGACGGGCGCCGTCTCGAACACATAGCCCGCCTGCGCCCCCCCGGAGTTCAGCAGGCTCCACAGCCCCCGGTCGTTCAGCGCCTCGCCAAGCGCATAGGGCGGCACGACAAAGGGCGCGATCGCCTCGCGCGGCAGGGGGTCCGCGCGGGCCACCGCGGCGAACAGGATCAGGACAAGGGCGCACAGGAACCGCATGGCCGGACGCTACGCCCGACCCCGCAGCACACGAATAAGACGATGGTCTTGCCCCCTCTTCTTTTGCCCCCAAATATCCTCCAGGGGGTGAATGGCCGCTCGCGGCCAGAGGGGGACGGAACGTCCCCCTTCCTTCGCCCGAGCCGTTGCGCGCTTGCGCGCACAAGGCGAGATGAAAGGCTTGCG
>CAZVIS010000381.1:0-3301 GCA_964627355.1 uncultured Rhodobacterales bacterium
AGCGCCTCGCGATTGCCCGCGCCATCCTTGGCAAGGCCCAGATCCTGCTGCTGGACGAGGCGACAAGCGCGCTCGACAGCCATACCGAGGCGCTGGTGCAAAGCGCGCTAGAGGCGCTGACTCAGAATGTCACCACGATCATCGTGGCGCATCGGCTGTCCACCGTCACCCGCGCGGACCAGATTTGCTATATCGAGGAAGGCCGCGTTCAGGAGATCGGCTCGTTCAGGACGCTGCTGCGGTCGAACGGAAAGTTCAAGTCGCTGCATGACCGGCAGGTGCTAGAGGCGTCGTGAGGTCAGGGTACGCCGCAGCTGAACCTGTCCGGTCGCCAGCCCTGGCCGATGAAAAGACGCGGTGCAAACGCCGCCGGGTTCGCCTAGCCTGAAGCGGCCCAGGGGCGGGCGCAACCCGGCAAACGCCTGCCACCAGCCAGACGGGACCGTGACGGATGCAGATCGACCTTAACTCTGACCTTGGAGAAGGGTTTGGTCCGTGGACCATGGGCCATGACGCGGCGATGCTTGACGTTGTCACTTCGGCCAGCATCGCCTGCGGCGGCCACGCAGGCGACCCCGAGACGATGTTTGCAACGCTTTCGGCGGCAGCGGCGCGGGGCGTCGTGATCGGGGCGCATCCAGGTTATGCCGATCCCATGGGCTTTGGCCGCCGCGTGATCCCGATGACCCCGCCCGAGATCGGCCGCATGGTCGCAGCCCAAGTGGGCACGCTGGCGGGGGTCGCGGCGCTGGCGGGGGCGGAGGTGCGCTATGTCAAGCCGCATGGCGCACTTGCCAATCTGGCGGCGGATGACCGCATGGTGGCCGAGGCGATCGTGGCGGCGGTGCAGGCGATGCCCGGCAGGCTGGCCGTGCTGGCAATCTCGGGGACCGCACTCGAGATTGCAGCCCGCGCCGTGGGGGCCGAGGTTTTCTCCGAGATCTTTGCCGACCGCGCCTATCTGCCCAACGGCCGCCTCGTACCACGCAGCACGCCCGGCGCGGTCCTGCATGACGCGGAAACGGTGCTTCGGCGCCTCTTGGGGTTCTTGGAAACCGGCCGGATGCCGGTGACCGGCAGTGATCCCATCCCCCTTGCGGCACATTCGGTCTGCGTGCACGGCGATACCGAGGGCGCGCTGGCCATGGTGCGTGCGATCCGGCAGGGGTTGCATGGGGCTGGCGTGACCATAACGCCCTTTATGCCGTAGCCTTCAGGCCCGCCGGGCCCCAGGTCGGCAAGGCCATCGATGTCACCCCTGCAGGACACCAAATCCCTGATCCGAATGGATTGTCTTGAGGATGGTGGGCGACCCTGGAATCGAACCAGGCACGAGTCGCCTCGGCGGAGTTACAGTCCGCTGCCGCACCTTGCAGCACGTCGCCCACTGGGGCGGGGGGATAGCGGACCCCCCATGGCGCGTCAAGGCCGATTGGGGGGGCGATCGGGGCGCCCGAACAGGCCGCGCAGCCGCGCGCCGATCCGCCCGAGACCCCGGCGCAGCGACCAGCGCGAACCTGCGGCAAAGGCCGCTCCGATGCGCTCGATGGCCATTTCCTCGCGCTCGTCGAGCGGGCCGTCGACCGTCGCCACCTCGGTCAGAAAGCGCAGGATCTCGGCCGCCATCGCGCGGGCGTCGCAATCGGGGTTCTCGCGCTTGAAAGCGGCCAAGGCAGCAGCGAGGTCCTTGATCGAATGGGCGTCGAGGTGGCCTTCGGTCCAGTCCAGCGCCTCGGCGACAAAGGCCGGGTCATAGCCCCAGACCTCGGCGAAGTAGCCCCGGATCGCCGCCCGCTCGCGTTCCGCCACCGCGCCGTCGATCCCTGCGACCTTCAGCGCAAGGGGCGCCATCAACTCGAACAACCCCAGGGCCAGCACGTCCATGGGCGTGTTGATGATGTGGGGGATGACGGTGACGCGGTCCTTCGCCGTCCCTTTCAGCGCGCGGCTCAGCCCGAACCACGCGCCCCCGGACAGGGCGCCGGCAAGGATCACCCAGCCCACCGGCGTCACCGCCGCGCCGCCAAGCCCGATGGCCGCCCAGAACCCGCTGGCCCCAAAGAAGGTCGTGGCCACGGCGGGAGAGGCCGCGACCGCAGCGCCGGTGGCGGCGACCCCGGCGGCATCCCAGGCCTCGAACACCGCGTTCTTCAGCCGCAGCACGCCGTAAGCCTTCTCGCCGATCCCCAATCGCGCCTTGAAGCGCAGGGGGTCGGCGACGACGGCGCTCGCCCCGGCGAACTCGGGCGGCGGCGGGATGGGGTGGGTGCTTTGCATGGGCAAGCCCTTTGGTCCTTGCCCCGAATATGGGCGCAAGCCCCCCCGGCGCAAGCCTTCCCCTCGCCCGCCCCCTGCCCTAGAAGGGGCGAAAGCGGAGATGGCCATGCAGAAACCGACCTGGGTGATCGACAAGGAACGCGCCCGGCGCGAAGCGGCGCGCGAGACGCTGTGGCTTTTCGGTCTGCATGCCGTGCGCGACGCCCTGATGAACCCGAGGCGCGAGAAGCTGCGGCTGGTCGTCACGAAAAACGCGCTCGACAAGATCGAAGAGGCGGTGGCCGCAGCGGGGATCGCGCCCGAGGTGGTGGATCCCCGCAAGTTCGTGGTTCCGATCGACGAGGGGTCGGTGCATCAGGGTGCGGCGCTGGAGGTCAGGCCGCTCGACTGGGGCAAGCTCGCCGACGTGGTGATCGGGGGAGAGGGGGCGCCCCTGGTGGTGTGCCTCGACCGCGTGACGGATCCGCACAACGTGGGCGCCGTGCTGCGGTCGGCCGAGGTGTTTGGCGCCCGCGCGGTGATCGCCCCCGCCCGGCATTCGGCGCCGGAAACCGGCGCGCTGGCAAAGACCGCGAGCGGAGCGCTGGAACGCCAGCCCTATCTGCGTGTGACGAACCTGTCGGACGCGATGGAGGACCTCAAGGCCATGGGGTTCGTCCTGCTCGGCCTCGACGGCGAGGCCGAGGTGACGCTATCGCAGGCCCTGACCGAAGTCGGCACGCGGCCCGTAGGGCTGGTGCTGGGTGCCGAGGGGCCGGGCTTGCGCGACAAGACGCGGGAGACCTGCGACCGGCTGGTGCGCATCCCCTTTGCCGGGGGGTTCGGGTCGCTCAACGTGTCGAACGCGGCCGCGGTGGCGCTTTATGCGGCGGCGGTGCGGGGATGAACGTTCACGCTTCTGCGACAGCCCTTCAATCGCCGCAAAGGCTCCCCATATTGAATCATGAGGTTCGGGTCGGAACCCCGTTTCTCATTCACTGTCCCTCGTTCCGTGACTGACGCCCGTGCCCCCCGGCCGGGCGTC
>CAZVIS010000382.1:0-3294 GCA_964627355.1 uncultured Rhodobacterales bacterium
TATCTGGGCACCGACCTGCCTGCCGCGCAGTCGGCCTTCATTCGCTTTGCCTGGGGCATCCTGTTCCTTGCCCCCTCCATCTTGCCTCTGCTGAAATCCGGACTGCCCGCAGGCACGGCTCCGCTGTTCGCTTTGCGGGGGGCAGCGCATGTTGTGGCGGTGATCCTGTGGTTCTTTGCCATGGCGCGCCTGCCGGTGGCGGAGGTGACGGCCATCGGCTACCTCAACCCCGTCCTCGTGACCCTCGGTGCCGCGCTGGCCTTTGGCGAGCGTCTGGTCCCGCGCCGCGTTGCCGCGATTCTGGTGGCGCTGGCAGGCGCGGCGCTGGTCCTGCGTCCGGGCCTGCGTGAAGTGACCGCGGGCCATCTGGCGCAGGTCGGTGCGGCCACGTTCTTTGCGCTGTCCTACCTGATCGCCAACCGTCTGGGGCAAAAGGTCGGCCCGGGCGCCGTGGTGGCGATGATGTCGGTGACGGTTACGATCGGCCTGGCGCCCCTGGCATGGGCGGTCTGGGTGCCGGTGACGGTCGAGCAGGTCGCCTGGCTGGCATTGGTTGCGGCTTTCGCCTCGGCGGCCCATTACGCGATGATGCGCGCCTTTGCAGTGGCGCCCTTGACGGTCACGCAACCGGTCATCTTTCTGCAACTTGTCTGGGCGGCGCTTCTCGGTGCGCTGGTCTTTGCCGAACCGGTAGACCCCATGGTGCTGGCCGGTGGTGCCGTGATCATCGGTTCCGTCAGCGCGTTGACCTGGCGCGAGGCTGCGCTGCGCCGTCGGGCGATGTCGGCCGCGGTCGAAGTCTGACTGAAGTCCCGAAAACTGCGCGCAAAAAGGCGCGGCGCTGTCCCGGCAGTTAAGGTTCGCTTTGCCCTTGCATCGCTAACCTGCCGTCACGCGTGGGGACGCGGATGGGGTGGGACATGGACCGGCTCGACGTTGTCGGGACGATCACGGGCGCGCGCTTTGCGGCGGGCGCGCTGCATCTGGAACTGGTGGCAGGGGCAAGCTCTCTGACCGCCCTCAACTACATCACGGGCGAAACCGTCAGTCTGGCTCTGGCCGAAGGTGGGGTTCCCACGGTCTCGGGCTACGCCGTCCATGGTGCCAGCCGTACCGCCATGACGGTGAACGGTGTCTCGGGCTCGGTCGAGCCGGGCGCGGTCGCGCTGGCGCAGACGCTTGGCGGCGCAGCGTCGGTCAGTGCGTTTCTCAGCGCAGGGACAACGGTCGCAACGCAGGCTGTGGAACTGGTGACTGCGACGCTTGGGGCGAAGAAGTACCTGTACGCGGCAAGGCCGGAAGGAACAGGGATTTCCATCTTCGAGCTTGCCGCCACCGGTGCCGTCACCCCGCGCGGTACGGTTGTGGACACCGCGTCCATCCATGCTGCGGGGATCGCGGCGATGATCTCGGCCAGCCTGGAAGGGGCGTCCTATCTGGTGACAGGAGGGTCGGACGACGGCGGGGTCACGGTCTGGCAGGTGGGTTCCAGCGGCGCGCTGACCGCAGTCGATTCCGTCGGGGCCGAAGACGGGATCGCCCTCAACGGCCTTTCTGCCTTGCGCAGCGTCACGGCGGGCGGCACGACTTGGCTGATCGCTGCGGCCACTGCGCCGTCCTCGCTGACCGTGATGCGCCTTGGGGCCGATGGCGCGCTGACCGTCACCGACCAAATCATCGACGACCTTGGCACCCGTTTTGCCGCTGTCACGGCCCTTGACTCGATTGTCGTCGAGGGGCGGATCTTTGTCGTGGCGGCAGGGTCGGACGCCGGGCTGTCGTTGTTCACCCTGCTTCCGTCAGGTCAGCTTCTGCATCTTGCCGCACTGGCGGACACGACCCAGATCGGCCTCACCCATATCTCGGCGGTCGAGATGGTTCGGGTCGGAGGCGAGGTGCAGGTGATCGTAGGCTCAGCTGCCGAGGCGGGGCTGACCGTTCTGCGGCTGTCCCTGGGCAACATCGGGCAGGTCGCCACCGAAGGCACCGGGACCGGGGGACATGATCTGGTGTACCGTGCGACCGGGCAGGGAACGGTCGAGGGCGGGGCAGGCGACGATGTCCTGATGGACGGGGCGGGCGAGGATGCGCTGCGGGGCGGCAGCGGGGCCGACCGGTTCGTGCTGATGCAGGACAGCCACCGCGATGTCATCCTTGACTTTGACCCCTCGCAAGACCTGATCGACCTTTCGGCCTGGCCGTTCCTGCGCAGCACGGCACAACTTGCCGTGACCCCGACGGCGACAGGCGCCATCATAAGCTTCTGGTCCGAGGTGCTGGAATTGCGCACCGCCACCGGCACGTCGTTGTCGGTAGCGCAGGTCAGGGCGCTGGCTGTCCTGCCGCAAAGCAGGGTCTTCTGGGCAACGCCCGACCCCCTGGAACTGACCGGAAGTGCGGCGGCCGATACCCTTGTCAGCGGGGCGGGGGCAGACACCCTCTACGGTCTTGGTGGTGACGACACACTGTTGTCGGGCCTCGGCCCGGATGCCTTTTTCGGGGGCGACGGGTTCGACACGGTCTCTTTCGCAAGCGAGGGGACCGCGGTGACGGCCGACCTGTCGGGCAGCCTGCCGGGCACCGGCGCGGCCGAAGGGGACACGTTCGACGGGATCGAAGGGCTGACGGGCACATCCTTCAGCGATACGCTGGCAGGGGACAGCGCGGCCAACCTGCTGGCCGGCGAGGCGGGGGCGGACCTGCTCTGGGGCGGCGCGGGCGATGACAGCCTGACAGGTGGCGCGGGCGACGACACCCTGATCGGTGGCGACGGTGCTGATGCCTTGGACGGTGGCTCGGGTACCGACACGGCAGACTACTCGGCATGGACCGCGGCGATCGACATCGACATGACCACCGGGGTCTCTGCCGGTGGCGCGGCGGGGGACAGGCTGGTGGCGGTCGAAGTCATCCTTGGCACTGCCCTGGGTGACAGGATCATCGGCGATGCCTTGGCAAACACCTTCCACGGAAACAACGGCGACGACCGGCTGGAAGGCCTGTCCGGCAACGACAGCCTCTATGGCGGCGAGGGGCGCGATTCGCTCAAGGGTGGCGCGGGCGATGACTTCCTGTGGGGCGGCGCAGGCAATGACAACTTGCCCGCCGAGGATGGCGCCGATCGGGTTTTCGGTGGGGACGGCGACGATTCCATCGGGGGCGGCGCGGGCCGCGATACGCGGTATGGCGACGACGGCAGAGACGAGATCGGCGGCGGCGATTTCCACGACCAGGTGTTCGGCGGGGCCGGGGAGGACAACCTCAGCGGCGGCTCCGGCAACGATACGCTGTTTG
>CAZVIS010000383.1:0-1742 GCA_964627355.1 uncultured Rhodobacterales bacterium
GAGCCCTACCCCCGCTTCCGCACCCAGCCGAGGAACGCGGCATCCGGGCTGCGGAGTTGCGGCCGCCCCGACCGCTCCCACATCTCGCGCCAGTCGGCGACCAGCGCATAGACGTCCCAGCCGGGGGCGAGGGTGCGGGCGGTCTCGAGCGTCGCGGGTTTCAGCATCGGGCCTGCCCGTGCACCCTCCGCCTCGACCACAACGGCGCGGCGGCGGACACACAGGATGTCGCCCGGCTCCTCGGCCAGATGGTAGTCGGGCAGGTGATCCTCGGCCACCATGTCGCGCACCATCTTGCGGAAGACGCGCACGGGGCTGGCGGACCCCGACTTCTTCCAGAGCACCGGGATCGACACCCGCCACTCCGCCTGCCGCCCGCAATGCTTGCGCGCGATCTCGTAGACCCGCCGCTCCAGCGGTTTCCTCAGCCGGAAATAGTCGGGCGACAGCGTCAGGACGGCATTCGACAGCACCGCCCGGAAAAGCCAGTCCGACAGCGTGACGGACACCTGCATCATCCGGCCCCCCTTGGTCGCCCGCAGGATCTGCCAGCCCTCGATCAGCCCGAACCCCGTCGTCGCCTCCACCCCCCCGGTCACCAGGTTCGTGGTGATCCGCGTGCCCGCCAGCCGCTCGAAGGCCTCGCGCAGCCGCGCATAGCCGTCGCCACTGGTCTCGCGGTTCGTCGCCATCAACAGGTCATGCGCCACCATCCGGCAGGTCCGCCCCACGGGTTTCCCGGCATTCAGCGCCGCCATCAGCTGGCTTGTGCAATAGATGAGGATGTCCTTGTCGAAGAGGGTCGCCAGCCCCTTCACCGAAGGCACCACGGTGATCCGCACCCCGTTGTGGGCATAGTCGAGGATGCGCCGGTCGGGCCGGGTCGAGAGGGAGAAGACGGGATGCTCCATCGTGCCCATGTCGTCCTTGGGCAGGGCATCGAGGATGTCGCAGACGAAGAAGTCGGTGCCATGCCGGTCGGGCAGCATCCGTTCAGGCGACCTCACGGGGCGCAGCGCCGCCCCCGCGCCCCCTTGCCGCCGCACCCGCATCCGGGGTCCGCTCTCGCTCATCGCCTGCCCCCTGAACCCTCCCCGTCTGATCGCGGGGCTTCGTGGTTTCAGTGACACCCAAGCTAGCGCGGATCGGGTGTTCGGGAAAGCGCGGGGGTGCCGGGGGCGCGCGGCCATCGGGGGTTCGGAGTCGCCGCCTCGGGGGACCGGAATCGCCTCAACGTGGTTTGAGAGTCACCACGGGCCCCAGAAGTGCCGGATTACCCTTTTCTGACAGAGGCTTACGAAAAGCGTGCCTGGCCGTAACTATCTTGATAACACAAGACTAACAGAGGGACGGCCCCGGTCGCCCGAAAGCGCAGCACCCCCTGCCCGACAGGATCGCCTGGCCATCCTGTTGAATTTGCTGAGAAAGGATAAGGCGAAGGTGGCGATGTAGCGCCTTTCCTTTCATGTCCGGTAAAATCGCGTATACTGGCGAAAACGCAGCACATGGGGGACCCCTTTGCGCGAATCACCCGAAGGCCTGCCGCCCTATCTGTCCATCCGGCCCGAGGCTGCGCTGGCGGATCTGCCCCCGCCTGTGGACACCGGAAAGCTGGCCGAGATCGCCGCTGCCTGCACCCGCGGGCGCGATGATCTCGCGGCGCGCGGCCTCTCCGAGGATGGCCGGAAAACCCTGCGCCTCTTCTCCACCTGGGAGATCACGCGCTACCTGATCCCCGTGGC
>CAZVIS010000383.1:1842-3282 GCA_964627355.1 uncultured Rhodobacterales bacterium
ATGACCTCGATCTTCGGCGGCAAGGTTGCCGACGAATGGGGCACCGTCTTCCCCCTTCTCGCCCGCCACTATGCCGGCCACCTGATGGCCGAGAACCGGGCCCGCGCCGCCCGGGGCGAGGCCCCCCAACCCCTCGACCCTGCCCTCTCGGATGCCCTCAAGATCACCCCCGGCGATGTCATCCAGAAAACCCACTGGCCCAACATCGACCTCATCGGCGCGCAGCTGAACCTCTACTGGGCCGAGTTCCAGATCCCCGTCTGGCGGATGGCGGCGCGGGGCTGGAAGCTGTGGGATGCGCTGAGCGAGGCGCTGGCGGAGGGCGGCCTTCTCGACGCCTATGACCTCATCTTCCTCGATACCCCCCCGGCCCTCGGCTACCTCACCATCAACGGTCTGGCGGCGGCGGACATCCTTCTGGTCCCCACCGGCGCCTCCTTCCTCGAGTTCGACAGTACGGGCCGTTTCTTCGACATGCTGCATTCCACCTTCCGCTCGATCGAAGAGGGCGAGAACATCGCGGCGCGTGCCCTTGGCCGGCCGGAACTGGCCTTCGAATGGGATGCGGTGGCCGCCATCATCACCCGCTATGACGGCGCGCAGCAGGCGGAACTGGCGGCGCTGATGCAGGCCTGGCTCGGCCGGACCCTTCTGCGCGAGCGGCAGGATTTCACCGCGCTGATCGGTCAGGCGGGGGAGCAGGTGTCCGGCATCTACGAGGCCGACTACCGCGACTTCAACCGCGAGACCTACATGCGGGGGCGCGAGACGTTTGACGCGACCTATGCCGGGTTCAAGCGCCTCTTGTACGGCGTCTGGAAGCGGGACGAGACGGCAGCGCAGGGGGCTGCGGCATGACGCAACGCACGCAAGTCTCACGCCCTCTCCACCTTCGCGCGTCAGCCTTGGCCGGGAAGGAGGACCCCTCATGGCCAAACGCCGCCGCCTGACCCTCGACCCCCTGCCCGCGAGCACCGACAGCCCGGTGCTGGAGACCAAGGCCTTCCTGCGCCCCGACCTCGCCGCAGGCAGCCCCCCGATCGCACAGGTCGCGGCTGAGGCCGCAGCGACCGCCGCCCTGCGCGAGCTGTCCGACACCGTGGCCGCCGTGCGCGCCGAGGGGCGGCTGATCGCGCGCCTGCCGCTCGATGCCATCGAGGCCGATCATCTGGTGCGCGACCGGCTCGAGACGGACGAGGAGGCCCTGCAGGCGCTGATCGCGTCCATCCGCGAGAACGGGCAAAGGACGCCGATCGAGGTGGCGGATCTGGGGGGCGGCCGCTACGGCCTGATCTCGGGCTGGCGGCGGCTGACCGCACTTGGGGTGCTGGCGGTCGAGGACGCGCGCTTTGGCGAAGTGCTGGCGCTGGTGCGCCGCCCCGCCAGTGCCGCCGAGGCCTATGTGGCGATGGTGGAAGAGAACGAGGTCCGCCTGGGCCT
>CAZVIS010000384.1:0-3281 GCA_964627355.1 uncultured Rhodobacterales bacterium
GCCGGAGCGGGGGCCAGCCCCCGCACCCCCGGGATACTTGTGGACAAAAGAAGGGGAAGGGATGCGTCCCGGGACGGAAGCCGAGGTGGCAGAGATCGTGCGGGGGGCCAATGGCCCCCTCTCCGTGCGTGGCGGGGGGACGCGGGGGATCGGGATCGCGGCGGGCGAAGTTCTGGAGACAGGGGCGCTGTCGGGGATTACCCTTTATGAGCCGGGGGCGTTGACGCTGGTGGCGCGGGCGGGGACGCCGGTGGCGGAAATCGAGGCCGTGCTGGCGGCCGAGGGGCAGCAGCTGGCCTTCGAGGTGCCGGACATGCGGGGTTTGCTGGGGACTTCGGGCGTGTCCACCATCGGCGGCGTGGTGGCCGCCAATGCGAGCGGACCGCGCCGGGTGACGGCGGGCGCGGCGCGGGATTTCCTGTTGGGGGTCCGCTTTGTGGACGGGCGGGGGACGGTCGTGAAGAGCGGCGGGCGGGTGATGAAGAACGTCACCGGCTATGACCTTGTGAAGCTGATGGCCGGGGCGCGGGGGACGCTTGGGGTACTGACGGAGGTGAGCCTTAAAGTGCTGCCGGTGCCGGAGGTGGAGGCGACGCTGGTGGCGCGGGGCCTCGGCGTGGCGGGGGCGGTGGCGGCGATGGCCCGCGCGCTCGGGTCGCCCTATGACGTCACGGGGGCGGCGCATCTGACGGACGGGGACGAGACGCGGGTCAGGATCGAGGGGCTGGCGGGGTCGGTCGCCTACCGGACGGGGCGGCTGCTAGCGCTGCTTGGGCCCGGGTGGGAGGTCGCGGAGGGCCGCTGGACCGAGGTGCGGGACGTGGTTCCGTTCCAAGGTGCGGGCGGTGCGGTGTGGCGGCTGCACCTAAAGCCGTCGGATGCGCCGGGCGTGGTGGCGGCCCTGGGCGGCCGGGCGGTGATCGACTGGGGCGGGGCGCTGGTCTGGCTGCATCTGCCTGAGGCAAGGGTGGCCCACGTGCGCGCGGCGGTGGCGGCGGTTGGGGGCCATGCGACGCTGTGGCGGGGCGCGGGCGGGCCGGTCTTTCCGCCCGAGGCGCCGGGCGTGGCCGCCTTGTCGGCGGGCCTCAGGGCACGGTTCGATCCGCGCGGAATTCTCAATCCCGGGCTTATGGAGGCCTGAACGTATGGAAACCGGGCTGATCTTCGTGGGGGTGCCGCTGGTGCTGATCGTGGTGCTGGCCGCCCTGCCGACCGGGCCGATCGCCCTTGGCGGGCTGGTTGTGGGCGTCGCCGGGACGCTCGCCACGCTGGTCTGGATCGGCGATGACGGGACGGGCTTCGGGCCGCTGCTTTCGGGAATTCTGGCGATGGCCGTGGCGCTGGCCGGTCTGGTCCAGCTGAGCCGCCATCAGCGCAAGGGCGCGGGGCCTGTGGCCTTGGCCCTCATCATTGCCTGCCTTGCGGTGCTTGCGGGCCTCTCTGTCTGGAAAATCTTGCAGGTATAGCGCGTGCAGACCACCTTCACCCCTGAACAGCTCAAGGACCCCGCCACGGCGCGGTCGAACGCGATCCTGCGGTCCTGCGTGCATTGCGGGTTCTGCACGGCGACCTGCCCGACCTATCAGGTGCTGGGGGATGAGTTGGACAGCCCGAGGGGGCGCATCTACCTCATCAAGGACATGCTGGAGAAGGGCCGCCCGGCGGATGCGCAGACGGTCAAGCACATCGATCGGTGCCTGTCTTGCCTTGCCTGCATGACCACCTGCCCCTCGGGCGTCCACTACATGCATCTGGTGGACCACGCGCGCGAGCATATCGAGCGGACCTATCGGCGCCCGTTCATGGACCGGATTCTGCGGGCGGTGCTGGCGCGGGTGCTGCCCTATCCGATGCGGTTCCGGCTGGCGCTTGCGGCGGCATGGGTGGCACGGCCCTTTGCGCGTCTGGTACCAGATGCACGGCTGCGGGCGATGCTGGCGATGGTGCCAAAGCGCATTCCGGGCGTCAGCCGGAACGATGATCCGCAGACCTTTGCCGCCAAGGGCGAGCGGCGGATGCGCGTGGCCTTGATGACAGGCTGCGCGCAGAAGGCGCTGAACACCGACATCAACGATGCGACGATCCGCCTTCTGACCCGGCTTGGCTGCGAGGTGGTGATCCCCGAAGGCATGGGCTGCTGCGGCGCGCTGACCCATCATATGGGCAAGACCGACGCAAGCCACGCCTTCGCCGCCGCCAACATCCGCGCCTTCATGGCCGAGAAGGCGCGCGGCCTGGACGCCATCGTCATCAACACCTCCGGCTGCGGCACGACCGTCAAGGATTACGGCCATATGTTCCGCTCGGGCCCAATGGCACGCGATGCGGCCGAAGTGGCCTCGCTGGCGGTGGATGTCAGCGAACTTCTGTCGCGCTTGACCTTGCCGGAGGGCGGGCCGAAAGGTCTGCGCGTTGCCTATCATGCCGCATGTTCCCTGCAGCACGGCCAGCAGATCAAGACGGCACCAAAGGACCTGCTCAAGCGGGCCGGTTTCGACGTGGTCGAGCCCGCCGACAGTCATCTGTGCTGCGGGTCGGCGGGGACCTACAATCTGCTGCAGCCTGCAATCTCGGCACAGCTCAAGAACCGCAAGGTGGCGACGCTGGAAGCGCGCAGCCCCGATGTGATCGCAGCGGGCAACATCGGCTGCATGATGCAGATCGGGTCGGGAACGCGAGTGCCGGTCGTTCACACGGTCGAACTCCTGGACTGGGCGACAGGCGGGCCGCTGCCTGCCGGACTGGGCAGAGTTGTCGCGGCCGGGCCATAATCCTGCCCCAGATCGTCGCTAACGAAACGTGTGCCGCGCGCGACGAGGAGAATCCATGCCTGCCCGCCTGCTGACGACCCTCTGCATGCTGCTTGTCGCAACCGCTGTCGCGGCGCAGGACCAGCCCCTGCGCAAGCTGGAAACCGGCGATCAGGCGCGCGGTTGGGATGCCGTGGGGCGGCTAGACCTTGGCGACAGCGGGTTTTGCACGGCGACGCTTATCGCGCCGTCAGTGGTGCTGACGGCGGCACATTGCCAGTACGACAAGGACTCGCGCAGTCTGGTGGACACCACAACGATGGAGTTTCGTGCGGGCTGGCGCAATGGCCGGGCGGTGGCCTATCGCAAGGTCAAGCGGGCATTGGCCCATCCTGATTACGTCTATGGCGGGGAAGAGAAATTCCAGCGGGTGGCCTATGATTTGGCCGTCCTTGAACTGGACCAGCCGATCCGCCTGTCCTCGGTCGAGCCGTTCGAGACCGACCTCCGCCCGATGAAGGGCGACGAGGT
>CAZVIS010000385.1:0-3269 GCA_964627355.1 uncultured Rhodobacterales bacterium
GTGGTGCTTCCGACGCTTTACCTCGACCGTTGCGCGCGCCTTGCCGCCGCACCGCCGGGCGCCGATTGGTCGGGCGTGACCGTCCTGAGCGAAAAGTGATGCCTGCCGACGAGAAGGTGTTGTCCGCGCAAGGACGTTAACCGACGCTTCAGTACCGGCAGAGCATAACGCGGGAAACGCAGAGAGCCCGCCGTGACCGCCCATATCAGCACCCTAGCAATCGCCTTTCTCGGGACCGGCAGCCAGATCGGCCTGCAGCTCAGCCCCGGGAACGGGTCGCGCCTGCTGGCGGCAGTGCTGCCGCCCTGGCACAGCGGTGCGCTGGCCCTGGCGGCCGCAACCGGATTGCCGATCGTGGACGCCCATTGGGACGGCCGGGTGATCGTGCTGGCGGCGTCGGGTCATCCTGGCGGGGCCGATGTGTTGCGGGGGCAGGGGTTCTGGGTGCTGGACGCGTCCGGAACCATCCTCTGCGCGGATGATGAAACAGGGGGCAACGGATGATCGCTTCGATTGACGACCTGCGGGGCAGCGCGCTGCGCTATGCGGTGATCCTGCTTTGGGCCTTTGTGCCGGGCATCTGGATCCTCGGGATGGTCCTGCAAAGCGGCGGCGCCGTCGAGGTCGTGCTCATGGCTGCGATTGCGGCCATCCTGACCTTCGAATGGCGTCGCGCCGGAACCGGCTTGTCGGTGCAGATGGCCGCTGCGGCGGCGCTGGCCATCGCCGTCTCGACGGTGGTGTACCTGCTGCGTGACCACCCGTGGCAGGCGGACGGTCACATGCTGTTCTTTGCGGCCTTCGCCCTGACCGCGGTGCTCTGCGACTGGCGGCCAATCGCGACCTTTGCCGCGGTCATCGCGGTGCATCATGTGGTGCTGAACTTTGCCTTTACCGCCGCCGTCTTTCCGGGCGAGGCATCGGTCGGCCGCGTGGCACTGCACGCCGTGGTACTGATTGTCCAGGCGGTGCCGCTTATCTGGTTGTCGCAAGTGCTGTCGCGCCTGTTCCGCCGGACGGATGCGCTGCTGAGCGAGGCGTCTGCGGCGCAAGAGGCAATGCAGCGCAAGGACGAGGCGCAGACCCGCGACCGCGAGGTGCTGGACCGGGTGGTCGATGCCCTGCGCGGCGGATTGCAGGACTTGTCGGCGGGAAACCTGTCGCGCCGTCTCGAAGAGCGTTTTGCGGATGAGTACGATGCGCTGCGGCAGGACTTCAACCATACGATCGCGCATCTGTCCGAAACGCTGGAGCAGGTGGTCGATACATCGCAAAGCATCCGCGAACGGTCGGTCGAGATCAGCACCGCCTCGGAAGAGCTGTCGCGCCGGACGGAAAACCAGGCCGCCGCGCTGGAAGAGACGGCGGCGGCCCTCGACCAGATGAATGCCTCGGTCAAGTCGGCCGCGGATCGGGCGCGCGAGGTCGAGGGGATCGTGCGCGAAGCGCGCGCCGAGGCCGAGCGCAGCAAGTCCGTGGTCACCGGCGCTGTCGCCGCGATGTCCGAGATCGAGGCCTCATCGAGCCAGATCTCGCAGATCATCGGGTCGATCGACGACATCGCGTTCCAGACCAACCTCTTGGCGCTGAATGCCGGGGTCGAGGCGGCGCGCGCAGGCGAGGCGGGACGCGGTTTTGCCGTCGTCGCCTCGGAAGTGCGCGCGCTGGCGCAACGGTCATCGGCGGCCGCCAAGGAGATCAAGGCGCTGATCGGAACCTCGGCGCAGCATGTGGGGCGCGGCGTCGATCAGGTCGGCCGCGCGGGCGAGGCGCTGAACAACATCTTCGGCTCGGTCGTCGAGATTTCGACGCTGGTCTCGGACATCGCGTCGGGGGCCTCGGAACAATCGACCGGGCTGGCCGAAATCAATACCGGGGTGGCGCAGCTGGACCAGGTGACGCAGCGCAATGCCGCAATGGTCGAGCAGTCGGGGGCGGTCGCCCAGTCGCTGCACAACGATGCGCTGCGGCTGGCCGAGCAGGTCTCGACCTTTCAGGTCGCACGCAGCAAGCCCGTCGTGCCGCCCGAGCCCGCGCCACGCGCGGCCCAGACGGCGGCAAAGCCGCTGCGCGCTCCCGGGCCTGCCAAGGCGGGTCGCGGCCCGCGGCCAGAAACGCTGGCCCAATGGCAGGAATTCTGACCCGGGTCGCCCCGCGCTGACCCATCCTGCCGCCGCGACTCTGCCAGGCCGGGGTGGGGTCGCATGACAGGCCACCCGCCTGCCGGACAACCGGGGCCCGCAGCGGGGCCCGGTCCGGGAAAAAAACAGACCGAAGGGTATGAGGCCGAACCCCCGGCATCGTGCGGCAGTCGGGCCTGCGCGTAGCGTGAACGCACGACGCCGGTACGTCCGGCACTTCGGCGCCCGGGCGGGGAGGAGACGTCGCCCGGACGGCCGGACAGGCGGAACATCCGTTTTCGTTCAGGGGAGGAAGATCATGAAAAAGCTACTCATCGGCTCGGCGTCCGCGCTGGCCATGATCCTGCCGCAGCTGGCGCTGGCGCAGGACACCATCAAGGTCGGCATTCTGGTGGCGACCGAGGGCGCCTTTGCCGAAGGCGGCAAGGACGGCATCCGCAATGTCGAGCTTGCCCTGAAGCAGGTCGATTACATGGCGGGCGGCAAGAAGATCGAGACGGTCGTGGCCCCCACCGACACCACGCCCGACACCACCATCCGCCAGGCCCGCAAGCTCATCGAGCAGGACGGGGTCGATTTCATCATCGGCCCGCTGTCGGGGTCCGAAGGCATCGCGATGCGCGACTATGCCAAGACGATCCCCGACAAGACCGTCATCAACGGCATCTCGGGTGCCTTGGAGACGACCTGGGTTGACCCTGCGCCGAACTTCTTCCGCTTCAACCTCGACGGGGCGCAGTGGGGGCAGGGGCTGGGGTCCTATGTCGTCAACGAGAAGGGCTGGAAACGGGTCGTGACGATCGCCGCCGACTATTCGTTCGGCTACACCAACTTCCTCGGCTTTGCGGTGGACTTCTGCCGGTCGGGCGGGGACATCGTCGAGCGGTTCTGGGTTCCGCTGGGATCCTCGGACTTTGGCGGCGTGATCGCGCAGCTGCCCGATGACGTCGATGCGATCTACCTCGGCGTGGGCGGCACGGACGCCATCAACTTCCTGAACCAGTACGAGCAGGCGGGGGCGGACACCAACCTGATCGGCGGCACGATCATGGCCGACCAGACGGTTCTGACCTCGAAGGGCCGCGCGAAAGAGGCGCTGGTGGGCACGCCGACGAGCGGTGCGCTGGC
>CAZVIS010000386.1:0-3260 GCA_964627355.1 uncultured Rhodobacterales bacterium
CCCGGGGCTGGAGCCATAGACCATGTCCGTCATGGGACCGCCTGTTGTTTGTCTGCGCTGCCTCGACCGTCCGGGTTGACCCCGGATCGTAGCGAAAAGACTACCGAATATGCGGCGGGTTGGCCAGCGGAAAAGGCCCTTGGGATCAGCCCCGATGCAGGGCCTGAAGGGCGCGCAAGGTCTGCATCGCCTGCGGGGCAAGGGCTGCGGGGACAAAGACATGGTCGTGGTGAAAGGCCGCGACCATGTTGCAGGGGATCGCCTGTTCGGCCAGCGCCGTCGCAACGGCGGCAGTCAGCCCCACGCCAAGCAGCGAGGAATGCACAGTCAGCGTGATCTGCGTCATGGGGACAGAGGTATCCGCCCCGATCCGTGCTGCGCCCTCAACCGGAAGGATCACCGACATCCCCTCGGCCTCGACAAAGCTGGCCAGCGCCGCAGGCGGAAGCGGCTGTCCCGCAGGCAGGATGCAGAACACCCAAAGGCCCGGCTGCACGACTGGCTCCATCCCCGCCAGCATCGCCCCGGTCGCGCGCACGGGGCCGGGCATCAGCGGACCTTCAGCGTCGCGAGGCCAATCATCGCGAGGATCAGCGAAATGATCCAGAATCGGATGACGATCTGCGGCTCGGCCCAGCCTTTCTTCTCGAAGTGATGGTGGATCGGGGCCATCAGGAACACGCGCTTGCCGGTCCGCTTGAAGTAGGCGACCTGGATGATGACGCTCAGCGCCTCGACCACGAACAGGCCGCCGACAATGGCCAGCACGATCTCATGCTTGGTGCAGACCGCGATGGCACCGAGGGCCCCGCCCAGGGCCAGGGACCCGGTGTCGCCCATGAACACCGCCGCCGGGGGCGCGTTGTACCACAGGAATCCGAGCCCGCCGCCGAACAGCGCGGCGGCAAAGATCAGCAGTTCACCGGTGCCGGGCACGAAATGGACGCCCAGGTATTCGGTGAAGTTGAAGTTGCCGACGACGTAGGCGATAATCCCGAGGGTTCCCGCCGCGATCATCACCGGCATGATGGCCAGGCCGTCCAGCCCGTCCGTCAGGTTCACCGCATTGGCCGAACCGACGATCACGATCATCGCAAAGGGCACGAACAGCCAGCCGAGGTTGACCAGCACGTCCTTGAACACGGGAAGCGCCAGACGGAAGGTCAGATCATCCGGATGGAACGCCGAGGCCGCGATGGCCGCAATCGCCGCGATGACCAGACCCAGCAGAAAGCGGACGCGGCTTGAGACACCCTTGGTGTTCTGCTTGGTCACCTTCTTGTAGTCGTCGGCAAAGCCGATCAGCCCGAAGGCCACCGTCACGCCGACCACGATCCAGACATAAGGGTTGTCGAGCCGCGCCCAGACGAGGGTTGAGAAGAGCAACGCCGACAGGATCAGAAGCCCCCCCATCGTGGGCGTCCCCGCCTTGGCGAAATGCGAGGCCGGACCGTCGTCGCGGATCGGCTGGCCCTTGCCCTGCTTGCGGCGCAGAAGGTCGATCAGGGGCCGCCCGAACATAAAGCCGAAGACCAGCGCGGTCAGGAACGCCCCGCCGGCGCGAAAGGTGATGTAGCGGAAAAGGTTGAAGAAATCCCCGCCCGCCGAAAACTCTGTCAGCCAGTACAGCATGAAACTGTCCCCTTCGCGCGGCTTTTCCCGCGTCTTGCCGCGCCTTCAGCCACGCGTCCCGTGGCCCTGCCCCAATTTCCGCAAGGCGTCAACCACGAGGCTGACCTTGATGCCCTTCGATCCCTTGACCAGCACGATATCGCCAGAATCCACAAGACTGCGGGCATGCGAGGCAAGCTCCGGCGCTGTGGCCACCCATTCACCCTTTTTCCGGCGCGGCAGGCGTTCGTGCAGCGCCCGCATGCGCGGGCCGACGCAATGCACAACGTCGATCGTGGCCATCGCCGGATGGTCGGCGATGGCGGCGTGCAGCGCAGCCTCGGTAGGTCCCAGTTCCAGCATGTCGCCCAGAACGGCGATCCGCCGCCCTCGTCCCACACGGCCCGTCCCGTCCTCGGGCGTGCAGGCTGCGAGCAGGTCAAGGCCGGCGGCGACCGAGGCGGGGTTGGCGTTGAAGGCGTCGTCGATCAGGTCGAACGCGGTTTCCTCGACACGGTCGATGATGATCCGCTCGCGCGTGCCGCGCCCGGGTGGGGGCGTCCAGGCGCCCAGGTCCTGCGCCGCGACTACAGGGTCGAGTGACAGGGCGTCGGCTACCGCAAGGACCGCCAGTGCGTTCGCAGCAAAATGGCGGCCCGGTGTCAGCACCTTGAACAGGCGGGACTGTCCGGCGTGGTCGGCCTGCACGATGGTCGCGGCCTCGGTCACGGCAATGTCGGTGATGCGGTAGTCGGCCGAGGGCGAGGCGCCGAACCAGACGGCCCGCGCACCCACCTCGGCGGCCTTGGCGGCAAGGACTGTTGCGGTCGCGATATCCGCGTTCAGGATCGCCGTCCCGCCGGGGATCAGGCCATCAAGGATCGAGGCCTTCTCTACGGCGATCCCCTCGATGCTGTCGAAGGCCTCCAGATGCGCGGGGGCCACGGTGGTGATGACGGCGACGTCAAGACGGGCGAGGCGGGCGAGGGGCGCGATCTCTCCGGGGTGGTTCATGCCGATCTCGATCACGGCAAAGTCGGTCGCGGCGGGCATCCGGGCCAGCGTCAGGGGCACGCCCCAGTGGTTGTTGTAGCTGGCCTCGGCCGCATGGGTGCGGCCCTGACCGGAGAGTGTGGCGCGCAGCATCTCCTTGGTCGAGGTCTTGCCGACCGATCCGGTGATGCCGATGACGCGGGCCCGGGTACGGGCGCGGGCAGCGGCAGCCATGGCGCGAAGGGCGTCGAGGACGTCGGGGACGAGGAGGAGGGGGGCATTTTCGGGCAGCCCCTCGGGGATGCGCGAGACGAGGGCAGCAGAGGCCCCCCTCCGCAGCGCCTCGGCCACGAAGTCATGCCCGTCGCGTACATCGGCGAGGGCCACGAAGAGGTCGCCCGGCACAAGGGTCCGGGTGTCGATGGAGACGCCCGCTGCCTCCCATTCGGCGGTGGACGTGCCGCCCGTTGCGGCGGTGGCTTCGGTGGAGGTCCAGAGGGGGGTCAAGCGTGGCTCCGGCTGAGGGGGCGGAGCGGGGGTTTCACACCCCCGCACCCCCGTGGGATATTTTCGCAGGAAAGAAGGGGCAAGGACGGGGTCATATGGTGCCGTCCAGTGCGGCGACCGAGATCGAGGCCTGTTCAAGGTCGTCGAAG
>CAZVIS010000387.1:0-3245 GCA_964627355.1 uncultured Rhodobacterales bacterium
TCCGCAGCCCGGATGCCGCGTTCCTCGGCTGGGTGCGGAAGCGGGGGTAGGGCTCCGGCCCCATCGTCAGGATCCCTGGCGCTTGCATTTTTCGCAAGCATATCCTATCCTGCTCCGATGAACAGCAAGCACCGCAAGACCCTTGCGGCGGTCTTCGCCGAGCCTCTGTCGGGGACCATCGCATGGGCGGATGTCGAAGGCCTGCTGCTGGCCGCCGGGGCCCGGCTGATCGAGGGGCGGGGGTCGCGGGTGCGGTTCGAGAAGGAGGGCGAGGTGGCCACCTTTCACCGCCCGCACCCCGCCAAGGAGGCCAAGCGCTATCAGCTGCGCGATGCCCGGGATTTTCTGGAGCGGATCGGGATCAGACCATGACCAACACGATGACCTGGAAGGGCTATGCCGCCCGGATCGAGTACGACGACGAGGACGGCATCTTCACCGGCCGGATCGCCGGGATCCGGGACGGGGTGGGCTTTCACGCCGACACGGTGGAGGGCCTGCGCGAGGCCTTCCGCGAGGCGGTCGAGGACTACCTCGAGACCTGCGCCAAGATCGGGAAGGAGCCACAGAAGGCCTATTCGGGACAGGTCATGTTCCGGGTGAGCCCCGAGGTGCACCGCCGCGCCGCGCTCGCCGCCGAGTTGGCGGGCAAGAGCCTGAACCAGTGGGCCGAGGACGTACTGGACCGGGCGGCAGGGTAGGGATGCGACCGCGGCAGACGTTGCAGCGGAGACGCCCTCGAGGATCGCGCCTCGGGGGGGCCGTGAAGGTGCGGCCGGGGTGCGAGGCCAGATCATGCGCAGGCCGTTCTCCCTCGCGGCGCACCATGTGAAGTATACGTTCCTATTTCTTGCCAACGTCCTACAGGTTCGCCGCCACGGCGTCGGACCTGTGCTCCGTATCGATAGGCCGCGCGGGAGCTGCGTTGATATCTTCATGAAAGCACGCGGCCCGCACCGTGTTCCGGAGCGTGTCGAATGTCCTGTGTGGACGGACATTCGCAGGATGCGATCCCCGCACGGTCATCCGAGACACGCGAGAGGCCCAGGTGATCCAGGCGAGGCGCAGACGTCACCCTTCGCACGGGCACGGATTTTCGATTGCTCTTGGAGCTGATCGTCTCCGGACATGCTCAGCCCCGCCCCGTCTTGCCTTGCCGCTGTTCCAGCATCTCGCGGCGCAGGATGGCGTTGATGCGGCTTTGATAGCCTTTGCCCTGCGACTTCAGCCAGGCCAGCACATCCGCGTCCACGCGAGCCGTGATCTGTTGCTTGATCGGCCGATACTGCGCGGCGGGCTTCAGTTCGACCAGTTGGGCATCGGTCAGCTCGGGCATGTCGGCCAGGTCGATCGGATCGTCCGGCCGGGCCGCCAGAGCCTCCAGATGCTGGCGCTGCTTCTCGGTCAGGGGGGGCAGCGTGTCGAGCGTGTAGCTAACGGGTTTCGTGCTCATAGTGCTTCCTTTCCTTTGGCGTGGCTCGCCCCTTGGAGTGTACGGCGGGCCGAGATGATCCGGATCTCCTCGACAACTTTCTTGTCTTTCGCGCTCGTCATCTCTTCCCGGATCGTGTGGGCGACCAGAAGCACGGTGACGCCATGCACGACACCGATGGTCTGCCAGCGCTCTTCGCCGCCCTCGATCCGGTCTTGGCGGGTCAGCCGGAGCGGGTCGCGGAAGACATGCACGGCTTGCTCGAAGGCAATCCCGTCATGCTTTCTCTGGTTGGCGCGGTTCTTGGCTGCGTCCCAGGTGAATCGCATCGTCATTGCAAAATTGTAATGACGAATGTGTCAGTATGCAATGGAGTGCAGGAAGGCCCGGGGAATCCCGATGCATGGTCGAAAACCTGGTGCATGGTCGAATGGCAGGAAATGCGGAATGTATACGCCCCGTCCGACAGGACGGGCGATCAGTCCCTCCTGGTCGCCTGGATCAGGGATGGCCGTCGGGCGGCGCGACATCCTGCCCGGCCTCGAGCTGCGCGAGCCAGGCATCGGCCCCGTCCCCGGTTACATGCAGGCCCGTGTCCTGAAAGATGGACCAAGCCCGCAGCGCGTCCTGCCGCAGCGCCTCGCGCCGTTTCTCGGGGTTGAGTCTGATGGTGACGGGATGGGGGATCGGCATGGCATCCGCCTTTTGCGGGATCGAAAGGGGGGCGCCCGACACTGGCACGCTCTGCCCTGGCGGCCAAGGTCAGAGGGTGTTTTGAAACATCGGCGCATCTTGGTTTTCGGTACATTGATTGAAAAGCGGGTTGTGATACATCTGCTGGGCCAGAGGGAACGGTAGGCGAGCTTGTCTCGTAAACCCTCGTTTGCGAGACGGGAGAACAGCGATGCAGGTGGGCTATGCGCGGGTGTCCAAGGCCGACGGCTCGCAGGTGACGGACCTGCAGCGCGATGCGCTGGTGGCGGCGGGGGTGAGCCCTGGGGACATCTGGGAGGATCGCGCCTCGGGCGCGGTCGATGCGCGGCCGGGGCTCGATGGGTGCCTCAAGGCGCTGCGCCCAGGCGACGTGCTGGTGGTGTGGAAGCTCGACCGGCTGGGGCGCAGCCTCGTGCATCTCGTGGGGCTGGTGCGGGACCTGAACGCGCGGGGCGTCGGCTTGCGGGTGCTGACGGGCGAGGGAGCGGCGCTGGATACGACGACGCCCGCGGGGCGCATGGTCTTCGGCATCTTCGCCGCACTCGCCGAGTTCGAGCGGGACCTGATCCGCGAGCGCACCATGGCCGGGCTCGCGGCGGCCCGCGCACGGGGGCGGCGGGGCGGGCGGGCCTTCGGCCTGACCCGCGCGCAACTGCGGCTCGCCCAGGCCGCGATGGCCAACCGCGCGACGGGGGTGGCGGTGCTGTGTGCCGAGCTTGGCATCACCCGCGCCACCCTCTACCGCTACGTCGCCCCGGACGGCAGCCTGCGGCCTCAGGGGCAGCGGCTCCTGGAGGCTTGAGGCGCCCTTAGACCAGCCGGCCCGAGAGTCTACCATATGGGCGGTGGTGAAGGCCTGCGAGCCCGGGCCATCGTTCACAATGATCTCGAACTAGCGCAGGCCGCCGAAGAAGCTCGCATTGCCGTGGGCGAGGCCAAGGTCGGGCTTCGCACAATCGTAGGTATGCTTCGCAGAACATGCGCCCCATACATGCCAAGCAAGATCGCTAACCCGGATCCGCTGCCGCCCGGGCCCCCGCGCCGAGCCGGATGTTCAGCGCGATGAAGGCCTGCGCGCGGGTGGCGCGGGCCTCGGCGC
>CAZVIS010000388.1:0-3239 GCA_964627355.1 uncultured Rhodobacterales bacterium
ATGCACCCGGCACGAAGATGAGCTTTGCGGGCCTGCCGAAGATCGAAGACCGGGCGAATGTGATCGCGTGGCTGGGAACGACGAACTGACGCGGACGCCGTCGTCCGGGGCGGAGGGCAGGATGCCGAAGTGGACCTTGCCATCAACCTATTCGTCCATGGTGCTGCTGCTGATCCTTGCGGCTGCGTCGGTAGGTCTTGCCTGGATTTCGTTCAACCTGATCGGCATGGCGATGGAGAATGCCGATCTTCTGACGCATCAGGGCCTGATGGGGGCAATCGACGGCGGGTTTGCCGACTTGCTGATCCTGCTGGCAAAGGGTGTGGCGGTCCTGTTTCTCTACATGGTGTTTCGCGGTGCCGAGCAGGAACTTCTGCGCCGCTGGACGGGGACGTCCGGGCGCGATTGACGCGAACGGCCCGCGCTCTGCGGTCACATTCCCGCAATCGCGTCTTGTGACGCCTGTGCCTGTGCCGCTAGCATCTACATCTGCCCGATGGGGCGGCAAGAGACTGGGCAGGGGGTAGAACACATGGCACTCAAGCATTGGTCACTGCGACGGTCCGGGGTCCTGTCCGGCGCCCTGGCCCTTTTGCTTGGCAGTTTCGGCGGGTTCGCCGGTGCGCAGGACATTACCGCCTCTTATGGCTTTTCCAACTTTGGCACGCTGAAGTATCCCGCCGATTTCGCCCATCTCGACTACGTCAACCCCGATGCGCCCAAGGGCGGCGAGATCTCGGTCTGGGCGCAGGGGACCTTCGACAGCTTCAATTCGTATGCCCGCAAAGGCGTGGCCGCTGCGCTGAACACCATCGGCAGCGAAAGCGTCCTGACAGCAACATCGGACGACCCCTACGGCCTTTACTGCTTCATGTGCATGACGCTGGAGTATCCGGCCGACCTGTCCTTCGTCACCTTCAACCTGCGCCAGGATGTGAAGTTCGCCGACGGATCGCCGATGACGGCCGAAGATGTGGCCTACAGTTTCGACCTGTTCCAGACGCAGGGAATACCCGAGTACCGCGCCATCGTGCAGGGCTTTATCGACCGCGTGGAGGTCGAGGAACCCTACCGCATCACCTTCTACTTCAAGCCCGAGGCTCCGGTCCGCGACCGCATCGGCTTTGCCGGGGGAACACCCGTGTTCTCGAAGGCCTGGTTCGAGAAGACGGGCACGCGGCTGGACGAAACGACGAAGGCGCCCTTCATGGCGACCGGGCCCTATGTCCTCGACAGTTTCGACTTCAACCGCCAGATCATCTACAAGCGCAACCCCGACTACTGGGGCGAGGGGCTGCCCTTCAACAAGGGCCGCAACAACTTTGACCGCATCCGCGTCGAGTATTTCGCCGACAGCACGGCCGCGTTCGAGGGGTTCAAGCGCGGCGTCTATACCTTCCGCGAAGAGAATTCCGCGCAGGACTGGGCCGTCAACTACAACTTCGACGCGGTGACCAAGGGCTGGGTCAAGCGCGAGGAGCCGGCCGACGGCAGCGTCGGCAGCCGCCTGTCCTGGGTGTTCAATCTCGACCGTCCCAAATGGCAGGACGCACGGACGCGCAAGGCCATCGAGTTGATGTTCAACTTCGAATGGTCGAACAAGACGCTGTTCTACGATCTGTACCAGCGCCCGGTCTCGTACTGGTCGAACACAGACCTCGCCGCCACCGGCACGCCGACCGAGGGCGAGATCGCGCTTCTGAGCCCGCTTGTCGAGGAGGGACTGTTCCCGCCGTCGATCCTGACGGACGAGGCGGTGGTGCCCGCCCCGCACGAGCCTGCAACGAACCAACCCGGCCGCCGCATCCTGCGCGAGGCAAGCCGCCTGCTGGACGAGGCGGGCTGGACCGTCGGCGAAGGCGGCGTGCGCCGTAATGCCGCCGGAGAGCCGCTGACCCTGACGATCATCCAGCGCGATCCCCTCTATGACGCCGTGGTCAATCCCTTCATCGAGAACCTGAAGACCCTCGGCGTACAGGGGACGCTGCAGCGGATCGACAGCGCCCAGTACATCGAGCGCCGCCGCAAGGGCGACTTCGACCTGTCGAACCAGGCCTTTGCGATGGATTTCGAGCCTTCGGTGGGGCTTGAGCAGTGGTACGCCTCGAAAACCGCCGAAGACAGTTCGCGCAACCTGATGCGGCTACGCAATCCGGGGATCGACAAGCTGATTACGAAGGTGATTGCGACATCCACGCTGGATGAGATGAAGACGGGCGTGCGGGCGCTGGATCGTGCACTGCGGTCGGTCGGGTTCGACATTCCCCTGTGGTACAAAGCGGAATCCTGGATCGCCTACTACGACTTCTACCGCCACCCCGAGACCCTGCCGCCGCTGGCGACCGGAGAGCTTGATTTCTGGTGGTATGACGCCGAGGCCGCCGAGAAACTGCGCGCCGCCGGGGCCTTCTAGGGTATCGCCGGGTGGGAGCCTACATCCTTCGTCGCCTGCTGCTCATCATCCCGACACTGTTCGGGATCATGGTCATCAACTTTACCCTCACGCAGTTCGTGCCAGGCGGCCCGGTCGAGCAAGTCCTTGCGCGGATGGAGGGCGGGGGCGACGCGTTTGCGGGCATCACCGGCGGGGGCGACAGCCTTCCCCAGATCGAAAACGGGGGTGGCGACCTTCAGGGCAAGTATGTCGGTGCGCGCGGCCTTCCGGCCGAGTTCATCGCCGAACTGGAAAAGGAGTTCGGCTTTGACAAGCCGCCGCTCGAACGCTTTGCGCTGATGATGTGGAACTATGTCCGGCTGGATTTCGGCACGAGCTATTACCGCTCGATCTCGGTCATCGACCTGGTGATCGAGAAAATGCCGGTGTCGATCACGCTTGGCCTGTGGTCCACGCTGATCGCCTATCTGATCTCGATCCCCCTCGGCATCCGCAAGGCGGTGCGGGACGGGTCATCCTTTGACACCTGGACCTCGTCCGTCATAATCGTCTGCTACTCGATCCCCGGGTTCCTGTTCGCCATCATGCTCCTAGTGCTCTTCGCGGGCGGATCCTACTTCCAGTGGTTCCCGATCCGGGGCCTGACCTCGGACAACTGGGAGGAGTTGAGCGTGGCCGGCAAGATTATCGACTACCTCTGGCACATCACGCTGCCAGTCATTGCCTCGACCATCGCGTCCTTTGCCACGCTGACACTCCTGACGAAGAACAGCTTTCTGGACGAGATCAAGAAGCAGTACGTCATGACCGCCCGCGCCAAGGGGCTGGCCGAGACGCGGGTGCT
>CAZVIS010000389.1:0-3215 GCA_964627355.1 uncultured Rhodobacterales bacterium
CGCAATGCGCGCGTCGAGACCGGTCGCCGGATCAAGCAGCATTGCGATCAGGTTCGGCGCGAACTCGATATGGATCTCGTCGAAGTCGAGCACGTCGCCCATCGGTCGGCTGCGTGGCGCCTCGGTCTCGACGGTCTCGGGTGGAGGCCTGCGGTCGCGAAGGCTGACCCAGAACGCCGTGCCACCCAACATCATGGCGCCCAGCATGAAGGGAAGAAAAGGCAGTCCCGGGATGACGGCGAACAGCCCCATGAGCAGCGCAACGGTTGCCAGGGCAGCCGGATACCTGCCAAGCTGGGCAAAGAACGAGACGTCTGCCGCCCCTGTCCCGCCGCCGCGCGCCAGCAGCAGAGCTGCTGCGATCGAGGTGATGACGGCCGGAATCTGGCTGACGAGGCCGTCGCCCACCGTCAGGATCGCGTAAGTCTCGAACGCAGCGCCGATCGGCAGCCCGTGCATCAGGGTCCCGACCAGAAGGCCCACAACAATGTTGAGGAGGGTTATCAGCAGGCCTGCCAGCGCGTCGCCCTTGACGAACTTTGACGCCCCGTCAAGAGAGCCGAAGAAGTTCGTCTCGGCCAGTTCCGTCTCTCGACGCCGCTTTGCCTCGGCATGGTCGATCGCACCCGCGGACATATCAGCGTCGATGGCGAGTTGGCGCCCCGGCATCCCGTCCAGCGCAAAGCGCGCGCCCACCTCGGCCATGCGTCCCGCACCCTTGGTGATGACCATGAAGTTCACGATTAGCAGCACGATGAAGATCACGAGGCCGATCACCACGTTGCCGCCCATGATGAAATTCGCGAACCCCTCGATCACGTGGCCCGCTGCGTCGGTCCCGGTATGGCCCTGCGAAATGATCAGCTTGGTAGAAGAGACGTTGAGTGACAGCCGCAACATCAGCGTTGCGAGCAGGATCGTCGGAAAGGCCGAGAAATCCAGCGGCCGCTCGATGAAAAGCGCCACGGTCAGCATCAGGATCGCAAGCGCAAACGAGAGCGCCAACCCGATATCGAGGACCCATGCCGGAACGGGCAGCACCATCATGACGATGACGGCCATCAGCGCCAGGGCGAGAAGGACCGTCGGCTGGAACAGGGTACGGACGCTCGGCAGGGTCATGGCGTTTCCAGTCGTCTGTTGCGGATCAGCGGGCCCCGCGCCGCATTGGTGTCGATCAAGCTCCCGCGGGTGCGGCGCAGCGAGAAGGACACGCGCTCCGGCGGTGCCGAGACTGTGGCAACCGGGGCCGCGCCCACAATCTCGGCATGGACGGACTTGAGGCGCTGGACATAGCTCTCGGCCCGCGCCGGATTGCGCGAATGATAAGCGCCTGCAGCGCCCCGCCATGAGCCCGTCTCGTTCCGCAAATCGAGCAGGAAGCGCACAGCGTAGGCCGCGTTGCGCGCAGGGTCGATCATCTCATCTGCCGAAGTGAAGGCGCTGCCGTGCCACCGCAGATTGATTTGGAAGCACCCGATGTCGATGCTGGTCCGGCCTTCGGCGAGAAAGCCGTCGATCATCGCAATCGCCTGATCTCGCGTCTCGGGCCAGTAGCCCTGGCCTTCGATGTTCAGGGCCCATGGCCAGGGGCGTCGTACAGGGTCGTTTCCGGTGGATCGCCCGGACTCTGCCGTCATAACGGCGCGAACAAGGGCCGCAGGCACGCCGCTTTCCCGCGCCGCTGCGACAGCCGCCTCTTGGCAAAGGTCCGAGGAATCCGCCGTCGCCGCCTGCCCCAAAGCGCAGACGACCGCCAGTATCAGCCCGGTTCCGCGATAGCGCATCGGGTTTCACCCGCCTCTGTCCAGAATTGCAATCTGGACCATAGGGCGCGAATCTTTCCGGCCGGTTAGCGGATCAGGGCTCCAAGGCTGTTGCGTTGAGCAAGGCCTCGATGTCGGCACGGGCCGCAGCGCTTTCAGCCAGGAGCGCACGGCTTTGAGCCAGCGGCGGAGCCTCGCCGCGCTTGACCGGACCCGAATGGATGGCCGCCTTTCCCCAGAGTTCGGGGCCGACCTCGGCGACCGTGTTCCAGTCGCCCGTGTGGCGGGCCAGGGTGGCAACTGTCGTGTCATCGCCGAGGACGACAGCGAGAGACTCTGCCCGTTCATCTTCGAGCGCGACGAGCGCGCGCAATCGCAGCGCGTCTTCTTGCGGACCTTCCATCCCCTCCAGCTGGCGCAAAGCGCCCAAAGGGTTGCGGTGAAGGAGTTCGGCCTCGGCAGAGAGGAGGCGGTCCGAAGGCTCCAGCGTCGCGGGCAGCGCTTGGCCTCCGGCCGTGACCGCACCGGTCCACATCAGGGCCGACTCTGCAAAGCCTGCCTCGACAAGGCGCCGGGCAAGGGCCTGGCGGACCGCAGGGGGCAGAGCGGGGCGACCGGTTGGCGAGGAAAGGACCGCCCGCTCCAGCACCGCCGCGAGGTCACCCTTTCGTGCAAGGATCGCCCAGACCGTAATACTCTCGGCGCTTTGCGGCGGCGTTAGGGCAAAGGCGCTTGCGAAGTCTCCTTGAGATGCCAGCGCCTCTGCCAGAGCTTGCTGCAGCATCGGGGCCTCTGGCATTGCGGCGAATTCTGTGAGCCGTGCCTCAGCCTCGGCAATCAGGGCTTGGTCGACGGCCTGATCCGCGTCGAGGCTGGCCCTAATCAAGGCGATCGTAGCCCTCGCCCCTTCTGGACCGGTCTTGGCGCGAAGCCGGGACAAAGCATCCAGGTCTAAGGCTTCTCCGGTCGCTGCATCGAGGCCTGCGTCCACGAGCATCGTGCCAGGCGCCGGTTCGCCGGGGATGCGTTCCATCGCCTTCAGCACCTGGCGCACCGTAGCGGTGTCACCGCGCGTAAGCATGCGGTCGGACAGGGCCATACCGAGGTGTCGGCGCAGATGCGGCGGCAAGTCCGAGAAGGCACGAAGGACGGCACTTGTGTTGATTGGCATGTCCTGTGGAACCTCTGGCAGCGCCAGAACAGACCAAAGCGCGGCCGCGGTGTCGCAGGCTGCCATGCCGGAAAACGCCCCGTCCTCGTCTGTTTCACCATCGAGGCTCCGCGCCATCGAAGCCCAGACCCGCGTCTCCGGTTCTGGCATCCCGAGAGCGCCAATCATGCCCGTGGCCTCTGCCCCGAAGCCAAGCGACAAAAGATATCGGATCGCGCGTCCTAGAATCCTGGAAGAGTCCCCATCTCGACTGGAAACGCAACGACCCGATGTTCCAC
>CAZVIS010000390.1:0-3198 GCA_964627355.1 uncultured Rhodobacterales bacterium
GGCGGAACGACTATGAGAGCGGGCGCTTCAGCCTGGTGTTCATGGCGCCCCCCGGCCAGCCGGAATGTCCGGTGGAACTGACCTGGAACTGGGATGGGGACGCGGGCCTGCCCTCGGACAGCCGCCATTTCGGGCATCTGGCTTACGGCGTGGAGAACATCTACGACATGTGCGCGCATCTGCAGGCGAACGGGGTGGTCATCAACCGGCCCCCGCGCGACGGGCGGATGGCCTTTGTGCGCAGCCCGGACAATGTGTCGGTGGAGCTGTTGCAGATCGGCGAGGCGCTGCCGGTGGCGGAGCCTTGGGCCAGCATGGGGAACACCGGGCATTGGTGAGGGAGGCAAGGGGGGGTGAGGAGGATCAGAAAACGCTCCAGTGGAGCGTTTTCCCGACGAACGCCCCCCTTGGACCCCCGCGCCCTGTAGGAGCGTCGTGCAGGCGCCTTGGCGCGAGGGGTCGCGCCTGACCTCGGCATCGGGGGTTTTCCACCCCCGAACCCCAGGAGGATATTTGGGGACAAAACAAGTCAGAGGGACCAGAGAGAGAGCGTGTCCGTTCCGATTTGGCGGACGGATCGGAGAAGTGGGCGGGGGGCGTCGGCGAGGAGGTCGAGGTGGAGGGGGCCGATGAGGGGGTGGCCTTCGTTGCCGATGAGGAGGCCGCCCTGGAAGAGGGCGATCTCGTCCACGAGAGCGGCGCGGATCAGGGCGGCGGCGAGTGTGGCGCCGCCTTCGCAGAGGACGCGGGTGATGCCTTCGGCCGCGAGGGCGCGGAGGGCGGTTTCGGCCTGGGTGTCGGGGAGCGCGATGAGGCGGGCACCGGAGTCTTGCCAGAAGCTGCGGTTCTCGGCGGGAGCGTGGGGGCCGTGCAGGATCCAGACGGGATGCGCACGCGCGGTCGTCGCCAGGCGGAGGCCGGGGCGGCAGGCCGCGCTGGAGGAGAGAACCATGCGCAGGGGCTGGCGCTGCGCCCCCATGCCGCGAACGGTGAGGTCGGGGTCGTCGGCCATCAGGGTGCCCGCGCCCACCATCACGGCGTCATGCCTCATCCGCATCGCATGGACCTCGCGCCGCGCCTGCGGGCCGGTGATCCAGCGGCTTTCGCCCGAGGCCATGGCGGTGCGGCCGTCGAGGCTGGCGGCCATCTTGAGCGTGACGAAAGGCAACCCGCGCGTGACGCGCTTGAGAAAGCCTGCGGTGAGGCGGGTGGCCTGATCGGAGAGGACGCCTTCGGTGACGGCGATGCCTGCGGCGCGCAAGCCTGCGTGGCCGCGTCCCGCGACGCGGGGGTCGGGGTCGGTGAGGGCGGTGACGACGCGGGCGATGCCTGCGGCAATCAGCGCCTCGGCGCAGGGGGGGGTTTTACCGTGGTGGGCGCAGGGTTCGAGGGTGACATAGGCGGTGGCGCCGGTGGCCTGCGGCCCGGCCTGCGTCAGGGCCATCACCTCGGCATGCGGGCGGCCGCCAGCTTGCGTCCAGCCGCGCCCGACGATGCGGTCGCCTTGCACGATCACGCAGCCGACCGCCGGGTTGGGCCAAGTGTTCCCAAGGCCCCGCGCGGCGAGGCGCAGGGCGTGGGCCATGTGATCTTCGTCGGTCACTCTTCCGGCTGGGCCTGCGGGCGCAGCTCGCTCACAAAGCGGTCGAAGTCATCCGCGGCCTGGAAGTTCTTGTAGACGCTGGCAAAGCGCACATAGGCCACGGTGTCGATCCGGGCGAGGCTTTCCATCACGATGTCGCCGATGGTGCGCGAGGGGATGTCCGTGTCGCCAAGACTTTCCAGCCGCCGCACGATGCCCGAGATCATCTGGTCGATCCGCTCGGGGTCGATCGGGCGCTTCTGCATGGCGATGCGGATGGCACGCTCGAGCTTCGAGCGGTCGAAATCCTCGCGCTTGCCGGAGTTCTTGATGACGACAAGGTCGCGCAGCTGCACGCGCTCATAGGTGGTGAAGCGGCCCCCGCAGGCGGGGCAGAAGCGGCGGCGGCGGATCGAGACGTGATCCTCGGCGGGCCGCGAGTCCTTCACTTGCGTGTCGATATTGCCGCAGAACGGGCAGCGCATGGGCCCCCTCCCCTTGTTGCCGAATGTGCCTGCCTCTAGCGCCGGGGTGTTTCCCCCGGTTACCCACAAGAACATAGTCCGGGTGCGAAGGATTGCATAGCAGGAAAGGAGCGGCCCCAGATGCAGGGGCGCACCTGTGGCGGTGCGGACTCACGCCCGCGCGCGGTTCCGCATCGCGGGACGATCACGGATCTGTTGGACGGACCCGGCTGACGAAGGCCAATCGCGCGATACACTTTTTCCGGACTGCAACCCCAAGGAGGCCACGATGACCCGCATGACCGCCAAGGACTTTCACCCTGCGTTGCTGGAGCTTTACGACTTCTACGCCCACGGGCGAATCACCAAGCGCGAGTTTCTGGACCGCGCGGGAAAGTATGCCGTGGGCGGGCTGACCGCGCTGGCCCTTCTGAACATGATGAGCCCGGACTACGCGATGGCCCAGCAGGTGGCGCCCGATGACGCGGGGATCGTGGGAGAAGAAGTCACCTACCCCTCGCCCAATGGCCACGGGACGGTGAACGCCTATCGCGTGACGCCTGCCGGGGCTGCGGCCAAGCTGCCTGCGGTGGTCGTGGTGCACGAGAACCGGGGGCTGAACCCCTATATCCGCGATGTGGCGCGCCGGGTGGCCAAGGCCGGGTTCATCGCCCTGGCACCCGACGGGCTGACGAGCGTCGGCGGCTATCCGGGCGATGACGACAAGGGGCGCGAGCTTCAGGCCTCGGTCGATCCGGCCAAGCTGATGAACGATTTCTTCGCGGCGGTGGAGTTCCTGATGGCCGATGCCGCGACCACGGGGCGCGTGGGGATCGTCGGCTTCTGCTATGGTGGGGGTGTCGCGAATGCCGCCGCCGTCGCCTACCCCGAGCTTGGCGGCGCCGTGCCCTTCTACGGCCGTCAGGCGGCGTCCGAGGATGTGCCCAAGATCAAGGCGCCACTTCTGCTGCATTACGCGGGCCTCGACACCCGGATCAACGAGGGCTGGCCCGCCTATGAGGCGGCGCTGAAGGCCGCGGGCACCCGGTACGAGGCGCATATCTACGAGGGCGTGAACCACGGCTTCCACAACGACTCGACCCCCCGCTATGACGCGGCGGCGGCCGAGCTGGCCTGGGGCCGGACGGTGGA
>CAZVIS010000391.1:0-3177 GCA_964627355.1 uncultured Rhodobacterales bacterium
TTCGGAACGGGGCGCGGCTGAGCGCAACAACCCGCGGCAGGAAGCGGCGCGGACCCGGCGGCCAGCCGGTCAGCATCTCCCACCCCGCTCCGACAAAGGAGAACACCTCGAAGAGTCCATGCAGGACCCCTGCCGCTGTCTCGGGAACAGCGACAAGGCAGACCGAGATTTTCCTGGGGGCGTAGGAGGTGGGCATATCGGCGTCATGGCACATTTGGACCGTTTCTGTCGAGTCTGCCCCTCACGCTCTCGATGCTCTTTGGGTCATCTGCCCGTCAGGCGGCCACCGCAGGCCGCGCTTCGAAGGACTGACCGATGACACCGACAGCTAACCCGCAACGTCTTTGGCGCCGCCGCTGGCGCTGGCTGACCCAAGGACGCAACACAGACGCGCGACACCTCGCCGCTTTGTCCGACCACTTGTGTCGCGACATCGGGCTGCCTCGGGGCGTCGTGAACCAAAGGGAGTTGCGGACCCTTCACCTTGGCAGACCTGCCGTTGGCTGAGGGAAGGCAACACATGACTCTCCGCATCAGCCGGCGCCGGTTGTTTGGCACCACCCTGGCTGCGACCGGGGCGATCCTCACCGGCCTTGGCTTTGCACAAGGCCAGACCCTGACCCAGAAAGGCAAACTCATGCTCGACTCTTTCTCCCCTCTGTCCCGTGGCCTTGTCGAGGCCGCGACCTTCCCCCTGATCGAGGCGATCCACGGCCGCCGGTCCCGCCGTTTCGCAAAGGGCGCCAGCATCCCGAACGGACCGCTGGCCTATACGTCGACCGTGGCGCCCCTGGCTCTTGACCCGGTGGAGCAGATGCTTCTGCTCTCGACCGTCGCGGGCAACACCGGCTGGGTGAACCTGTTCGCCCATCACCCAAGCTATGCTGGCAAGCTGCCGAACTACACCACGGCGGCGGGCGGACGCAGTTTCCCATCATCGGCCGGGTTCAACACGACCGAGTTTTTTTTCACCGACGACAGCGGCGTCTACTTCCTGCCCACGCGCGACATGACCCCGGTGCAGACCGACGGGAGCGTCGACCTCAGGGCGTGGACCGAGGCGCACCGGGCGCGGATCGTCAAACTGGCGGACGGGCGGCTGAACATCCCGGCGGCGATGCCTTACATGGAAGGACACAACACCTGGTGCGCCAACGTGCCCGGATCGACCCTGATCTGGCCCGTGGCCGATGTCGCGCAGCATGTAATCCTGCTGCTGCTCTACCTCGTGCAGAACGGCACGGGCATCTATGACGACGTCAACGGTCGGCAGATCCCGGGGCTGGAGAAGTTCGGCCACCGGCTGAACATGCAGGTCGCCTATCCGATGACGTTCCTGGAACAGGTCGCGATGACTGATGTCGCGACCGAGACAGGAACTGCCTGCTATGCCGGCGCTCTGATGCTCCAGGCACTGGGGCTGGGCGGCTGGATGTACACCGGGATCAATCCCTTTGTCGTCCTCGGTGCCAGCGGTGACCCCGCCGTCCCGGGACTTGGCTTCCATTTCCAGATGCACGAGGGCAACCCGCTGCCCTACGTCACCGGTCTTCGCGGCGTGTTCGAGGCGCATGTCCCCCCGCACCACGCCGACATGCGCGCGGCGATCGAGGCGGTTGTGGCACGCAAGTTCGGCAAGGGCGGGCCGTTCGATCCGGGTCAAGCCGGTCCCTACCGCGAAACTGCGGCGGTCCGCGGTGCGGCCGCACCGATCGACGCCGAGGCGGTCGAGATCGCGACGATCATGGCGGACTATGTCTTTGCCACGTTCGGGCGCTTCCCGGCCACTGCGCCCGCGGTCTTCATCAACACCTATCTTCAGGCGCACCGGCTCGATACCGGGTTCTACGACACGCATTTCGGCCCCGGCGCCTATCTCCGGACCCATGCCGAGCATGACCGCAATTGGAGCTAGGGGGCCTGTCAGAAGAACTTCGCTTGAGCGGGGCAGGGCGTCCGCCTAGCCTCCCGGCATGCCCAGCCCCAGTGCCTTCCGTCGCTTTAAGACCAGCCCCGAGATCATCCGCCTGGCGGTGATGCTCTACATCCGCTTTCCTTTGTCGTTGCGGAACGTCGAGGACCTCCTGCACGAGCGTGGCATCGAGATCAGCCACGAGACCGTGCGGTTCTGGTTGAACCGGTTCGGTCCGATGTTTGCAGCCGAGATACGCAGCCGGCGGGTGGACAGGATGCGGGCCTGTCGCAACTGGCGATGGCACCTGGACGAGGTCTATGTGAAGATCAACGGCGTCACGCATTACCTCTGGCGCGCCGTCGACCACGAGGGCGAGGTGCTGGAAAGCTTCGTCACGAAGACACGCGATCGCAAGTCGGCGTTGGGTTTTCTGAAGAAAGCAATGAGGCGCCACGGTCGACCGGACACTATCGTGACCGATCGCCTGCGTTCCTATGGCGCTGCGCTGAAGGACCTCGGTCGCGGCGATGATCGTGAGATGGGACGGTGGCACAACAACCGGGCCGAAAATTCGCACCTGCCGTTCCTACGACGCGAGCGGGCGATGCTGCGGTTCCGGCGCATGCGGACGCAGCAGAAGTTCGCCTCAGTCCATGCCTCGGTCCACAACCACTTTCCGACGGAGCGTCACCTCCAGACCCGTGTCCACTACAAGCTGACCCGCGCCGCCGCTCTCGCCGAGTGGCGCGGCCTTCTCAGCGCCTGACATCGCGGCGGGGTAGGGGAAACGGAGACTGGTTCGCATTCGTCTGACAGTACCGACCCGCGCAGTCCCGAAATCGTAGACTATGCTCCTATTGCTCACCGATGGGCGGGGACTGCGCTCACCATCTTATCGACAAACCGGCGCGGCGTCGTTCCCAGAGTCCGCTTGAACGCTGCCGTGAACGAACTCTCCGAGGCGTACCCGACTTCGGCTGCTACCTCGGCCACTGACGTGCCGTCCCGGTCCAGGCGTTTGGCCGCCCAAAGCATCCGCCACAGCGTTATGTAGCCCATCGGCGTCTGCCCGACGAGCCGTGCAAAGCGGACCGCGAAAGCTGTGCGCGACAGACCCGCATGCTCGGCCAGGCTGGCCACCGTCCAAGGCCCGGACAGGTCTTGGTGCATCGCGGCAAGGGCTCGGCACAAAAAACGGGTCCGCAAGGGCTGCAGTCCAACCGATCTGGTTCTCTTGCCCCTCTTCGAGGTGATGCCGCATC
>CAZVIS010000392.1:0-3175 GCA_964627355.1 uncultured Rhodobacterales bacterium
TCGCGCAGGTGGCGCAAGTGGTGGCCGAGATGCTGCTGCCCCCGCTTGCGCAATTGATCGGGCTGGTGGCGGTGGCGCTGTTCTTCTGGCTTCTGACCAACTTTGTGGCCGAGTTGCACGGCTTCCGCTCGCTTGGCGCGACCTTTGTCGGCGTGATCCTAGGGATGATGGCGCTGGCCTTCCTCATGGCGCTGGTCCTCGCCCCCTTCATGCCAGCGGTCGAGGGGGTCTGAGACATGTATGACGTGAACCGTATCCGTGCCGACTTTCCCATCCTGTCGCGGCAGGTGAACGGCAAGCCGCTGGTCTATCTGGACAACGGCGCCTCGGCACAGAAGCCGCAGGTGGTGATCGACGCGGTGACGCGCGGGTACGCCGAGGAATATGCTAACGTTCACCGGGGGTTGCACTACCTTTCTACAGTTGCGACAGAACGGTATGAAGGGGTGCGCGGGATCATCGCGCGCTTCCTTGGCGCGCCGTCCGAGGAGGAGATCGTCTTTACAAGCGGCACGACCGAAGCGATCAACCTGGTCTCCTACGCCTGGGCCGCGCCCCGCCTGCAGGCGGGGGACGAGATTGTCCTCTCGATCATGGAGCATCACGCCAATATCGTCCCCTGGCATTTCCTGCGCGAGCGGCAGGGGGTCGTTCTGAAGTGGGTGGACTGCGACGCGAACGGGGATCTCGATCCGCAGGCGGTGATCGACGCCATCGGGCCGAGGACGAAGCTGGTCGCAGTGACGCATATGTCCAATGTGCTGGGGACGGTCGTCGATGTGGCGGCGATCTGTGCCGGGGCGCGGGCCAAGGGCGTGCCGGTGCTGGTGGACGGGTCGCAGGCGGCCGTCCACCTGCCGGTCGATGTGGCCGCCATCGGCTGCGACTTCTATGCCATTACCGGGCATAAGCTATACGGCCCAAGCAGTTCCGGCGCGATCTTCATCAAGGCCGAGCGGATGCAGGAGATGCGCCCCTTCATGGGCGGCGGCGACATGATCCGTGAGGTCGCGCGCGACTTCGTCACCTGGAACGACCCGCCGATGAAGTTCGAGGCGGGGACGCCCGGCATCGTCAACCAGATCGGCCTGGGCGTCGCGCTGGAATACATGATGGGTCTGGGGATGGAGGCCATCGCCGCACATGAACGATCCCTGCGCGACTATGCCCGGGCCCGGCTTGACGGGCTCAACTGGTTGAACGTGCAGGGGAAATCGGCAGAGAAGGGGGCGATCTTCAGTTTTACCCTGAACGGTGCCGCGCATGCCCATGACATCTCGACCGTGCTCGACAAGAAGGGCGTCGCGGTGCGCGCAGGCACCCATTGCGCCATGCCGCTGATGACCCATATGGGCGTCGGCGCCACCTGCCGCGCGTCCTTTGGCCTTTACAACACCCCCGCCGAGGTCGATGCGCTGGTCGAGGCGCTGGAGCTGTGCCACGACCTTTTCGGCTGAAATCCGGCGTTGCGGGCCCCTGCGCCGCGCGCTATAGGCAATCGCAGGCACCCGTAGCTCAGCTGGATAGAGCGCTGCCCTCCGAAGGCAGAGGTCACACGTTCGAATCGTGTCGGGTGCGCCATCTTCTCATATCTGTTTGGTTTGTGCGTTCGTCTTTCGTGCAAAGAGGCCCAAGGCGACGGCCAGGCCGAGGGTTGCGAGCACCGCCCCCGTGCTCTCGATCAGCGAGGGAACTTCTCCTGTCACCGGGAGCCCCAGGATCAATGCGGCAGAGGGCACGAGGGCCGGAAACAGTGCAGCGGTCGGGGCGCCGAGGTGCTCTACCGCCTTGCCATAGGCGATGACGGCCAGCACGCCCGACATCAGGCCCTGCACGATGACTTGCGCGGCCAGAACGCCCAGGGGTAGCGCCATGAGCCGGTCGAACCCCACGAACGCCGCATAGAGGGGTACCACGATCAGGGCCGAGGTCACTGCGACCGCAGCCGTCGCGGGAACGCCGCCGATGGCCCATTTCCGGAGCAGCACAGTGAAGCCGACCCAGAACAGCCCGGCTGCAACGAACAGCAGGTCGCCGCGCCACGCCCCCTCGATCTCGGCCCCGCCTTTGCCCGCGGCGATCAGCACCAGACCGGCCACGATCACTGCCACGCCAAGCGCCCGCGAGCGGGGCGGGCGGTCCCCGAAGATCAGCCAGCTTGCCGCCATCGCGCCAAGCGTCAGGGCCGAGGGTTGCACCACCGCCCCATGGGCCAGCGGCGCAAAAGCATAGCCGCCCACGCCAAGCGCAATGAACAGCGGCCCGGCAAAGAAGGCCAGTGCCGCACCATGCCCCCACCCGACTCCTCCAAGGTTTCCGATGCCTTTCCACAGCATCCAAGGCAGCATCACCATCCCCGCCATACCAAAGCGCAGCACTACGAAATCAACGGGATGCAACCCGGCGTTCACGCCTGCCCGGGCAAAGGCGAGATAGGCCGCCCACATGGCAACGGCAGCAAGGCCAAAACCGAGGCCCGCCGTGCGGGGCGAGAATGCGGCGGGAAGGGGGGACTCAGCGAGGGCCATGGCGAACTCCTTTTAAGGGAAAACCCCCGCCGCAGGTGCGACGGGGGCGTCCGGATCATTCCGCCGCGATCGCGCGGTGCGAAGGTGCCACCCATTTCGTCCCCGCCATGAAGGCGTCGAGCGGGGTCTTGGCGATGTGGTTGACGTAGTTCGAGATCGTCTTGACCGAGACGGCGAGGATCACCTCGATCACCTGCGCCTTGGTGAACCCTGCGGCGAGGAAGGCCTCGACCTCGCCCGGGGCAAGGTTCGCGCGGGTGCGGGTGACCGAGGCGGCGAAGTCGCGCAAGACCTGCAGGCGGGGGTTCGAGATCAGCTCGTTCTCGCGCAGCGCCTCGATCACGTCAGGCTCGACCCCCGACATCGCGGCAAGCGCCGAGTGGCCGGACATGCAGTATTCGCATTCGTTCTCATAGTTGATCGCCAGATAGATCACCTGACGCTCGCGGGGCGTGAAGGAGGACTTGTCAAAGAGCGTGAAGGCCGCGCTGTAAGCCTCGAGCGTGGCAGGGCTTTCGGCCAGAACGCGGTGCAGGTTCGGGATGAACTTCCAAGCGGCCTCGACGTTTTCCAGGATGGCGCGGCTGGCGGCAGGGGCGGTGTCGGGAGTGTGCAGGGTGAAGGTGGTCATGGTGGTCTCCATCGGG
>CAZVIS010000393.1:0-3162 GCA_964627355.1 uncultured Rhodobacterales bacterium
CGGGCCGCAGGGTCGGTCAGGCGGGTGGTCTCGGCGCCCGAGATCAGGTTCCTCTGCGCCGCCTCGGCGTACAGCCGGGCGAGTTCGAAGGTGTCGAGCCACCGCTGCCCCAGCATCGGGGTGGGCGAGGGGATGAAGCGAAATGAGGGGACGATGGCCGGGCTTTCGCGCGGGGGCATCGCCGCAGGCTCGGCCGTCGGGCGAGCCGGGGCCGGGACCGGCGCGGTCGGTTGAAGTTCCATGAGGTCGGACATCTGCCACCTTCCAGCCTGTACCCCCCCACGACCAAGAATACCCAATAATCGGTGACCCGGCGACGCCGGAATGCCGACAATTTGCGCGGTCTGCGGGCAGGCCCCCCTGCGACCCCTTCGCCCCCCGCCTTGAAGGCCCGGCTTTGGGCGCATAGTGTCCGGGCCGAAGCGAGGGGCGGGCATGGCGGCGAAACGGACGATCTTCGAAGAGGTGGGGGCACGGGTCGAGCCTGCCCCCGCAACCGGCCTCATCGCCCGCGACACCTCGCGCGGGCGGCGGGCGATCCGGGTCTGGCTGGGGATGCTCTTCGCGCTGGTGGTGACGATGATCGCGGTCGGCGGGCTGACGCGGCTGACGGACTCGGGCCTCTCGATCACGGTCTGGGATCCGATCCACGGCGCCATCCCCCCCCTGAACGCCGCCGACTGGGCCGAGGAGTTCGCCAAGTATCAGGCGACGCCGGAGTATCAGCTGCAGAACAAGGGCATGACCTTGCCCGAGTTCCAGACGATCTTCTGGTGGGAATGGGGGCACCGGCAGCTTGGCCGGGTGATCGGGCTGGTCTGGGCGGTCGGGTTCGCGGGGTTCCTTGTTGCGGGGGCTATCCCGCGCGGGTGGACGGCGCGGCTGCTGCTCCTCGGCGCGCTAGGGGGTGCGCAGGGGGCAATCGGGTGGTGGATGGTCGCCTCGGGGCTGTCGGGGGACCGTGTGGATGTGGCGTCCTATCGGCTTGCCACGCATCTGGGGCTGGCCTTTGTCATCCTGGGGCTGATCGCGTGGTACGTCCTGTCGCTGTCCCGCCCCGAGGCAGAGCTTTTGAAGGCGCGGCGGGCGCGGGAGGGGAAGCTTTACTCGATGTCCACGGGTCTCATGCACTTTGCCTTCCTTCAGATCCTTCTTGGCGCGCTGGTGGCGGGGATTGACGCAGGCCGTGCATTTCCGACCTGGCCCCTGATGGGCGATGGCTTCTTCCCGCCCGATCCGTTCCAGTTGACCCCCCTCTGGCGCAACTTCTTCGAGGATGCGGGGCTGGTGCAGTTCATCCACCGGATGTCGGGGTATCTTCTGTTCGCCTTTGGCGTGGTCGTCTGGCTGCGCGGGCGGAGGTCGGCGCATGGGGTGACGCGTGGCGCCTTCCATGCCGTGATGGCGATGCTGGTGGTCCAGATGGCCCTTGGCATCGCGGCGGTGCTGACGCAGGCGACGCTGCATGTGGCGATCAGCCATCAGGTGGGCGCGGTGATCCTGTGGGTGCTGATCCTGCGGGCAAGGTTCTATAGCCAGTACCCCCGTGCGGGGTCGATACGAGAGGGGACGGCATGACGGCCTATGCGGAACTGATGGAGTACCAGCGCCAGACCGAGGCGCTGGCGCAGATCGCGGGCCGTCTGGGCTGGGATCAGGAGACGGTGATGCCGCGTGGGGCCGCGCAGCAGCGGGCCGAGGAGATGGCGGCGATCGAGGGCGTCCTGCACGCGCGGCGCACCGATCCCCGGTTGGCCGATTGGCTGGAGGAGGCCGAGGGGTCGGACGAGGAGGCTGCGGCACAGCTGCGCCTGATCCGTCGTTCCCATACGCGTGCGACGAAAATCCCCGCCCGGCTGGCGCAGGAGATCGCGCGGGTGACTTCGGTCGCGCAAGGTATCTGGGCCGATGCGCGGGCGAACGAGGATGTGGCGGCGTTCCTGCCCACGCTGTCCGAGGTGATCGCGCTGAAGCGGGAAGAGGCGGGGCATCTGGCGCAGGGGGGTGACCTTTACGATGCGCTGCTGGATGACTACGAGCCGGGGGCGACGGCGGCGAGCATCGGCGCGATGTTCGACGCAATGCGGCCACGGCTGGTGGCCTTGAAAGGGGCCGCGATGGCCTCGGCGCATCAGCCGGCGGCCTTGCACGGGCATTTCGGGCAAGAGGCGCAGCTGCGGCTGAGCCGTGATCTGGCGACGGCCTTTGGCTATGACTGGGCGCAGGGGCGGCTGGATCTGGCGGTGCACCCGTTCAGCAGCGGGTCAGGCCGCGATGTGCGGATCACCACGCGGGTGGTGGAAAGCGATCCCTTCAATTGCTTCTACTCGACAATCCACGAGGTTGGGCATGCCTGCTATGAGCTGGGGATCGACCCGGACTATGCGCTGACGCCCTTGGGCCAAGGCGTCTCGATGGGGGTGCATGAGAGCCAGAGCCGGATCTACGAGAACCAGTTGGGACGGAGCCGCGCCTTCACCGGCTGGCTGCATGGCCAGATGGTCGAGCGGTTCGGGGATTTCGGGACTGCGTCGGCGGAGGATTTCTACGGCACGGTGAACAAGCTGCGCGAGGGCTTTATCCGGACCGAGTCGGACGAGGTGCAATATAACCTTCACGTCATGCTGCGGTTCGATCTGGAGCGAGCGCTGGTGGCGGGGGATCTGGTGCCCGGCGATCTGGAGGCGGCGTGGAACGACCGGTTCCTTGCTGACTTCGGGCTGGTGGTGCCGCGGCCGAGCCAGGGGATGCTGCAGGACGTCCACTGGTCGGTGGGGCTGTTCGGCTATTTCCCGACCTATACGCTGGGGAACCTCTATGCCGGGTGCCTGCATGCCGCGATCGGGCGCGATGTGCCCGATCTGGACGCGAGCCTTGCCGCAGGTGATCCGTCCCTCGCGACAGGCTGGCTGCGCGAGAAGGTGCAGCGGCATGGCGGGCGGTATCTGCCGGGCGAGGTGATTGAGCGGGCTTGCGGGTTCGCGCCCACGGCCGAGCCGCTGCTGGACTACCTCGAGGCGAAGTTTGGCGGGATCTATCGGCTTTAGTGCGCTGCGCGTGTGGAGAGACCCGGGGGTTTCACACCCCCAAGCCCGGCCACGGGCCGGGCGTTCTTCGCGGAAACCGTCCACTGGACGGTTTCTGATCGCTCATCACCCCCCG
>CAZVIS010000394.1:0-3132 GCA_964627355.1 uncultured Rhodobacterales bacterium
TGGACCCGCGCCCACCCCTGCCCCCGCCGGTTCGCCACCGCGTGGACGAAGTGCAGGACCAGCCGGGAATATTGGCTCATGGAGCCCGAGATATCGCACAGCACCACCAGATTGGGCCAGCGGATGCGGGGCGTCTGCATCGCGAGCGCCCCCATCTCGCCCCCCCGCCGCAGGCTGTCGCGCAAGGTGGCCCGCAAGTCGATCCGCTGGCCGCCGGCATCAGCCCGCATCCTGCGTGAGGGCAAGGGGCGGACGGGAAGCGACAGGCGCGCGAGCATCCGCTTGGCCTCGGCCACCTCGGCGGTGCTCATCTGCTCGAAGTCGAGCGTGCGCAGGCGTTCCTCGCGGCTCATCGTGGCGCTGGCATCCACCTCGATCTGCGTCTCGGCATCATCGCCGGGACGCTCCTCCTGCGGGACCTCGCGGTCGGCACCGTCGAGCAGCGCCTCGGCCGCCCGTTTCTCGGCGGCCTGGGCCTGACGTTCCTCCTGCACGCCCCGGATGGCGGGCATCATCAGTGACATCATATGCTCAAGGTAGCGGGGGTCGCGCCAGTAGAGGCGGAAGACCTGAGCGAAAACAGGGCGATGCTCGGGGCGCGACACGAAACAGGCATGCAGCGTCCAGTAGAAGTCCACCCGTTCCGAGAACCCCGCCGCCTCGACCGCCCGGATCGCATCGATCACCCGGCCCGGCCCGATGGGCAGCCCGGCCTTGCGCAGCGCGCGGGCAAAGTGCGCGATGTTGTGCGAGAGCTTGCCGTCGTCGGGCAGGTGGAGGTCGGCGTAGGTGGCCATGTTGCGCCTGTTGAGAGGAAGCCGGGGGGGCTCACACCCCCCGTGCCCCCCGTGGGATGCTTGTGCAGGAAAGAAGGGAGAAAGGCAGAATCACAGGCCCGCCTCCCGCAGGGCCTCGGCGAGCGGATAGGCGACCCTGTCGCGGTAGGCGGCGATGGCTCGGATCGGGCCAAGGATCGCATCGTTGAAGGCGTCAAGCTCCTCCGCCGGAACCCAAAGTTCGCGGTGCGCCTGACCGCCCGCAATCTGAGCCGGATAGCGCGCAGCGGTCGCGTCAACGATCTCGAATTCTGTCACGAAGCCGTAGCGGTTGTCGCCCTGCCCGACCGCATTCCAGTCGCGCGCGATCTTCTCGGCATAGGCGAAACTCAGGACGGGATAGAAGATCGGCTGGTCCGGCAGGCGCGGTGGCCAGCGGCGCCAGCCGGTGTCGCGGACGAGCCGCAGTTCGGCGACACCCGTGGGGCGCCAGAGCCTCATGCCGGGGTAAGTCCCGCGCGCACCTCGTCCAAGAGTTTCTTCGCCTCAGAGCCCTGGATTTTCTGAATGTCATCCTGGTACTTCAGGATCGCGCCGAGGGTATCCGCGATGACCTCGGGCGAGAGCGCGATGACGTCGAGGGCGAGCAGGCACTTGGCCCAATCGATGGTCTCGGCCACCCCCGGCTTCTTGAAAAGGTCCTCGGTGCGCAGGCGCTGGACAAAGGCAACCACCTGACGCGACAAGGTTTCCTGCGCCTCGGGCGCACGGGCCTGCAGGATTTGGAGTTCACGCGCAAAGTCGGGGTAGTCCACCCAGTGGTAGAGGCAGCGCCGCTTCAGCGCGTCATGCACCTCGCGCGTGCGGTTGGAGGTGAGGATGACGATGGGGGGTTCGGTAGCCTTGATGGTGCCAAGCTCGGGGATGGTGACCTGGAAGTCGGACAGAGCCTCCAGCAGGAAGGCCTCAAAGGGTTCATCCGTGCGGTCAAGCTCGTCGATGAGGAGGACGGGGGGGCCGCCATCCTGCGGCCGCATGGCTTCCAGCAGGGGCCGGGCAATCAGGTAGTCCTCGGTGAACAGCTCGGCCCGCAGCGCATCCCGATCCGCGCCGCCCCCCGCCTCGGCCGTCCGGATCGCGATCATCTGCGCGGCGAAGTTCCATTCGGCCACCGCCGAGGACGCATCAAGTCCCTCGTAGCATTGCAGCCGGATCAGGCGGCGCCCGAGGGCTGCGGCAATGGCCTTGGCAATCTCGGTCTTACCGACGCCGGCCTCGCCTTCCAGAAACAGCGGGCGGCCAAGCTTCAGCGACAGGAACACGATCGTCGCGAGGGCACGCGAGGCAACATAGCCTTGACTCTCAAGCATTTTCTCGACGGCGTCGATGGAGGTGGGAATGGTGATCACGATGCTCTCCCTCGCGCGGCAGGTTGGCCGGGCAGCGGGGTGGGGTCAATGCCCCGCGCAAGTCCTTGCGACCAAAGGCGCAGGGGATTTGAAAACCCTGGCGGCAGGCGTATGAAGGGGCCAACCGAAGGAGGCCCCGATGGACACCACGACCGCCCCCGCGCTGAAGGCAAAAGACGCGCCCGACCTTGGCCGTTTCGACTGGGCCGATCCGTTTCGGCTGGAGGATCAGCTGACCGAGGAAGAGCGGATGCTGCGCGACGGCGCCCGCGCCTATGCGTCCGAGAAGCTGCAACCGCGCGTCACGCAGGCCTACCGGGACGAGGCGACCGACCCCGCGATCTTTGCCGAGATGGGGGCGATGGGGCTGCTGGGTGTGACAATTCCCGAGGAATATGGCGGGCTTGGCGCAGGCTACGTGGCCTATGGCCTGATCGCGCGCGAGGTCGAGCGGGTGGATTCCGGGTATCGGTCCATGATGTCGGTGCAGTCGTCCCTCGTGATGTATCCGATCTACGCCTATGGGTCCGAGGCGCAGCGACGGCGGTATCTGCCGGGGCTGGCGGCGGGGACGCTGATCGGGTGCTTTGGCCTGACCGAACCCGATGCGGGTTCGGACCCCGGGGGCATGAAGACGGTCGCACGGAAAACCGCGACAGGGTATAGGCTTAGCGGGTCCAAGATGTGGATTTCCAATGCGCCGATTGCGGATGTCTTTGTCGTCTGGGCGAAGTCCGAGGCGCATGGGGGGAAGATCCGCGGCTTCATCCTTGAGAAGGGGATGACCGGGCTTTCGGCGCCGAAGATTGCGGGCAAGCTGTCGCTAAGGGCTTCAATTACCGGGGAAATTGTTCTGCAGGATGTGGAGGTTGGCGAGGACGCGCTGCTGCCCCATGTCGAGGGGCTGAAGGGGCCGTTCGGCTGCCTCAACCGGGCGCGCTATGGGA